>JBEIGJ010000006.1:0-35233 GCA_040381935.1 Acidimicrobiaceae bacterium | reverse complement strand
GGTGCGCCGGGCTCTGTTTTATGTCCGGCGGGTGCGCCGGGCTCTGTTTTATGTCCGGCGGGTGCGCCGGGCTCTGTTTCATCTCCGGGTCTCTAGGCTGATGAGGTGCCCGCATCGGTGAAGAGACCCTTTTGGTTGCATCAAGTTGCCGAGTACATCATTGGCCTCGCAGCTATTGCTACTGGTTTTCAGAGCGCGCGGCCCTTGATGCCCACCCTGATGGGTGGGTTGATCTTGTTGAACGCTGCCGTTGCCGATGGTCCCCTGTCCGCATTTCAATGGGTCAAACGACGCTGGCATCGCATCGCTGACTGGGTTGTGCTGCTGATGATGATCGTGATGACGGTCCTTCCGGGTGCGGATCTGTCCGCTCGGGTGGTGCAGGTCGCGCTGGTCGTCGTTTTCGTAGTGGTCATCTTGGGTACCAACTACACCGAAGTAGTGAAAAAGCGCGAGCAACGGGCCAGCGAGGCCGGACTCGCCGTGGATATGGGCCGCCAAGCCGGACGGCTGACTGGCACTCTGGCGGCGCGAGTACGCCAACGTACCCAAAAAATGGGTGACAGCCGTGATTGATTCATGATCAAGTATCCGCCGACAACAGTCAAGGCACAGCGTCCGAGCACCTTTGGATGCCCACCTCTACAATGAAATCATGTCCTCCACCTTTGAACGTCCAGTAGCAGACTTGGCCAAAATTGTCGCCGCCTGGGAAGAGTGGGAACGAGGAAACGAAGCCCCGGGAAAGACGCTGACCGCGATGAAGAAGTCTGGTTTGGCTGAAGTATTGAGTCAGCTGGTCGCCAGTAATTGGAAGCCTCACCAGGAAGGCTGAGGGAAGAAGTCGGCGCGTGAATTCGTCTCTGCCGTCGTTCTCTCCTTCTTCCACCCATCGTCGTGGGGGATCTCAGGTCATTCCCACCCCAATCACGCGCAAACCAGGTCAGCAACCTGCGTGGTTCGGACTCGAGGTCGATCTTTCACTGTCGACGGTTCTGTCGCGCTTGAGTGGTCGAATATCAGATGTTGGTGTGACTTCATCACCGCGCTCTGATGAGCGTATTTCGGCGGTGATGGGTCTTTTGGTGGATGGACCCTCGGGCGCCGAGATTCTTCTCACGCGGCGTTCGACGAAGTTGAACAGTCATCGTGGTGAAATCAGTTTTCCTGGTGGGCGGACCGATGAAGGGGAAAGCATCGTCGATGCTGCCATCCGCGAAACATTCGAGGAAGTAGGTATCGCGGCATCGTCGCTGGCAGTTCATTGTGAATTGAGCCCCCTATCGACCTTCGTGAGTCGCAGTTACATAGTTCCGGTGATCGCTTCAATTCCGTTCAAACCACAACTTCATCTCAATGAAGATGAAGTCGAGCGGGCACTATGGGTACCTCTGGCTGAACTCATTCGCCCTGATACCTATGTTTCAGAGATCTGGAGTTTCGCCACGGCTGCTCAACTCGAAAATCACGATGGGGATCGTCCGTCTCACCAGCCCATGCATTTTTTCTATTTAGACGATGAGACTGTTTGGGGAGCAACAGCAAGGATGTTGCATGAATTACTGAGTGTGGTCCTCGTCTCATGAATGCGGTGCGGCTACGTCCATTGTCTCTCATCGATGAGGACTGGATTTATCGGGCCTGCCAAGACGCCGATATTCAACGTTGGACACTCGTCCCACGTCCTTATGAACGGGAACACGCTCATTCATTCGTAGTGAATGGGCTCGGGGAGTTCATTCGCTGGGCCATCGTCGACGATGAAACGGGCAGTCCTTTGGGAGTGATCGCCATTCATGGAGTCGACCCAGTGAGCCGCGAGGCTGATATCGGTTATTGGGTGGCGCCATGGTCGAGAGGTCGAGGAGCTGGCACGCAGGCGTTGCGGGCTTTGATCAGTTGGGCCGAGGAAATTCTTGAGATACACCACGTAGTTGCCAAGGTTGCCAGTGACAACCGGGCATCACAATTGGTCGTCATACGGGCTGGTTTCGAGATGATCAGTCACCAAATGGGACCTGCTGTTGACCAAATGGAGAAAGTGCCCACCAATACATACCGGTTATCACTGGAGCGGTGAACAGGGTGCTGAAGTTATGGACCTCCGGCGATGCGCACGGTGCGGAAAAAGACTTGTGCCCAAGTTAGACAACGGATTCGTTCAGAGGTTTGCCGACTTGAACAATGCTCATTCATATCAGCGAGAAATTGTCGATCAATACGATGACGGATCGTGCTATTCCACCAGCGCCCTGAGGGTAAAGGCCGCGCAGAGCAAAGAGTTCGCAAGGTGGAATGTCGACAACTCTCGACAAGATCGGCCTTTTTGAAGTTCCGATAAGCAAAGTCATGACGGCGACAGGGCCCGCGAAAATCGTAACTGCGTCCCGTACTTCCGATCATGGGTGCCGAACACAAATCACTGGACCAATCAAAGATTCGATCAGATGGTGTCTGGCGCTGAGCAGTGTCCAAAAAGACCAGAAGCGGAGTGTGAAACACCAATTCATGCATTCGTCTGATGTCTTGAGGGGGGCTAGCCGCGGCGGCACCCGATGTAGCCAATGTGATGCCGGCTATGACGATGGCTATCAAGTGCCTTGGGTGACGGGCGAGGCGCGATGACACAAATGAGCCGAGTGTGCTCATGGTGAGACTCCTCCAGTTCCTAGCCAACGGAATCGTGTTGGCTCCCTGACTGTGGCTTGAGGGGCGGTCTCAGTGGCGAGGTGATTCGAAAACCATGCCGATTCAGTCGGGGTAGGTGGCCTCGATGCGTTCGATGAGAAGAGCCATTTCAACTGCCCCCATGGCGGCCTCATCACCCTTGTTGTCTTCACCTGGTCCGGACCGATCGAGGGCCTGTTGGTTGGTGTCCACCGTGAGGACTCCAAACATGATTGGAACACCACTGGCTAGTTGAGCATCTTGAATGCCGCGGGCGCATTCACCAGCAACGAACTCGAAATGTGCAGTGTCGCCACGAATCACCGCTCCAAGCGCAATGACGGCGTCGTAGTTCTCAGATCCCGCCAAAGCAATTGCCGCTAAGGGAATTTCAAATGCTCCCGGGACCCAGACGATGTCGATATTGGAAACATCGACCTGACAGCGCTGTAGTCCGCGTTGTGCTCCAGCCAAGAGGTCGCTCACTATGTGATCGTTGAATCGTGCGCAGACGATTCCGATTGAAAGTTTCGAGCCATCGAGTGACGCTGGGGTGGTGCGACTGGAGTGGATTCGAGTCATGACTGGCCTCCTTGGACTGGGGTGGGTGGCAGATCGAGCAGATGGCCCATACGGTCTCGTTTGGTCTGGAGATAGCGCAAGTTTTCTTCGGTCGGAGCGACATGGGATGAAACGCGCTCCACTACTTCCAAACCGTACCCTTCGATGCCGCCGTATTTGGCGGGATTATTGGTAATCAGCCGCAGTTTGTGGGCACCAAGATCTGCCAGGATCTGAGCACCGATTCCGTATTCGCGGCTGTCGACGGGGAGACCGAGTTGGGTGTTGGCATCGACCGTATCGGCACCACCATCTTGGAGCGAATAGGCCCGGATCTTGTGGCCGATACCGATACCGCGTCCCTCGTGGCCGCGCAGGTAAACCAAGATCCCACGGCCCTCACTCTCGATCAACGACATGGCTGAATGCAATTGAGGGCCACAGTCACAGCGGCGACTGGAGAAAACATCTCCGGTCAGACATTCGCTATGGACGCGCACCAAAACCGGTCTTCCGTCATCGATGTCACCAATAGAAAAAGCCAGGTGTTCGGTATCGTCCAGGTCGCTACGAAATGCAGTGCAAGTGAAAGTGCCCCAGTCGGTTGGCACTTGAGCCTGGCCCATACGAGTGACCAGTTTTTCGTGGTGTCGACGATATTTGATGAGCTCAGCAATGCTTGAAAGCAGCAGCCCGTGTTCACGACTGAATTCGATCAACTGAGGAAGGCGAGACATAGTTCCATCGTCGTTGGTGATTTCACAGATGATTCCCGCCGGTTCGAGACCGGCCATGCGAGCCAAATCAACAGCGGCTTCGGTGTGTCCGGCTCTCTTCAGTACACCACCTTCTCGAGCGCGAAGCGGAAACACGTGACCTGGTCGGGCAAAGGCTGTGAACCCGACAGTTGGATCGGCTAAGGCGCACAGAGTGGCGGCTCGGTCAGCGGCAGAGATACCTGTTGATGTTCCTTCGATGAGATCGACAGAAACCGTGAACGCAGTTCGGTGACTTTCGGTATTGTGCTCGACCATCAAAGGAAGTCGCAGTTCGTCGCACCGTTCTCCGGTCAGTGGCGCAACGATGACCCCAGAGGTATGACGAACGAAAAATGCCATTTTCTCCGCAGTTGCAAACTGCGCAGCCATGATCAAGTCACCTTCATTTTCTCGATCCTCATCATCGACGATGACGACGATCTCACCGCGTCCAATGGCCGCGACGACGTCCTCAATGGGAGCAAAAGGTGAAGAGGAAGGTGGGGTAGAAGTCATAGTGATTCCTTGTTTTGAAGAGATTGAAGGACGGGGGAAGTGCGCCATTGATCGAGCACAATCTCGATATCTGTTCCTAGCGTGCGTGTGGAACGAAACTCGCCTCGCCAGAGATCGTCCATCGTTGGGGTGCTGACACCGTGGAATATTCTTTGCCCATCGCCGCCCATGAGTGCGGGAGCAACGTGGAAGACGTAGCGGTCGATGAGACCTTGCTCATGAAAGGATGCCGCCACAGTTGGACCCCCTTCGACCATGAGTTGCAAGATGCCCTGTTCACCAAGAGATTGCAGAAGATCCTGCAGTGGTCCACTCCATTCCAGACAAGGGTGAACTTGTGCTGTCGGGGGCGCTGAACCGAGAACGATTCGTCGTGGAGATGGTCCCTCGACCAAACGGGTCGTCAGTACTGGATCATCGGCGCGTACTGTTCCAGCACCGACAACGATGGCATCACTTTCAGCCCGTAGTTGGTGAACGGCTCGGCGGGCTTCGCTTCCGGTGATCCATTGACTCGACCCATCGGCGGCCGCGGTACCACCATCGAGAGTGCAGGCAATCTTTAGAACGACAAAGGGTCGGCCCGTACGTCGATGGTGGAGATAGGGAAGAAGTTGTTCAGTCGCTGCGTCGGCCTCGGTACCAGTGTCGACGTCGATACCGGCAGCGCGTAGTTGGGTGAAACCGCGTCCACTGACGTGGGGATCCGGATCGGCCACGGCGCTGACGATCCGAGCGATACCGGCGGCGACGAGTGCATCCGTACAAGGGGGAGTCCGACCGTGGTGGCTGCAGGGTTCGAGGGTCGTGTACATCGTGGCGCCGCGAGTATCGGCACCCGCCTTGCGGGCTGCGTCCAGCGCCACGATTTCAGCATGCCGTTGTCCTGGAGGTTCGGTAGCGCCCGCGAATATGTCGCCGGCAGTAGTCACGATGACGCATCCGACCCATGGATTGGGAGATGTTCGGAGTCGAGCAAGGGCACCTTGGGCGAGGGCCTGAGTCATCATCAGATGATCTTGTTCGCGATGGTGGGGGGTGCTGGTCATGGCGTCTCTGCTCGGGTCACGGATCCCAGTGCAGGGGAAGACGGCACGCCCAAAGGACCAACAGATATCCGCGTCGCAGAACCTGTCGATCTCTGGATGCGTACCCGTGCTCCCATCCGGACTGTGACCGTCGGCCCTGGAATTCCACCAGGTCGGCCTCTGAAGCTGACTTCCGAGGTTCGCGGACTGTGACCGCCGGTTGGGACTTGCACCCAAACCCCGCACGGGGGCGCTTATATATGTGCGCTCAGCCTAGGCCAGGTTTTGGAGTAAACCCCAAGCCTGTCGCACATGGTCGCCAGTGGTCGTGCGGCTCCCAATGGAAAAGCGCAGCACACTGCGACCGTCCAGAACGGTTCGGGTGAATAGCACTCGTCCAGTGGCATTTGCCTGTTCGATGAGTCGGTCGGTAGCAGCATCGTCCCCCTTCAGACGTAGGCAGAGGAGATTGAGAGGATGAGGTGCAACAATTTCGAATCGGTCGTCCGAGCCGACCAACTGGGCCAATTCCTGGGTCAGTGTTACGTGACGGCGAATGAGTTCTTGGAAGTTTGGAAGCCCATCGAGACGAAGCGCAAACCATAACTTGAGTGATCGGAAACGACGGCCAAGGGGGATCTGCCAATCGCGATAATCGATGGCCGCCCCTGATTCCGCTGCCGCCGATCGCAGGTATTCCGGCAGGATACTGAGGGCTCCGAGTAGTGCTTGGCGATCAGAAGTCCAGAAAAGATCACAGTCGAAATTGACCCCCATCCACTTGTGAGGATTGGTGCAGTAACTGTCGACGAACTCCATCCCTTCATTGACCCATCGATATTCCGGTGCAAGAGCTGCAATACCGTGCATGGCCCCGTCGAGATGGAGCCAGAGTCCGTACTCGCGAGCGACCTCGCCCATTGCTGCGGTGGGATCGAAAGCTCCTGATGATGTGGTGCCTGCAGTACTGCAGACCCAGAAGGGAACTAGACCTCCGGCAGCGTCAGCCATCACTTGTGCTCGAAGTGCGATCGGATTCATGGCGAAATTCTCATCATGGGGAATGATGCGAATGTTGTCCGTTCCAATTCCCGCAATTCGCAGTCCCTTTTCGATGCTGCTATGTGCCTGTGACGTGCAATAGGCAATGAGCCGAGATGTATCGCCATTGACATTGATGGCCCCATCGGTTGCCCGCCATCGTGCTGCGAGAATGGATGACAATGTTGCTTCACTTGCCGAACCTTGGATGACTCCACCGCCAGTTGACGACGTACTTCGGAATTTCTCCGGTAATCCGAGGAGTTCTTGCATCCAATCGAGCATCAGGGTTTCGACTTCGGTGCAAGCGGGAGAACTTGCCCAGATCATTCCCTGCACTCCAAGTCCTGCAGTCAAGAACTCGGCCAAAATTGAGGAATAGGACGTATTGCCGGGAAAGAAGGCGAAGAAACTTGGATGTTGCCAATGCGTGAGACCAGGAATGATGATGTCGTTGACATCATTGAGAACCGCCGAAAAAGCTTCAGCAACGTGCGGTGCATGTTCCGGCAGTCGAGCCCGAATGTCTCCGGGTTGAAGACCACTGGTTACTGATCGCTCCTCGATGGTTTCGAGATACTGAGCGATGACCTCGATGATGTCATGGCCGTGTTGACGAAACTCTTGAGCATCCATGGTAAGGAACCATAATTCGGCACACCCGAATATCGCTCAGTCATTTCCCAATCTCGCTTTGCAGTCATCGATGCAGGTGAAGATGGACCAGGCGGCATCGTCTGTCTGGCGGCATTGTCTAGGGTGCGATCGTGAACATTCAAGAGCGACTTCGTGCCAGCCTCATCAGGACATCGGATCGCGATACCGATCCCCAACGGTTCGCCATCCACACCAGCACCACAAGAGGCTTTCCTCAGGCGTACATCCATGAAAAGAGTGCTCACGGAAACGGCACGGCGTTGGTGTGTGTCCATGGGTGGCCGGAAAGCAAGCGAATCTTTTGGAAGGTGATCGAACCCTTTGTCGCTGCTGGTTTTGATGTCATCGTTCCTGATCTCCGGGGCTTTGGTGATAGTGGCGTGGCACCAGACGGGTTCTACGACCCGCCAGCGCACGCTCGCGATGTACACGCTCTGGTGGTAGACCAATTGGGGTACGACAAGGTCGTGGTGCTTGGAGGTGATTTAGGTGGGCCAGTCATTCAGGACATGGCTTTGCGGTTCCCTGATCTGGTCGATCGCATGGTGTTGTTCAATTCACCATTACCTTTCGACAAGGACCGAATGGAACATCTGGAAGGTACGCGCGCTCCGCGCGAAGCGGCTGATTATTTTCTTCGTCAAGGAACCGATGCTGATGCTGTATCGGCCGAGTTGGCGACTGACTCAGAGCGTCATCGGTACATAGCCGGGTTTTATGGCAGTCGTTTTTGGGCTCATCCCGGCACATTCGATCCAAAAGCAGTGAAGTTTCATGTGGAACCATTTGGCTCGGCGGAATCATTGCGGGCTTCATTCGGGGCCTACGAGGCGGTATTCAATTCCGCCAAACAGAGTGAACCCACCCTCATGGGTCGCAATGAACGAACGCCGACATTGATCATGTTCGGGCCGAGCGACCACGTGATCTATCCAGCCTTTGATCGAATTGCTGCAGAAGTTTTCGCTTTGCATGTCGGCCCGTTCATCGTACGCGACTGCGGACACTTCGTGCCCTGGGAGGCTCCACAGGCACTGGTGTCGGCCACGGTCGCCTTTTGTGCAGACTTACTGGCTAACGAGTGACAGGTTCAGTAATCAGCGTTACAAATTAGGTGGCAGTAAGCGGTTGACATTTTGGAAGATGAAGTACAACGTGACCACCGCTGGAATAATGCCTACTGCCAGACCGATACCGCGATGACGGAATCTTTTGGCAACTTGCCACGCTCCGAAAACGATCAAGATTTCGATGAGGATCCAAAAAGCCACGTGGGGATAGGCATCAGGGTCGCTGAACCAGCCTTTGTTGAAGACATCGTCGCCTCCCTGTTGAGTAGTCGCCTCAGGAGTTTGTGTCGAGCCATCAATGGGTACGGCAGTCGTTTGGCTGGTCACACTTCCCGATGGAGACTCGACGATATTGGCACCTGGCTCGTCGGGGACATTCGTCGTCGTGACGTCTGCAGGTGAGCCTGCGGCAGCGTCGCTATCGAGCTCGTCGAGTCCAGACGAGAGCCCGACACCCGCACCGTAGACCGCAGCAGGAGTACTGACCGGCTCACTTTGTTCGGTATCCATCGTTGCGAAAACAATGAGTCGCTGTTTGGCGGAGAACTCTGGATGGCATGTTGTCAAGGTGAGCATGGCAACCGATGGATCAACGGTATTGACCACCCACGAGTCCTCGGGTTGAACGATGAGTTGATTCGTTACCGAGTACACAAAGCGACGGCCGAGTAGGTCGGTGACGATGATCGGGTCTCCAGGCTGCAACTTGTCGAGTTGGCGGAATGGTTCACCGTAGGTGGTGCGATGGCCGGCGATGGTGGCATTGCCGAGTTCGCCGGGAAAAGGCGTACTGGGGTAATGCCCGGGCCCTTTTTTGAGATCACCGGTTTCGACTCCGGCTACGACATATTTGGTCACGCCCAGAGTGGGCATCTCCAAAATGGCCATCGGGTCACCGTTGCTGATGACCACAGGGTCGGGAACGGCCTCGGGTTGTGAGGGGGTGGGAGGAACGGTGGTCTGGGCGATCTGGGTGAATTTGTCTTCTAGGCGGTTTTGGGATTGAGCGGCCTCGATCCCTGTACCCCATAACTGATAGCCGACGAAAAGAAAGATCAAGACACCAAGGATGATCAGGCTGGTTCCCAGCTTTCCGAGGAACCAGTTCAGGTCTCGCTTGGGTTTTGGACGATCCCAATACGGAATTCGAGTGGTCCGCCGATGTCGTCGTCGGGCGAAGAAACCGGTTTCGGGAGATGAGGTGCGGTGCAGTGATGACGAATCTGGTGAATCCGCGGTGTCGCCCTCGACACGAGCGATAGCCGAAGCCTGATCGAAGGCATCTCCAGTATCGCCTGGTTTTGCGGATCCAGAGAGACCTTCCGTCTCCGAGGAACTGGGACGACGGTGTTCACTCACAGTCCCCAAAGGCTAGCCGAGAGGGAGAACGAGTGGCTCGCGACCGAGGTCACCACTTGAGATCCTGCTTCCTCTCAGACGGGACATCGGCTCAGATAGCGTCGACTTGGCATGGCCATGTCTCCTGACCAGCCGGATTCGAGCGGGGTGTCAACCGCATCGTTGGCCGTTGATTTCCACGATGTTGTGGCGGTACTCGGATCTTTCCCAGCCCTCGCCGGAGTGACGTTACGTCTTCAGCGGGGATCGATAACTCTGCTGCGTGGTCCAAACGGTGCCGGGAAAACCACACTGCTGCGCGTCTGCGCCGGTCTGGTGCCAATCGAACGCGGTCGGGCCACGGTTTTGAATGTTGACCTCGTGGCGGAGCGCCAACAGGTGCGCCATCGCGTGGGATTGCTGGCCCATGCCAACGGCCTCTATGACGATCTGTCAGCGCGCGAAAATGTCACTTTTTGGGGCCGAACCGTTGGGGCAACCGAAGGTGAAGTCGCAGTCGCTCTCACCCGGATGGGTCTTGATGGTCGGTTAGCCAACTTGCGAGTGGCAAAGATGTCCGCCGGTCAACGTCGCCGAACCGCACTGGCGGGGCTGATCGCCCGACGCGCGGAACTTTGGCTTCTGGATGAACCGCATGCCGGTCTCGATGCTGCCGGTCGGGATGAATTGGATGGGCTTTTGCGGTCTGCGGCGGTTGCTGGGGCCACCATTGTGGTGGCCAGTCATGAGTTGGATCGCGCTGGTTCGTTGGCCACGCGCCAAATTGAAGTTGTTGCAGGACAGGTACGGGAATGGCAGTCATGATGGTGCGCACAGTGCGACTGATAGCTGTGAAGGACTTGCGCATTGAATATCGCAGCCGAGTATTGACCAATCAAGTTGCACCCTTTGCTCTGATCGTGATGGTCATGTTCGCCTTTGCACTCGATAACGAGGCCCTGTTGCCACGGGTGGCTCCGGGTTTGGTGTGGCTGGCGACCCTGTTCAGTCTTCTGATCGTGGTGTCACGTTCTTTTGCCGTAGAAACCGCCGACGGAGCTCTTGACCAACTGCGGTCATCGGGCGTTCCCATGGTGGGGGTCTTTCTGGGCAAGGCGTTGGCTTTGGCGGTGCAACTTCTGGCCCTGATTACGCTCTTGGTCCTGGCAGCTCTGGTTTTGTACCGGGCGGAAGTCAGTTTTGGCGGTGGCGTGCTGTTGGTCACCACTGCGGTCACCGCTACCTGCGGTTTGGCTGCCATAGGTACCCTGTACGGAGGTCTTGCTGCTGGTACCAAAGGACGGGAAACTCTGCTTCCTCTGCTCTTGTTACCGGTGGCGGCGCCGGTGTTGATCGGAGCGACTCGGGCCACCGAGTCGGCATTCGGCACCGACGGACTGGTAACGAGCGAGGGCTGGCCTTGGCTCGGATTGCTGGCTGTCTTTGCCGTGCTCTTCACCGTCGCAGGGGCACTGGCCTTTGGTCCATTGCTCGATGACTAGTGGTCGAAGAGTGTTCGTTTGCCAAAGGGTCCGATGATCAAGATGAGCATGATGACAACGCAGACAATTGGAGCGATTCGATGAGCGAAGTGAAGCGGCGCGGTGAGCGCGTGACCGGAACGGTTTTCACTCGTTGGCTCGGTGCGGTCACCTTGCTGGGAATCGTTTTTCTCGTCTTCTTGGGTCTGGTCGTGTCTCCCGCTGATGTCAACCAGGGTGAGTCGGTGCGAATCATGTATGCCCATGTGCCGGGAGCTTGGCTGGCGTATTTAGCCTTCATCGTGACCGCACTGTCATCGGCGGCCTACCTTTGGAAACGGACTCGTTCATTGACGTGGGACCGAATCGCTGGTGCTAGTGCCGAGGTTGGTGTGTTGTTCATGGCGATTTCCTTGGTGACGGGCAGTTTGTGGGGTCGTCTGACCTGGGGCACGTTTTGGACCTGGGATGCGCGCCTGACAACAACGGCATTTCTCTTCGTGACCTATGTGGGTTATCTCGCAGTGCGGGGACTTGGCGGTACCCATCATCAGCGAGCGCGTCGTAGCGCAGTTCTTGCTTTACTTGCGGTACTCGAAATTCCGTTGGTGCATTTCTCCGTCGAACTGTGGAATTCCCTACATCAAGAGGCCAGTGTCCTGACGCGCAATTCCGATGTCGAAATGGATGGCCTGATGCTCTTTTCGCTGTTTTTCGGAGTCGTGGTTTTCACACTGATGTACATCTGGTTGGTCTTGCACCGACAACGCTCGCTGACTCTGCAAGACATGGTCGATGACACCGGTCTGGATCGAGCGATCACTGAACGACGATTGGAGATGTCGGAGCATGGATGACATCGGGTTCATTTCTGCTAGTTATGCGGCGACGCTTCTCAGTGTGGGCCTCTATGGTCTGTTCGTCCTGCGGCGGGCACGTCGCTACTCCAAAGATGTTCCTCGTGAAAAGAGACCCTGGACATGAATGAGTGGCGGAATCCTTCATCATCGGTCAACGATGATGACATCGGCACATCCCCGGATTCTCTCGACCTCTCTCCACGTCCGTCCAGTTCGCGAACTCACTCGCGACGTCGGCCCTGGCTGGCTATTGCGGTGCTGGGATCGGTGATCGTCGCTGGTGGTGTAGTGCTCACTCAGTTCCTGACATCGGCAATCGACTACTACTGCAATGTCGACGAGATCGACGTGAAACAAGGTTGTGAAGCCGGTCGTCGACTGCGTATTCAAGGAGTCGTCGATGAGGGATCGCTGCGAGATGAGGGAACGGTCACGGCATTCACAGTGAGCTTTGCCGGTGCCACGTTGCCGGTGCAGTACGAGGGTGACCCCGGTGGCATTTTCAAAGAGTGCATTCCGGTGGTCGTGCACGGGATATTGAACGACGGGATATTCCAGGGCGACCGTATCGAAGTCAAACACTCCAATGAGTACGAAGCCGAAAATCCCAATCGAATCGAAAGCTCATCTGGAACTTCTGAAGGGACGCAATGCTCGCAGTCAGTTTGAACGCTGCGGCTGGACGCGGTGCGGTATTGCTCGGTCTTTTGGCCTGTCTTTCTGGAATTGCGATCACCGTTGCCGGCATTCGCCGCCATGACCAACGAGCACTTCGCTCCACGGTGCGGTATGCCTATCTCTCCTTCGGAGCGGGGTTATTTGCTTTCCTGATCATGGAACGGGCGTTGATCACCCGTGACTTCTCCTTGGCCTATGTCCAACAGGTCGGATCACGTGATACCCCGGCGATGTACAACTTCACGGCTTTGTGGAGTGCGCTCGAAGGATCCATCTTGTTGTGGATTCTGGTGCTCACTGGGTTCATCGCCGCTATTGCTCGCAAGTTCCGAGCGCGGGTTGGTGACGACCTTTTGGCTTGGGCCATGGTCATTTTGTTCACCGTCAGTTTGTTTTTTTTCGCCTTGGCCTTCGGGCCGGCGAATCCTTTCGCTGTGGGACCTGCTGGGGTGACCGATGGCCCGGGTCCAAATCCGTTGTTGCAAAATCACATCTTGGTGGTCTTTCATCCACCGATCCTCTACGTCGGATACGTCGGATTCACGATCCCCTTTGCCTTTGCTTTGGCGGCCTTGATTACCGGTCGACTTGGTGAAGGTTGGCTTCTTGAAACCCGGCGATGGACTTTATACGCCTGGGGCTTTCTGACAATCGGCATCATTCTCGGTAGTTGGTGGAGCTATGAGGTTTTGGGATGGAGTGGCGTGTGGGCTTGGGATCCGGTGGAAAACGCCAGTTTGCTTCCCTGGCTGACCGGTACCGCGTACTTGCACTCAGTTCTGGTACAAGAGCGGCGCGGCATGTTGCGAGTGTGGAATTTGAGCCTGGTCATCGCCACTTTCAGTCTGACAATTCTCGGCACCTTCTTGACCCGATCGGGGGTCATCAACAGCGTCCACGCTTTCAGCGAGGGCAGTGTCGGGCCGTGGCTGTTGGCATTTTTTGGTTTGATCGTGGTGGTCTCCATCGTGCTCATTGGGTGGCGAGGCGAACTCTTGCGGTCACCGGGAAGTATCGATTCGCCAATGAGTCGGGAAGGGGCATTTCTCGCCAACAACATTCTGTTCAGCCTTTTCGCCTTCGTGGTACTCCTCGGAACGGTCTTCCCACTGGTCGTGGAGGCTTTTGATAACCGACGCATTGTGGTCGGAGAGCCTTTTTTCAATCAGATGACCAAACCAATCGGATTGACCATGTTGTTCCTGATGGCCATTGCACCGGTTCTTCCCTGGCGTAAAGCGAGCGGTGAACTCTTGCGCGAAAGACTGTTCTGGCCTGCCTGGATGGGAGTCGGCGCTCTGGCCTTATCGCTCGTAGTCGGTGCCGAAGGATGGGCGCCCTTGTTGGCATTCGCTCTGGCTGGATTCGCCGGCGGGGCAGCTCTTCGTCAAATTGTGTTGGCCACACGACGTCAAGGGTGGAGGGGATTTGTCGGTCGAGCCAACGGTGGCATGGTGGTACATATCGGGGTCATTCTCATCTCGGTGGCGCTGGCCTCGTCGGGGTCGTTCACCCGATCGCAGGAATTCGTGATGGAAACGGGCGAGACGGTGTCTTTCGCCGGGCATAGGTTCACTTTTGAAGGTCTCTCGACCCGTAGTGATGCGGTGAAATCAAGTGTGGTTGCTGCAGTGCGTATCGATGGTGAAGAGGTCTACGAACCGATGCGTAGTAAGTACATCAAGCAAGGAATGGATATTGGGACGCCCAGTGTCAAAACTGGTTTGCGTCACGATCTCTACCTCACTCTTGAAGGCAATGTGCGTCCCGATGATGGACAGGCGCGTATCAAGATCTTCGTCAAGCCGCTGATCTTGTGGTTATGGATTGGTAGCGGTGTGATGGCTGTGGGGACGGTCTTGGCGGCCTTCCCAGGTAAGAGGCGTCGCCCCACCGAACCAACATCTCTGGGACTAACAGAGAATGTTCTCACCCCGACGGTGGGAGACCAGTCATGAGTCCTGGAGGTCCTGTTCGCGTGGCACCGATAGCGGCTGGCGTTGCCGGTGCAATTGTCGTTTTTCTCCTGGTGATTTTGGTTTTATCGACCGCGCGTGACACACCAACCGCGAATACGCCTTTGCTCTTTCAACCAGCACCAGGGATCGTGGCGCCAACATATGAAAATGAGACGTTCGACCTTTCCCGCCGTCGTGGGTCATGGGTGGTCTTGAACTTCTTCAACTCCACTTGCGTTCCTTGTAAGCGCGAACACCCCGAGTTGGTCAAGTTTTACCAAACGCAACAAAGTCTTGGCAGCAAAGCAGTCGAGCTGTACACCATCGTCAACGATGACAATGAACGTGCGGTACGGGCGTTTTTCGCCGACGAAGGCGGGGGATGGCCGATCGTGAAAGACGATAATGCCGAAATAGCGGTCGATTACGGAATTGCCAAGGTCCCCGAAACGTGGTTGATCAGTCCGACGGGCATCGTTGTCGAGCGTTTCGTCGGTCAGGTCACCGCTGAACTACTTGGTTCAACTATTGCCGCATTATCCGGACCGAGCGCATCGTGAACAAAACCATGGGCTATTCGTGGCGACAGAGAATAAAGAGTTGGCCCGCGTGGCTGTTGTTGATCTTTACCGCGGTTCTGCTCTTGGCCATAGGCACTCAACGAGATCCTGGTCCCGCTACACCGCAGGAGCGGTTGGAAATCATTGCGCGTGAACTGGCGTGCCCGACTTGTGATGGTGAAAGTGTTTCTGAGTCACGCGGTACTGCATCGCAGGCAATCCGTCAGGAGATTGCGCGCCTTGTTGCCGATGGTCAACTGACTGATTCCGAAATCGTGCAAACCATCGACAACAATTACAGCGAAGATCTCCAGCTGGTGCCGGGAACATCGGGATTGGAATCTTTGATCTGGGCCCTACCGATTGCCGTTGCGATAACGGCGATTGTCGGTCTGGTGTTGGCTTTCCGTCGATGGCAGCAGATCGAACAACGGTCTGCCAATGACGATGATCGCAGGCTGGTGGCTAGCGCCCTCGCTGAGCATGTTGAATCGACAAGCACGCAGAAGTCCGACGATGAACCCTGAAGAGCGAACTCGACTCGAATCTGAACGTGACTTTCTTCTCCGATCGTTGCGAGATCTAGAAGTAGAAATGGCTGCTGGCGATATCGGAGTCGAGGACTACACCGCGCTCAGAAATTCCTACACGGCCCGAGCAGCAGATGTGTTACGGCAGTTGACGTCTGATTCGACATCCAAGCCAAATGTTCGAACTGGATGGAAGTTGTGGGTTGTCGTCGTTCTCGCACTTTCCCTCCTCTTGGGAATTCTGTTATCCCGTGGAAGTGATGATCGTCTACCGGGGCAGACAATGACGGGTGGGGTAGGAGATGGAAGCGTTAGCTCGCTTCTGGTACAGGCTCGCTCCCTGGGTATGAGCGATATGGCTCGAGTTTTGGATATCTATGCAGAAGTGCTTGCGATCGAGCCCGACAATGTCGAAGCGCTCACATACTTCGGATGGTTCAGCGTTCTTTCCGCTGTGCAATCCGAAGTCGGAGATACATCGGCTCAACGTTTGGAATCAGGTCTGCTGCTTTTACGGCAGGCGACCGTCGCTGATCCAACGTATGCCGACGCGCATTGCTTTTTAGGCATTGTCTTTTTTCGCTTTTTAGACGATGCCACGGCAGCGAGACCAGAAGTCGATCTTTGTTTGGCGTCGAATCCCCCAGCAGAAGTCCTCAGCCTGGTGGAAAATCTGGCAGCGGAAATTGCTGAAGCGGAGATAGCCGTTGATACTTCGGTGCCATGAGTCTTGATCGATCATCCAATGCGATTTCAATCACGATCTCACTCAATAGTTGGCGGGGGCCAGACAGTGGCCGATACGACTGTGATTCCAGAACGCGTCAAGACCCACACTGATCCTTTTCGCCAATCTGGAGTACTGACGATCTGTGCCGACCGCCGTTCGAGAGCAGTCATGACATCGGGCATGATGTCCCCAAGGCTGCACATCACCCATCCATGGCGCAACATTTCGACCAATACAAGAGCACCCTCGCGGCTGTTTCCTTCGAGGAGGCGGTCATTGGGATTGACAGTTCCGTGGAGGCGAGCAGCCAATGGTTCCAGAGTTTGCATACAGCGGATATAGGGACTGGATAGGAGCACTGCCCCTGGGGAGGCTGACACCAATGGATAGAGCCTGTCGCAGAGAGCAACTGCTTGGCGGCGACCCTTTCCCGACAACGGTCGGAGACGATCATCGCCGTTCCACCGAGCCCGTTCACCGGCTTTGGCATGTCGAACGAGATACAGCGTTGCCATCTCATCCACGGCGTCACGTTACTCAGGGCCGATAGGGCAATTCCAGGCGTTGGTCGGTCCCGATGGGCGGGTTGGCTTGATTTCGGCCACAATGCGGGTATGAGTTTTTTCGAGCGCAATCGCCAAAGTCTCACCGAGCGAGGACTCGATTCCCAGCGTTTGCCCCCGGGACAATATTTGACCGATCGCTTTCCGGTACTTCATGTGGGCGATATTCCGACTTACGCTCCGGGGCAGTGGAACCTCTCCATTTTTGGTTTGGTGAATGAGCCCTTGACCTTGAGCCTCGAGGAACTGAAGGCTTTGCCGTCCACCACATTGACCTTTGATATTCATTGCGTCACGAAGTGGAGCAAGTTCGATACCACCTGGACCGGAGTTCGAGTTGCCGATCTTTTTCGTATGGCTGGTGTTCAACAAGAGGCCACTCATGTGATGGAACACGCTGAATTTGGGTATTCCACCAATGTTCCCCTTGCCGATATCACCACTGATGAGGCCTTGGTTGCCTATGCCTACGAAGGTGAAGAGATCACCGCCGAACACGGCGGTCCTGTTCGTATCGTGATACCCCATCTCTACTTTTGGAAAAGTGCCAAATGGGTACGGGGGTTGGAACTTCGAAATGGGGATGCCCCAGGTTTTTGGGAACGCAATGGCTATCACATGTACGCCGACCCATTTCGCGAACAACGGTTTTGGAACGACTGACTTCATAGTCGCCCAATCACTCATCTACCGCTCGATACCAAGACACTCGGTCGGGAGTGTCACCAACTCTTTAGCCGTTGATTTTGAGAAACTTGCTGAATTTCTTGCGCGGTTTGTTATCAGCAGCAATTTTGCGGGCCATCTCGTGGAATATTGCGCCAGCTTCGCTTTCGGGAGCGATAGCGGCAATCGGTCGGCCGTCGTCTCCACCTTCGCGCAACAGCTGCACCATCGGAATCTGACCGAGTAGGGGGACGTTCAATTCCTCGGCTAGTTCTTTTCCTCCACCACTGCCGAACAGTTCGTATCTTTTTTCATCATCACCGGTGAACCAGGACATGTTCTCAATGACACCTTTGACCGGAAGACCGACTTTGGCCGCCATGGCGGCGGAGAGACGTGCCACCTTTTGGGCTGCAGGCTGCGGTGTGGTGACTACCAGGACTTCTCCCTTGGGCAGATATTGACTGAGACTGAGGGCAATGTCACCAGTACCCGGGGGCATGTCGATCAAGAGGAAATCCGGATCGTCCCAGAAAACATCGGTCAGAAACTGTTCGAGAGCCTTGTGCAACATTGGTCCCCGCCAAACGACTGCTTGTCCTTCGGGCACGAAGTAGCCAATGGAAATACAACGCACTCCGTAGGACTCCGAGGGCAAAAGCATTCGATCGATGGTCACAGGTTCGTTATTGGCTCCCAGCATGCGAGGAATCGAATACCCGTAAATATCGGCATCCAAGACTCCGACCGAATGTCCCTGGGCGGCGAGGGCTACTGCCAAGTTGGTGGTCACACTGCTTTTTCCAACGCCGCCCTTGCCCGATGAGATGAGGAGAGGTCGGGTCTTGTTTTCTGGATCGGCGAAGGGAATCCGTCGACCCTCGGCGTGTCCGTGAGCCTGATTCTGGCCGGCAGTCGAACCGGGATCACCATGAAGCATGTGTCGCACAGCCTCGCGTTCTTGATCGGTCATGACTGTGAAATCGATTCCCACTCGCGCCACGCCAGGCAGGGGGGTTAGGGCTTGGGTGACCCGCTGAGTGATTTCATTGCGCAAAGGGCAACCCGCAACGGTTAGAGCGATTTGCACCTCAACTGCTCCGTCGGCATCAATGGTGATCTCGCGGACCATGCCCAGATCCACGATGGACCGTCGCAATTCAGGATCTTCTACGGGCCGGAGGGCGTCAACGACCTGCTCACGGGATACGGACATCGGATCTCCAAACCTTGATACGGGGACTGGCGAATTTGCACTATCGCCATAGTTATAATACCGGCGTGACCTCTTCTGACTTCAAGACGAACGATGTGAAGAGTCACTCATCCCCCTCCACGGGGGCTTTCACGGCTTCGGTGACTGCCATCACCAGTGCTTTCGGTGATCCGACTCGACGGGCGATCTACCTCTTCGTCCGGGTCCAAAAAGATGGTGTGACGGCTGCAGAGGTTGCCAGTGAATTTCGGCTCCATCCCAATGTTGCCCGCCATCATCTCGACAAGTTGGCCGCCGGGAACTATCTCGAAGTGGCAGTGGCACGATCCGCGGGGGGCGGAGCCGGCCGACCTTCGAAGCGTTACTCGGCAGGGTCTGACTTACCAGTGGGCGAATTTCCGGTGCGTGGTGATGATCTAGTCCTGAGTTTGTTGGGTAAGACCCTCGACCTTCTTCCTCACGACCAGGCCGAGGCCATTGCCGAAGAAGTGGGTCAGGAATACGGGCGCGCCATGGCTGCGGCCTTGACCGGAAGTGATCTCGCCGCCGGACAGCGCAGTCTGCGCTCAGCGATGCAGGCAGTGGCTGATGCTTTAACGGCTCATGGCTTTGCGGCCCACACCGAAAAGCGCAACAACCAACTGCGAATCATCAATAACCACTGTCCTTTTGGGGATGTGGCCCTTGAACATCCGGTGGTGTGTGCAGTCGATCGAGGCATGGTCAAAGGAATGCTGCGTGCCCTCTATGGCGAAGCAGATGTCTCGACTTTGGCCTCATTGCCCCAAGGTGACACCTTCTGCGCCACGGCAGTGTGATCGGTTGATTGGGAGTGGTGGCGGTATCGTCAGATGGACCAGCGTCTGGCACTTGGGCACTTGACAGCCTGCATCGCCACACACTTCGAGGAGGACATCGTGGACATTCGGATCGGCATCACTCAGGCAGTGCGCGAAATCTCTCTCGAGCAAAATGACGACGAACGCGATGCCACCAAAGCGAAAATTGAATCTGCTTTGGCCGGAACGACTGATGTGTTGTGGCTGACCGATAAGCGAGGTCGCACGGTTGGAGTGGCCGCCGCCAAGATTTCCTATGTGGAGATCGGATCGGTTGAAGGTGACCGACGTATCGGGTTCGGTGGCTGAGGCCGATACCCAGTTCGGGTGACGACAACGGGCCCCTGACGACCCAATTCTCTTGCTGCTGACCAGGAGTGAATGACCGGGGGCGACCTATTTTTCGGGCAGACTCGTAGTCATGGCAACCCTTGCCGAATTCATTCGCCAACACACCGAAATGTCGAAGGAGGACTCGACCCACCTTCAACAATTGATTGGCGAGTGGGGAATGTTGGCCGATCTGTGCTTCGCCGACATGTTGTTGTATCTGCCCCAGCGTGATGGGGAGTGGCTGGTCGGGGCCCAAGTCAGACCGGCCACTGGGCAGACCATTTATCGCTCTGATCTGGTTGGTACGCCGGCGAGCGAAGAAGAGACGTCGATTCTGGAAGAGGCCTCGACGGCCGGGGAGATTCGTGAAGGAGTTCTCCTCAAACAGGAATCCTTCGATTCGGTCTACATCATGGCGATTCCGGTACGCGGTCCGACCGGAAAGACGATTGGTGTCCTCTCACGGGAATGGTCGACTCAAGTCAGTCGTCAGCCGGGCGAATTGGAGCGAACCTACCTCGGAATATTTCAGCGCATTGCATCCATGATTGCCCAAGGATCATTTCCCTTTCCGGGTCGTGCGGCCGACCTCAGCGCAGCGCCGCGAGTCGGCGATGGAGCGATCGTTCTCGATGGTCGAGGAGTGATTGAGTACGCCTCTCCTAACGCCGTTTCAGCTCTGCACCGAGTGGGAATTACGTCCAATGTCGTGGGTCAGTCATTGAGTGAATTGGGATTTGCAGATAGCCCTCTGCGTCAGTCCTTCGAACGACGCTCGCCAGTCATCGAAGAATTCGATCAGACGCCTGATGTCACCCTTCTGGTGCGTTGTTTGCCGATTATGGAAGACGACATAGTCACCGGTGGATTGATTCTTCTGCGTGATGTCACCGAGGTACGCCGTCGTGATCGAATGTTGCTGTCGAAAGATGCGACAATTCGCGAGATTCACCATCGTGTGAAGAACAACTTGCAGACGATCTCATCACTTTTGCGTTTGCAGGCACGACGCCTGACATCACCAGAGGCCAAAGAGGCCATTCAAGAAAGTGTTCGACGGATTCGTACGATTGCCTTGGTTCACGAAACGCTGTCACGTGAACCGGGTGACGAAGTGGCATTTATTGAAATCGTTCGCCCCTTGATGCGTTTGGCAGAAGAAGGTCTGCAGTCCCCAGACCGACCGGTTCATTTTGTGGTTCAAGGTGACGGGGGACGTTTACCGGCAACAATTGCTACCCCGCTCTCAGTGGTCCTCACCGAGCTCCTCCAGAATGCCGTAGATCACGGTTTCCCCGAAGGGAGCCCAGGAGGAACAGTTGTGGTACAACTCGCTGGCAGCGATGACGAGATATACGTCAAAGTCATCAACGATGGCCGAGGTTTGGATCCTCATTTCAATCTCGATGCCGCAACGGGGCTTGGACTCTCGATTGTGCGCACCCTGGTCACGACGGAATTGAACGGATCGATAACGATGCGCCCCGGTGTTCCGGAAGATTTCGAGGCGGTAGGGGTCGCTGGGCACCGACGTGGTGATGGGACTGTGGTGGAACTGCGTCTTCCTCGTTGAGGTGTGACGTTCTCGCTTGGGAGTATCAGGAAACCGCTGAGTGAGTTTTCAACTGACTGGCGGCACGATTGCGGGCCGCAATTTGGCGACGGATATTGCGACGCTCTTCTTCAGAGGTGCCACCCCAGATACCAGAATCCTGGTTGGTCTCGAGGGCGAACTGCAGACAACTGATCCGCACAGTGCATTCGGCGCAGACTTGCTTGGCGCGGTCGATCTGCAAAAGAGCCTGACCTGTAGTGCCCACCGGAAAGAAAAGCTCTGGATCGGTATCCCGACAGATGGCTTCGTGGCGCCAGCTGTAATCGGCTGAACCAAGGGCAAGGGCAGAGGCAAGGATCGACACGATGTACTCCGGACTTCGGGGGAGGTGGTTGGGACCGACCTGGAGAAGCGAATGGGCTTTTTTCAGGAGGCTCCCAAGGTTGGCAAAGACCAGACGGATAGGCAATAGGTAGACGGAAATTTTTTTGTCACAGGACCAAGCCGACAGGTGGATGAACCCCTTTTTTGGCCGGGTTCAGGCAAACTTCTGCTATGAAAACGCAGATTCTGGCGCATCGTGGGGCATCCCAGGCGGCATTGGAGAATTCCGTTCCCGCCTTTCGACGGGCAGTGGAAATGGGGTCCCATGCTGCCGAGCTGGACGTCCGGCGGTCTGCGGACGGTTTGTTGGTCGTTCATCACAATCCGGTTCTGGATGACGGTCGCATTATTTGCCAGTTGGCCGCCGCTGAGTTACCCGACCATATTCCCAGTCTCGATCAGGCCCTTGACGCTTGTGGGCCGATGTGGGTCAACATCGAGATCAAAAACGATCCCTCAGAACCCGATTTCGACCCTGATGAGACCCTGGCCGAGGCCACGATTGCCTGTCTTGGTGATCGGGCTGAAGGAGACGATCGTTGGTTGATCTCGTCGTTTCGACGTGAGACGGTGGATCGCTGTCGGAGTCTGCAACCCTCGATTGCCACGGCGTGGCTCACCATTGCAGTCGATGATGAAAACATCGAGGCCCTCGCCCAGGACCTGGCACGTTCTGGTCACCGGGCGGTGCACCCGTGGGTCGGAACCTTGACCCGCACAGCCATCGAGATGTGTCATCATCACGGGATTCAGGTGAATACGTGGACCTGTGATGACCCGGTGCGGATGAAGGAATTGATCGACTGGGAAGTAGATGGGATCTGCACCAATGTCCCCGATGTCGCACTTGAGGTCCTTAGGAGTGCGGGGGAATGACTAGCCGCGTTGCATTCGCGACGTGCTCAAAATGCAGGCGAGTTGATTCACCGAGATAGTCGCCATCCACCTGATAGGGGAAGGGCTGAGGATGTTCGATCACTACCTCGTGAACATGATCGAAGACGGCTACGTGTTCGTTGGGTGTGACTCCATTGCCGCGCAGAGCGCCCATGAGAGAGCTGATGATGGCCAGTGCTGACATTGTCTGAAAGGTGACCACGACCAAGGGTTGGTCGAGTCCAGCAAGGGGAGAGAGATCCAGTGGGCGATTACCAAGGAACGTGTAGGGATTGGTATTCAAGACGATGCTGAAATAGCCATCATCGAGGTGGTGCATCGGTTGCGTTGCCGTCGGGGATGCGGTCACCGAGAAATGCGGATGTGTCCGGTCGTAGCCCGTCAGCCAGGTGGTCAATGCGGCGTAGATGAAAAGTGGATGACCGGCCCAGCGTTTGAGTGAGGCCCGATTCTCGACGGCGCGCACAACGGCGGCGTCGTATCCCACCCCGGTATGGAAGCAGAAAAACCGGCCATTAACGCGACCAAGGCCAATAGGGCGAATGCAATGGTCGGGATCGGCCAAACCATCGACGAGCAGATCGGCAGCCACGACTGGGTCGTTGGGGAGTCCGATGGTACGCGCAAAGACATTGGTACTGCCCCCCGGCAGAACCGCTAATCCGGTCGACGTACCCGCGACTCCGGTTGCCACTTCGTTCAGGGTGCCATCTCCTCCGAAGGCCACCACCACATCGAGGCCGCGACGGGCAGCATCTTGGGCGAAGCGGGTGGCGTGACCCCGGCGATTGGTCTCCACGACTTGCACTTCGTGGTGTCGCGCCAGGGTGCGATGCACGATGACAGTGTTGCGGGCGGTCACCGAAGAGGCGAAGGAGTTGACGACCAGCAGGATTCGCACCGGCACAGACGGTACCAGCCTGGCCTGGTGAGAGTTTCGGCCCGCCCCGGCATGGGTCGTGCGTCACGGGATGAGAGTCCTCGCTGGTTGTGTGAAACGGCGCACAAAGGAGCAGAATGTCTCGTTATGAACGTCATCGTCTGTGTGAAGCAAATCCCTGATCCCGCAAACCCCGGTGCCCTTGATGCGTCGACGCAGACTTTGAAGCGTGACGGCAAGTTGATTTTGGACGAGTCCGATAGCTACGGCGTGGAGATGGCCCTTCAACTCGTCGACGCCGCTGGTGGTGGCGAAGTGAGTTTGGTTTCCATGGCTCCCAATAGCGAGACCGCTGGATTACGTACGGCCCTGGCAATGGGTGCTGCCAAGGGTGTTCTGGTATCCGACCCAGCACTCCAGGGTTCGGATGCGCTGACGACCGCCAAGATACTTGCCGCTGCCGTCCAGCGGCTTGGTGGCGCAGACCTGATTATCGCTGCCACCGAGTCGAGTGACGGCTACACCGGAACTGTGCCCGAACAGATGGCCGAGGTCCTGGGATTGCCCTCGGTGACCTTTGCCAAGAAGGTGTCGATCGAAGGCGGAGTTTTGAAGGCCGATCGTCAAACTGAAGCGGGTTATGACGAAGTCACCTGTGCTTTGCCGGCAGTTATCTCGGTGACCGCTGGTGTTGTTGAACCCCGCTATCCCAGTTTCAAGGGAATCATGGCCGCCAAGTCGAAGCCGGTTGACGAAGTCACGGCTGCCGATCTTGGCGTGTCGCCATTGGGTTGGGCCGGTGCGGGTCAGCAGATCAGCAACGTCGGACAGGCCGAGGCCCGCGCTGCGGGTGAGGTCATCGAAGATGACGGCGAGGCCTTCGGCAAGATCGTGGCTTTCCTCGAAGGTTTGAAAGTCATCTGAGTCATTCGGTCCACCGAATCCTGACGACGATCAAGTGAATCGCAACTAAGAACTAGTACGGAACTAAGAGAACGGAACGACAATGGCCATCAATAACATTTGGGTTTTCGCTCAGGTTGCCAACGGTGCACCCACATCGGGTTCACTCGAACTGGTCACCAAAGCACGGAGTCTCGGTGGGACAGTGAGTGTCTGGGTTGCTGGCGACGGTAACGCAGTGGCTGGTCCCTTGGGTGAGTACGGCGCCTCAAAAATCTATGGCGTTGACTACGGCTCACAATTGGCTGGAGTCGCGATGTCATCGGCTATGAAGTCGGTAATCGATGGCGGTGACGCACCGGATCTGGTTTTGTTCCCGCAGTCCTATGAAGGTCGCGATGTCATGTCGCGTTTGTCAGTGAAACTCAACCGCACAGTTCTGACCAACAACATCGACGTGGTCGCCGATGGTGATTCTGTTGCCGTGACCACGCCGATCTTCGGTGGTAACACCTTGGTGACGACAACGTTCACCGGCGGGGCTCCCTACTTGGCTTCCTTCCGTCCCAAGTCTTTCAATCCTGAGGCTGCCGGAGGACCTGCTGCTGCGGTACAAGCAGTTTCGGTGCCCGACTTGGGGGCTGCCGGTTCAGCCACAGTCACTGCAGTTCACGTGGAAGAAACCACGGGTCCGAAATTGGATGAAGCTGACATCGTGGTCTCCGGTGGACGCGGACTCGGTGAAAGTGCAAAGTATGAAATGGTTGAGTCCTTGGCCAAGTTGCTCAAGGGTGCACCCGGTGCATCGCGCGCCATCGTTGATGCCGGCTGGGTTCCCTACAGCTATCAGGTCGGCCAGACTGGCAAAGTCGTGAAGCCGAGTGTCTATATCGCTGTAGGCATTTCGGGTGCAACGCAGCACATGGTGGGTATGAAGGGCTCGAAGAACATCATCGCTATCAACAAGGACAAAGAGGCACCGATCTTCGGTATTGCTGACTTGGGAATCGTTGGCGATGTGCACAAGGTTCTGCCGAAGTTGATCGAGGCGCTCCAAGGTCGCTGATCGTTGTCGAGACGATTCTCAATCTGAGGTGTTTGCAGTAGCAGACGAGGCAAAGGCGTCGTCGTAAGCACTCAGAGCAATGGTGATTCCTTCTTGATGATCGTGCGCGAGCAGAGACAGCTCATAGGCATGTCGATGAGCAGTGCGCCAACGCGACCAGGACATGGTTCGGGCGATATCGGCCAATGTGGCCGAGAGTTCACCGCAGTGGTGGAGATGATCCCAGTCATCAATCACGCCACCAAGAGCCGCTAATAGCCACCAGGTACCAAAGCGTCCAGAGGCCATACCCCGTCGCCGACCGTGTACTCCGCCACTGGCCCCGCACCAAGTCAACCATTGAATGGCTTGATCCGAGCTCAATGAGGTGATGTCGACGCCGTCGGCCGATGTACAACCTTGGGCTGCTAAGGCTGCAGCCTCATCGCCTTCGACGATGACACAATGAGCCCGTCCCGCTGAATTGGCGGTCCATGGTTCGACCAAACGACGTAGCGCATCATCGGTCTGGTCGTCTTCGAGAATCTCTGCTGCGACGTTGTCCCCGACCATCAAAGTTGACCAGGTGTGCGACCAGTTATCACTGGGGCACGGCTGATCGACGCCACCGTCGCTGTAAAGAGGGGGCTGATAGCGAGGCTCCCACTCTTGGAGGGAGAACGGAATATCGAGGATGGGTTGCAGTCCCATGGAGTGGTCTTCGGTGATGGTTTCGCCACGGATGGCCCGTTCGTAAGCCACCAAGGCCCGTTGCGGTCCGACTTCGAGGTGGTCGGCAAGTTCGGGCCAGGAATGGTTTTGGGCCACGACTTCGGTGAGGGGACCAATGCTGAACCGACTGGCGTCTTCGCTGAGTACTCGACTGGCCCACGTTGCAGGAGCGTGAAGAGCGAGTCGATATTCAGCCAAAGTTGTCGCTGGCCAGACTTGGCGACCGGTGCTCACAGCGGATCGAGTCAGAGTGCGCAGTCGAAACAGGGACTCCCAATCACGAGTAGCGCAGAGTTCATCGATACGTCGGACAAGTTCGTCGAGATCGGCGCGATCGACCAAACGTTCCAAATCAGAATCGATGGCGTCAGAAGAAGTCATGAAGTGTGATTTCAGACCATTGGCCAGGGATAGCGGCTACCGGATGGATCAATCGGAAAGTGACTTCCACTGACCAAGAGTCGCGATCGTTCCACCATCGCCTCGATTTCGGCTGCACTCAAAAGATCGTCGAGTTCAACCGGAGGATTGTCGGAAAATGCGGTGATCCGCTGCAGGAGCGGCTGGGGAATTTCCTCTCCACCGAATTCCCAAATCACGGTCCGCAGTTTGAATTGCTCGGCAAAGCACAAGCCGTTGTCGATGGCCCAGATTCGGTCCTCGGCATCGATAAGACAATGTCCACTTTTACGATCGGTGTTATTGGCCACGATGTCCAAGACGGCAATATGTCGGAATTGATCGTGAAGATGATCCTGACTCTCAAAGAGAGTGAAGTAGTGCTCTTCGAATCGAGCCTCGATGAATAATTGCAGTGATCCGCGGCCTAAGGGTCCGTCACATTCGACGGTCGGCGGAACGGCATGAATCTCGAGTGCTTCAGAGACGATGTAGGCGGCAATTTCCCGTTTGAAGAGACCGGCTGGAAAATCCCATAAGGGACGTTCGCCGCGTAGGGGTTTATAGATCGCCTGGGTTGAACTTCCATCGTGGGTAACCTGAACCAAGAACGTGGCATTGCTGCTGTAGGGCATTCGTCCGAGTACTTCGATCTCCCCAGAGCGCAGAGTCTGCAAAATATCGGGGGGAGTCATGTCAATTCATCCGTGGGCAGAAATGACCGTCAACATCGATGGGTCGTTCGCAGTACACGCATGTTGGTCTTCCCGCGGCCACAATACGATCGCTGTTTTCGCAAAATGCCATGGCTTGCGCCGCAGTCAAACCCAGACGCACCCGTGCGCCTTCGGTGACATCTTCAACCTCTTCATCGGCGCCATCATCGTCGTCAGACTCGAAGTCGAGGTCTTCGAGATCATCAGGAATTGCATCGATATCAGCCGGAGCGAGTTCTTTGAGATAGAGAACGAAATGATCAGCACTGGTACTGAATTCGAGAGCAACTGCTCCAAGGATGAATTCCTCTTCGAACGGTTCACTGAGTCGCATGAGTTCGCGTGGTGGTTGACCTTCGGGAAGAGGAAGGTCGGCCAGGGCTCGGCGGAGGTACGCCGAGATGGTGGCAACCTGCTGCTTTTCGCAGCGAATCGTGGCAGTTTTGGGACCTGAACGTACCTGGAGATAGAAGATCCTCTGCCCCGGCTCGCCTACCGCACCCGAGGTGAAGACATCAACATGATCGAAGTTCACGTACGAATCCATGGGCGATCAATCACGAGGGCTGCAGGTCGCTGAGGGGACCGCCGGTTGAATTCACAGTGAGCACGGTGGGCCCATGTGGCGTGTAGAGAACAGCTGATATGGAACAGGTGCCGATGACAATCCGCTGAAAGAGGTCGATGTGGGACCCCATGGCGTGAGCCATAGCGGCTTTGATCGGATCTGCATGAGAAACACAGACAATGGTGCCGCCGGGATGTCGAGCCCGGAGTCGATCCAAGGTTGAAACCATTCGCGTCTGCATCTCGGTGAAACTTTCACCCTGAGGGAACCGGAAGGTAGACGGGGCGCGCTGCACCGTTGACCACTCAGGCAATTTCATCAGAGCTGCCAACTCTTTTCCGGTCCAATCTCCGAAATCACACTCCAGGAGACCTTTGTCTATGTGCGTTCGAAGACCAAGAATTTTGGCAATTGGTGCCGCAGTTTGGCGGGCTCGCTCGAGAGGGGAGGCATACACCGCGTCCACCTCTTTGAGTGCTTGGATCCGTTCGGCAGCCCGTTGTGCTTGTTCGACGCCAACATCGGCCAAATTCAGGCCGGCGGCCCGTCCCGGAAGGATCTTGCCCGTTGTCGGTGTTTGGCCATGACGAACGAGAAGAACCAGGGTCGAATTCGCTGGACGGGCGCCAGGTTGACGGGCGGCCCGCGATGACCTCGATGGAGAGACACGAGACCGCGATGATGACGGACGTTGAGAGCGACCGGACATGACTGTGCCAACCTAGTGGCGTGGTGGCCAATTCGTCTCGTCGACCGGTGGCGAAAAGTGCCACGGCTCGAGACAGGTCGACCCAAGCCACATCAAGGTCACTCTTGCAGACTCTTGACGATGAGGTTGTCCAGTGTCGGGCCTGTTCTCGCCTGGTCGAGTGGCGCGAGGAGGTGCAGCGAACCAAGAGAGCGGCCTATGCCGACGAAGAGTATTGGGGTCGCGGGGTTCCTGGTTTTGGTGATCCCGAGGCCCGTCTGTTGTTCTTGGGTCTGGCTCCAGCGGCTCACGGAGCCAATCGGACGGGACGGATTTTCACTGGTGATCGAAGTGGAGATTGGCTCTTTCGCGGTCTGTATCGAGCGGGTCTGGCTAATCAACCGGAATCACGACAGCGCCAAGATGGTCTTGTATTGAAAGGTGCTTGGGTGACGTCGGCAGTCAAGTGCGCGCCCCCGGGCAACAAGCCCACTCCTGATGAGCGAGATGCCTGTCGGTCTTTCTTGCGCCGCGAATTAGAAGCATTGCGAAACTTGCGCGTCATCGTCTGCTTGGGAGCGTTCGCCTACGAAGCGGCCTGTGTCGAGTATGCGGTCCGACCGCGTCCGAAGTTTTCCCACGGCCTGGCGGTTCCGACCAAAAGCGGTGTGCGTCTGGTGTGCTCATTTCATCCCAGTCAACAAAACACTTTTACCGGTCGATTGACCGAGGACATGTTTGATGAGGTCATCCAGCGTGCTGTGGAGTCAGCAGGAGAAACGTGATTTCATCGTTCGAGGGCGATGCGTGTGGCCATCGCGGCTTGCATGACTGCACCCCAGCCGTCATCACAAAATTCACTCATGGAGAAAAAGCCGTGTATTTGGCCGTAGTAGCGCGTGAGTGAACAGGGAACACCGGCTTCGAGAAGGCGTAGTGCGTATTGCTCTCCTTCATCGCGCAGCGGATCGAACTCGGCGGTGATAACAATCGCTGGTGGTGCTTTGGCCAAGATCGAAGGATCCTCATGCAGTGGTGAAACGCGTGGATCCACCTCTGAACCATTCGATCCACTGAGATAGTGATCGCAGAACCACTTCATACTGCTCGCAGTCAGACGGTAGCCATCGGCGTTCTCGCGATAGCTCGCCGAGCGGCGAGTGGCATCAGTGACGGGGTAGATCAACATTTGAAATTTCAGTGGAACGATATTCATGTTGGCGACAACTGCTGCCAGGTTTCCGCCGGCTGAGTCCCCGCCCACGGCAATTCGTTGATGGTCGATACCCAATTCGTTGGCGTGAGCGTGTGCCCAGCGAAGAGCGTGAACGCAATCGTCAACGGGCGCGGGAAAAGGATGTTCGGGAGCCAGGCGATAACCAACGCTGAGAACAGCATGACCCATTGCATTCGCCAGTTTGCGACACACATCATCGTGAGTGTCAAGGCTGCCGATGACCCATCCACCACCGTGGTAGTAGACCAGGAGGCCAAGATTTTTCTCATCATTTGGTCGGTAGAGACGAACAGGAACTCCATCGGCATCGATATTGCGGATGTCGTGCACCCTCACCGTTGATGGACTGGTCATCGCCTCCATGCCCATGCGAGCAGTCAGCGGTTCTTGAGTTTCCAGCGGGGGAGCACCCAGGGATTCCATAGCGGTGAGAATGGACGACGTTTGTGGATGAAGTGGCATTGTTTGATCATGCCACCGTCTTTGGCGCCGAACCGATCTATGCGGACCACGCCATTATTGGAGCGATCAGGGCAACGGCGGATCAAGGTGACGTGAGTTGCGATTCAACTTTCTTTGGTCACCGAGAGTTCGGTTCCACGGACCAATCGCTGCAGATTTGGCCAGTGTCGCCAGACCATGAAGCTGCATAAGCCCAGTCCGGCCAGGAATTCTCCAAGGGGGCGTCCCGTGATCACAAGAGCGGTGGGGAATCCGAGAGTGATAGCCAAGGATCCAAGTGAACTTTTCTTGGTGGCTTTCATCACCACAAACCATAAAAGGAGCATGATCAGCCCTAGAAGTGGGTAAAGAGTAGCCATGCCACCGCCAGCGGTAGCGACGCCTTTGCCACCCTTGAATTGGCGCGTGATGGGGAAAACGTGGCCGAGTACTGCTGCACATGCCAAGGGGATTCCGCCGGCGTAGCCAGCGATGAAAAAGCCCGTGGCCGCGGCGATTGATCCTTTGAGTCCATCGAGAACGAAGACCAAGATCCCCAGCTTTCGACCCATGAGGCGACTGACATTGGTGGCGCCTGGGTTTCCTGATCCGCTCTCCATGATGTCGATTCCCTTTGTACGCGCAATGAGCAACGCGCTGGGAAAGGTTCCGAGGAGATAAGCCAGCGGGAACAGGATCAAAATGGCGATCAGGGAAACATCCACAGGAACATATTGTCAGAACTGGCGTCAGGTGAACGTTCGGCGCGCCGACATCGGTACCCTTTCGGTGATAGGTGGCCCGTTCATATCGGAGAGTTCATGGTCGAAGGAGTCGAGGAACCGAGTAACCGGACCTCGTCCGGTGACGTGACCCGCCCCCGTCGGGGAACCGCCACTTCGTTGTTTGGGGCTTCTCGCCGGGAGGGCCATGATGCTTCGGACTTTTATGCCCGATTCACCGCGCCAGTGATTTCGGCCGACGACTCATTGGCTGATGTCGACGAGATAGCGGCACATCGTGATCAGATCTATGTCGGAGATTCGCGGTCGATGTCGCAGATACCGGACAACTCCGTGGCATTGGTAGTGACGTCGCCACCATATTTTGCTGGCAAGGCTTATGAGACCGCCCTCGGTGAGGGTCATATTCCTGCTGACTATCTCGCATATCTCGAGATGCTGACTGATGTCTTGGGTGAGTGTCGGCGGATTTTGGAACCTGGTGGGCGGTTGATCGTCAATGTGGCCAACCTTGGTCGAAAGCCGTTTCGATCATTGGCCAGCGATGTCACCGCCATTCTTCAAGATGATCTGCAGATGCTTCTGCGCGGTGAAGTCATTTGGTTGAAGCAACGTGGCTCATCGGGAAGCTGTGCCTGGGGATCGTTTCGCTCGGCGACGAATCCCGTTCTGCGCGATACGACGGAACGGTTGATCATTGCCAGCAAGGGGCGTTTTGATCGCGCTCTCAGTACGAAAAAACGCGCCCAATCCCATCGTCCTTCGCATTCGACGATTTCGGTGGACGAATTCATGGAGGCAACTCTTGATGTGTGGGAGATTGCGCCCGAGAGTGCCACGAGGGTGAATCACCCGGCACCGTTTCCTGTGGCTTTGGTGGAGCGGTGCATCCAGTTGTATTCCTTCGCCGGTGACGTGGTCTTGGATCCGTTCATGGGTTCGGGAACAACGGCGGTGGCTGCAGTGCGTACTGGTCGCCATTATGTGGGTTTCGATGCCGATGAGACGTATGTGACTCAAGCTCACGAACGCGTCCGTCGCGAACAAGTGGCAATGGTCGAGCGTGAACTCGTTCATGAGGAACGATCGATCAGGGATGTGGCCATCGAGATCTTTTCACGGGCCGGATTCACTGAAATCGAATGGCAGACGCGGCTGATGCCTGGATTGGAGATATCGGGAAGGGCGCGTCGGGCATCGGGAGAGTCGTTGCTCTTCGATGTGGTCGGGGGTGTGACTACTGGACGTGCCGGGTTGGCGCGGGGCGATCTCTTATGGCGCACCATTGGTCGTGCTGCAGTGGTGGAGAGTCTTGGGCTCGGCGAACCCTTCGTGGTGGTGACTGCCGGTGAGCCGGAACGAGCAAGTGGTGGTGCGGCACTCGATGTCGTTGTCGGCCGGGATCGCCCGATCGCTGCGGTACTGAATGTGCTCAATGTCGAAGACGCAATCCGGCAGTTGGTGGCGCTACCGGTGTGACTATGTCCGGCATGATGCTTTTCATTGGGTTGAAAAATGACGCGATTTGGCACGGTTTCGCGCCCAAGGTTTAAAGGATTTGGAGGGCGGCGCGGCGACCTTCGAGGATGGCCTCGAGCAGCGTGCGCGGGGCCACACAATCTCCCACTGCGATTACCGTGCTGGCGTTGGCCGCTCCCAGCTGAACCAACCGATGGTTCTCGAGTCCATCGTCGGGCAATCTGAATCCAGCATCGACCACTGCTGCGGCCTGGATGTCTCGTTCGGCACCGGAGAATCGATCCTGAACCAGGACCACCAGTGACTCAGGAGTACGACTCACGCCGCGCACCACACTGCGCCGTTCGACCTGCACTCCACTTTGGGCGAGACGTACATTGGCCGGTGCCAAATCTCCAGTGCGCGAAAGTTCGTTACCGGCGATGTTGTCTGGAGTGACGAGGACCGCACGTTCCCCCAGGGTTTCCGCCAGGGCGACACCGATCGGTCCACCGATCGGATCCAAAATCACGATGCGGCCTTCAGTCGGCAGAGTTCGTATTCCGCGATAGATGTCCGCGATATCGATCACGTCGGCACCATCGCTGATGGGAAAGTCGGGACGTCCGCTCCGTGAGCCGGTGGCTTGGATCACCACGTCATATTCGCCATCGGATAGTGGTCGATCGGTCGGCACTTCGAGTTCGATCCGCACTCCAAGGCGGGTCACTTCAGAAATCAACCAATCGGCCAGTGCTCGACCTGGTCCGGCCACACGTGCCAGTCCGCCGAGCTGTGTTGAGGTTTCGATCAGCGTGACACTATGTCGGCGTATTGCCGCTACGCGGGCCGCCTCCAGACCGGCAGGTCCGCCACCGACAATGAGAACCCGTCGAGTGACCGTGGCCGGGCGATACCAATCGGGATCATCGCTCTCATGTCCCGATGACGGTTCGCCGACACACGACACAATGGGGTTGCGTGCGTCGCGCACTTGGCAGACTTGATTACAACGAATACAGGGTCGGATGCGATCGATGTCGTGAGCGGCAGCCTTCATCACCAGATCAGGATCGGCGATCTGAGCACGAGTCATCTCGACGCCATCGCAGATCGGTCCGGACTCGGGGGACACTGCCCAATTGGCGCGCTCGATATCGACCACCGATCCCTGCAAGAACACCGCCGGTGACGAGTTCGCCGCATCCTTGAGTGCCGCGTTCATCGACCGGCACACGTCCAGGTTGAAATCAGGGGCTACATGAAAGTCGGGTCTCGTTTGTTCAATCGAAAAAATCGAACCGCGAACAATGACGATGTAGTCGAGGCCGATCACCGCCAAGTGGCGAGCGATCTCGGGGGCCATCTCCGGGGTGATACCGGCCCACGGGGCGAGTTCGTCACATGAGAGGCGTAATCCCACAATGGCTCCGGGGCTGACAGCATCGACCGCAGAGCGGACGCCGCTCACGACCTGACGGGCAAAATGCAATCGGTCAGTACCCCATTCATCATCTCGCTGATTGGTGAGACCGGAAAGGAATTGGCGTACCAGGCTGTGCTGTCCGGCGTTTATCTCAACTCCGTCACATCCGGCCTCGAGTGCACTTGTGGCGGCGTTAGCGAATCCGGCGATGACTGCTGCGATATCTTCGCTTTCCATCCATTTGGGAACCTCGCGCGTGTTCACCTCGGGAACCCGCGATGGGGCCCACAAGGGCGATTGCGAATAAGCCGATGATCCTTGACCACCGGCATGATCGAGACCAGCAATGACCAGTGACCCGTGCTGATGACAGGCGGCGGCGACTGCGGACCATCCTGGTCTGCACTCGGTGGCCAAAGGAGCCCGTTCATAGGGCCAGTCGCTGTCGTGGACCGAGGCACCTTCGGTCACGATGATGCCGCACCCGCCTCGCGCTCGACGCTCGTAATAGGCCACATGTCGCGCCGAGATCTCACGGGCATCGGTCCCCAGGTTGGTCACATGTGGTCCGAACATCAGCCGATTTACGGCGAGATGACGCCCGAGCCTGAGTGGCTCCAGAATGCGTAGCGGTTCTGGAGTCCCCATCGCCTCTAGTATCGCCGCTGATCACGGGAGGAGCAATCCGATGGAAACCGAGGAGGGCTCGAACATCGGTGCTCAAGCCGGCCGTGAACGCAATGGCCATGAAAATTGGTGGCGTTGGATGGCGGCGATCACCGCCATTGGACTCGTCCTGCGGTTGGCCTTTGTGATGTTTGTGACTCGTTTCGACCAACCGGTGGGAGATCAGCTGTTCTATTCGGCCCAGGCTCTCACCAACGCCGATGGACGGTGGTTCGAACAGCCTTTTTTGCGCGGGGCCCCGGCCGCTGATCATCCGCCGTTGACCGCGCTGGTTCTGACTCCAGTGTCCTGGTTGGCCGAGCACTGGCCCGGAGTTTCCGCGGTGACCCTCCAACGGCTGTTCATGGCCCTTTTCGGATCAGTCGGGATTGTGATCATGGGACTGATCGGGAGAGTCATCGGCGGTCAGCGTTGTGGCCTGTAT
>JBEIGJ010000005.1:0-36495 GCA_040381935.1 Acidimicrobiaceae bacterium | reverse complement strand
CTGGCAGGCCGGGCGTGAACCCGACATTTATAACTTTTTTGGCCAGGCTTGAACATGACCATGAATTGACAGAAAGCCTCTATGATAACCGCAAAAGCGATCCTGCACATGGCTGCCCGCACTGGCGTTCAGTCTTCTCTTCCGTTTTCAAGGAGCTTGCGCTCAGGGCACGCATTCAGGCTGGCCGAAGCTGACCGAATGGTGGTGCCGACTCACTAACTCCCAAAGGGGTCGGTGAGGCGAGAGGCAAATCTAGCCACTCCCACCCAGGCCAACAACCTGGTCAGAGGAAAATCTTGAAATTTCCAGAAATAATTTATGAATCGATGTCGGCACCAATTCGATGAGCTCCCAAATACCCTTTGGGCGCCGGCCAGAACGACAACGCTGGACGGGCGAGTACCGGTGATGTCACGCCAGGCGCAACGTCACGACGTCACGTCTAACAGGTGGAATGTCGTCTTACCTTTGCGTAAAAGGATGTAACGCCCCTGTAAACGGGCAATATCGGCGAGACCGTGGCCCTCCACCCCGTCGGAATTCATGACCAAACCATTGGCCCGACACCCTTTTTGCTCAAGGAGGCGACGAGCCTCACCATTGGAAGTAGCCAGCCCGACCGTGCGAACCAGGGCGATCGCATCGCCCAGATCGGCAACTGACACCGTGGTCATGGGCACTTCGCGAGCCACGGCGGCTAAGGCGGCGTTCGAGGCTTGGAGGGGATCTCCCCCGAAGAGCACTGTGGCGGCCTCAGCGGCTGCCACCTCAGCCTCGGAACCGTGAACCAAGGCGGTGACTTCCTGGGCCAAACGTTGTTGCGCCACTCGCTTTTCGGGCTGAAGGCGGTGGTCGGCCACGATGCCAGCCACCTCATCCACTGGCAACAGGGTCAATTGCAATAAGAAGCGTTCGACATCTTCGTCCAGCAGTTGCATCCAGTACTGCCGAAACTGGTACGGACTGGTCTTGACGGGGTCCAGCCACAACGCTCCCTGTACCGACTTCCCCATTTTCTTGCCATCGGACCGAGTCAACAAAGGCCAGGTCAGGCCGTAGGCCGGCCGATTTAATCGTCGTCGAATGAGATCGATGCCCGCAGTGATATTGCCCCATTGGTCTGATCCACCCATTTGCATTTCCACGTCCGAGACCTGGCAAAGGTGACAGAAATCGTGCGCCTGTAAGAGCATGTAGCTGAATTCGGTGTACGAAATACCGTTTTCGCTTTCCATCCGGGTCCGCACTGATTCCTTAGCCACCATTTGATTCACGGTGAAGTGCTTGCCAACATCCCGTAGGAAGTCGAGCACGGACATGGGAGCGGTCCAATCAGCATTGTCGACCAAACGCGCCGCTAGAGGGTGAGCAGGATCAAAGTCCAAGATCCGCTCCAGTTGGCGCTTCACTCCGGCCACATTGCGGGCCAGGGTTTCGCGATCCAGCAGATTTCGTTCCTCGCTACGGCCACCCGGGTCGCCGACCATACCGGTGGCGCCTCCGGCTAAAACCACCGGACGATGACCGGCCAGTTGAAAACGGCGCAACATGACCTGTCCGAGGAGGTTCCCCACATGCAATGAGTCCGCGGTCGGATCGAAGCCCACATAGACCGCGATCGGTCCGGTCGACAAACGATCCGCTAGAGCGGCGCGGTCGGTTGAGTCGTGGATCAGTCCACGAGCGTCGAGATCGGCAAGAAGAGACAGTGATGACATCTCCCCCATTCTCGCAAGAAACCGGGTCATTGTCGGTGTTGTTTTCGACTTTGCATCTACTACAGTCCAAGACGTGGAGGATGTGGTTTGGCGCTTCACCGACTTCGCTCGGGCTTTCGTCCACGATGCCCCGCTGTACAGTCAGTTTGCGGCGCGAGTGGCCCGTGAACCCGACATCGTGAAGCTGATGCAGGTTGCGGCACCGACGCAACGAATTCCCGTCCTGCTTTTTGCTGGTGTCCATTATCTTTTGCTCGCCGAACCTCACGATCCACTGGCGGCTTATTACCCGAATATGCAACCGGTTCTCGATCGGCGACCGCAATCGAGCCCTGAGCCAAGGCCCGTCGTCGAACCAACAACTGCGGCTGGGGACGAATTCGTACGCTTCGTGCGGGAGCGGGCCGAAACCCTGTCGGCAGTGCTAGCGACACGATCTACCCAGACCAATGAAGTCGGCCGTTGCAGCTGGTTCGTTTTCCCCTTGGCTTTTCTCGAAACTGAACATGAGGTCCTGGCGCGTGTCGATATCGGTAGCAGCGCTGGACTCACCTTGCTCTTTAGCCATCTGGCCTACGACATTCGACCGGGACATCTAGTCGAACCACGACTCTCTCGGGAACATCGACTGGCACTTCGTTGTGATGTTCGCAACCAACCACCGATACCCGCCACCGTTCCCCAAGTGAACTGGTCGATGGGTCTGGATCTCTCACCTATCGATGTCCGCGACGATGATCAGGTGCGCTGGCTGGAAGCCTGTGTCTGGGCCGAAAAGGTCGACCGTTTTCAACGACTGGGAAGCGCCGTTGCCATGGCACGCGAGCTCGAGATCGAAGTTGAACAGGGCGACGCTGTTGCCACTATTCATGCTCTCGTCGAACGCGCCAGTGCACACGGCCATCCGGTGGTGACCACAAGCTGGGTACTGAATTACCTCACGGCTCCCCAAAGAATCGAGTTCGTCGCTGAACTCGATCGCATCGGATCCCAACGAGATCTCAGTTGGATCATTGCCGAGAGTCCCAGGGAAACCCCGGAATTACCGGTGGTCGGACGAACTGACGAGGACATCACCGTGATCTCTCTGGTCACCTGGCGTCGAGGAAATCGTTCGTCGCGTCGTCTGGCCACGACTCATCCTCACGGATCGTGGATCAATTGGGGTGCGTGAACCCTGGAGTCTCCCGATCCAAAGCGGAACGAACCACTGCCGGTACCTGAACCGGTCGCTGCGTGACTGGGTCGATACTGACGTAGGTGATGACAACATCGAAACGAGTCTCACCATTGACTCGGCCAGCAATGGATACATCAAAGCTGGTGTTTCCCCAGCGGGCGACCGCAGCCTCCATATCGATGACCTCGCCGAAACGCACCGGGCTATGCCAGGTCAAAGTGGTGGTCTTCAGCATGAAGTCGAAGCCAATGGCGTGCAGATCGGTGCTGGTTCCCACAGCAGCAAGCTCATCAGCCAAAGCCATCCTCGTCCAATTATCTACGACATCATCGCAATAAACGAAATAGTTTGCGTTGAAGACCACACGCTGAATATCGCATTCGCCGTAGCGGACTCTGATGCTTTGTCGATAAGACATGATTCTCCTGCACTACGTCAGGCGCTTCCAATAACGGATGCTCCAGATATCACGATCAATTTCAATTGCCGAATACTTCATTTATCAGAAATAGCTCGATCAAAGAGCCCTTCAACTCCGTCGGCGATCCCTTGCACCGCAATGGCGGCCAAGATCATTCCGGCCACGCGAGCCAAGAGAAGAACACCCGTTGGTCGTACCAGTCGTTGCACGAGTCCGCTGAAACGCAATGCCAGCATCGAAATAAACAATGCCACGGCAGTTCCGGCCAAAACGGTGAACGTCTGGCCCCAGCCTTCTGCTTTGCCAAAGAAGATAATGGTGGCCACGATCGCACCTGGGCCAGCCAACAACGGCGTACCAAGAGGAACCATGGCAATAGAGGTGCGCTGTTCCGGCGTCGCTTCGGCGTACCCCTCGTCTCCTCCTTGACCGTAGAGAAGTTGTAGTGCCACCAAAAGCAAAAGCAAACCTCCAGCACTTTGCAGTGCTGGCACTGAGACGTTCAGATAGTCGAGGACTGTTTGCCCACCGATGGCAAACATCGCGATCACCAAAAAGGCGGTAGCAATCGAAAGATAGGCCGCCCGATGCCTCTCTTTGAGCGACAACTGTCGCGTCACCGACAAAAAGATCGGCACATTGCCCGGAGGATCCAAGATGACCAACATGGTCACTACCACTTCACCAAAAAGTTGCAGATTCACGAATGAAGACCATAACCCCGAACTAAACCTTCGACCGTCGTCGACCAGGTCTGCAGGGTGGACGTAAAGATGTGCATTTGCACGGTGACGGGATCGGGACCTGCTCCGCCCGGAGTGCGTCGCATCGTCACTCCAACTCCGGGAGCGAGCAGAGTCGCCGCTTCATCTCCGAGCAGTGGTTCAGCCTTGGTCAATTCGAGAAGGGAACCCTCACCGGCCAGTGATCGACGAACCAAATTGCCGACAATGGCGTGGGCATCGCGAAATCCGAGACCACCGCGAACCAAAAATTCAGCGAGGTCAGTGGCCCCCATCGCTGGAGTATCGGCCACTGCCTGCATCCTCTCGGGATGAAATTGCGCAGTTGCAATCATGCCTGAAAGCGCACCAAGAGCGAGAGAAATTTGGTGGACCGCGTCAAAAAGCGGTTCCTTATCTTCTTGCAGATCGCGGTTATAGGCCAAGGGCAAACCTTTTAAAGTCACCAGTAGGCCCGTCAGCGCACCGACGATGCGTCCCGTTTTTCCACGCGCCAACTCTGCGATGTCGGCGTTCTTCTTTTGCGGCAACATCGACGATCCGGTGGCATAAGCGTCATCCAAGGTGGCAAAGCCGAACTCGTCGCTGGTCCAGAGCACCCACTCTTCACCAAGACGCGATAAGTGAACGGCCACCAGAGACAAAGCAAAGAGAATCTCGGCGACGAAATCGCGATCACTGACGACATCCAAGGAATTATGAAACGGCCGGGCGAAACCCATGAGTTGCGCGGTATAGGCCGGATCCAGAGGTAGCGACGATCCGGCTAGTGCGCCCGCACCCAATGGCGACACATCGACACGTTTCAATGCGTCGTGAAGTCGATCCAGGTCTCGCTCCAAGGACCAACCATGGGCCAATAAATGATGGGCCAAGAGAATTGGCTGGGCTCGTTGCACATGGGTGTAACCCGGCAAGTAGACCGCTCCTTGGCCGGTGCCGGCCTGTTCGGCACGATCGAGTAGCACCCGTTGCAGACCAAGGATTCGTTCCATCACCAAGGGAATCTGATGTTTACACCACAGACGCAACCCGGTCACCGACTGATCGTTCCGGCTACGACCGGTGTGCAACTTGGTCCCGGCAGTTCCGCTGAATTCGGTGACCCGCCGTTCGATTGCGGTGTGAATATCCTCATCGCTGTCGATGAACTGGAAGGATTCGCTAGCGAACTCAGACCAGACCTGATCCAGAGCTTGCACAATTGCGTCACCTTCGGTGGCGCTCACGATTCCGCTGTGCACCAAACCTTGAACATGGGCTCGCGAACACGTGATGTCCTCCCGCCACAAGTGTCGGTCGAAGGGCAAACTGGCGGTGAAGGCCATCAATTCCTCAGCTGGACCAGTCGCAAAGCGACCATGCCACAGGGTGTTGCCCGAACCAGCGGCCGATACGTCGTTCATTTCGTCACCCGGTGAATCCCCGCCAAATCGCGCAGGACATCAGCCAAAGCCGATCCGCCCAGAGACTCTTCGGCTACGCAAAAAATCGTGTCATCTCCGGCTACGGTGCCGATCAAGCCACTCATGCCACTTCGGTCGAGAGCGGAAGCAACGACATGAGCGCACCCTGGCGGGGTACGTACCACCACCATCGGCCCACTGTGTTTCACCTCAGCCACCCACTCCCCCATGACTCGACGCAACTGCTCCTCGGGAGCAACCCGGGCGGGGGCAAATTCCGGAATGGCATACACCGACTCACCACCCGGAACTCGAACTTTTACTGCCCCCAAGTCTTCGAGATCCCGTGAAACCGTGGCTTGAGTAGCCGTCAAACCATTATCGGCCAAGAGTTCCACCAACTGCGGTTGGTTGGTCACCGACTGTTGTTCGATAAGGGAAACAATGAGTTGTTGCCGCTGCGCTTTGGTACTCATGAGGGCGACCTCCGTGATGGTCGGTTGTGCTCCAACAAGAAAGCCAACACGGCGCGCGCCGTGTGCAATCGATTGTGACCTTGTCGAATCACTCGACTGGCCGGACCATCGATGACCGCAGCCGATACTTCCAAACCGCGATAGGCCGGTAGACAATGCATGAAGACGGCATTTGGGGCTGCGCGTGCCATGAGATCTTCAGTCACTGCAAATGAGGTGAAGATCTTCAACCGCTCTGCCTTTTCGGTCTCCTGTCCCATCGACACCCACGTGTCGGTGTGAATTGCGACTGCGCCAACAACCGCTTCTTGGGGCGAATCGGTCACCTCAATGGATCCAGGTCCGAGTAATCGCAGTCGTTGCAGCTCGATCTCATCGACGCCGTAACCAGGGGGACACGCCAGCCGATAATGAGCGCCCAGCATGAGGCATGCTTCACCCAATGAACGCGCCACATTGTTGTAGTCGCCCACATAGGCCACCTTCAGACCCGCTAGATCGCCGAACTCTTCAATCATTGTTCGCACATCAGCCAAAGCCTGCAACGGATGGGACTGATCAGAAAGCATATTGATCACGGGAATACTGCTGGCCGCCGCCAATCGCTCGATGACCGCATGATCGAAGACACGAGCCGCGATCATTGAGTGATAACCGGACATGACGCGCGCGATATCTTCCACCGGCTCGCGCACATCGAAGCCCACCTCTTCACCGCGGGTGTACACCGGATGCCCACCCAATTGCACCACGGCGACTTCCATACTGTGCCGGGTGCGGTTCGAAGGCTTTTCGAAAATGAGTGCCACACCCTGGCCGGCCAAAGGTGAGGCAAAATCTGCCGAGTCGACAGCAGCCAGATCGATGACCTGGCGCAATTCGTCAGCGCTGAGATCGGTGAGGCTGGTGAAATGCCGCAAAGATGGACCCGTCATTGTCGACCAACTCCTGCAGAGAGAATGTCTCGTAGAACTGCAACCACCTCGTCGATTTCACTTTCAGTTACCGTGAGAGGTGGCGCGAAACGTAACGACGTTGCGTTGACCGCGTTGGCCACTACACCGCGCGCCAAGAGCTCGGCATGCACAACTTTGGCGTCGCAGCCAGGACCGAGATCCGCAGCCAAGAGAAGTCCTCGACCCCGCACCTCTTGAACGCCGGGAATCGCCGCCAGTTTTCGGGCCAAGGAGGCTCCCCGTTCCCGAGCCAGCGTGGGCACATCGAGCCGCCGCATTTCTTCGATCACCGCGTCGATCACCGCTCCGGCCAATGCCGTACCGCTGTAAGTCGAACCATGGTCCCCAGGTTGGAATACCGCTGCAACATCACGGCGGGCCCAACAGGCTCCTACGGGAAAGCCGTTGCCCAGCGCCTTGGCCATGGTCACTACATCAGGGGCGATATCACCGTGTTGAAAGCCAAACCACTCTCCAGTACGTCCAAAGCCGGTCTGCACTTCATCCACCATCAACAGCACTCCCCGCTCATCGCATAGCGCCCGCACTGCCTGCAGGTACTCGCGACTTGCCGGGATGACGCCGCCTTCTCCTTGCAATGTTTCGAGCAGTATCGCTGCCACCGTGTCGTCTATCGCGGCGCTCAGGGCATCGATATCCCCATAGGGTACATAGCGAAAACCCTCCGGCATCGGGGCAAAGGGTTCATGTTTGGCTGGTTGGCCGGTCGCTGCCAAAGTGGCCAAGGTTCGCCCGTGAAAACTTCCAAGCGCGCTCACCACCCGATGTCGACCGCGGCCTCCGAATTTCCGTGCCAGTTTCAGAGCCGCCTCATTCGCTTCTGCCCCGCTATTGCACAAAAAGACTTGTCCCGACTTCCCCGTTGTTTCCCAGAGCAACTGATTGATCGCAGCAGCAGCCTTAGTTGCGGTGGGGTTGGCGAAAAATGCACTGACGTGCAGCAGGGTCTCGCTCTGTTTACTCAGGGCTGCCGCAACGACTGGATTGGCGTGTCCCAATGAAACCACGGCGATACCGGCCAGGAAATCCAAATAGCGCCGACCCTCTACATCCCACAATTCGGTGCCGCGTCCGCGAACGAACATCACACTCGGAGGAGCAAATACCGGCATGAACGGACAATGCTCGTGCGGAGCGGTATCAAAAGGATGCGCCGATTTCCCCTTGGCTTCATTGTTAGCCATGAGCGGACTCCGATCCGGTCGGCATCTCCACCATCGTTCCGATACCCGCATCGGTGAAGAGCTCCAGGAGCAACACATGAGGAATGCGCCCATCGAGAATGTGGCTTCGTCGCACTCCGTTACGCACCGCTTGAACACAACTGTGCACCTTGGGAATCATTCCTCCGCCAATGATTCCGTCTTGCATCAGCTGATCCAGATCATCGGGAGTGGTTTGACGAATCAAGGATCCTTCATCGTCCATCACTCGACGCAGACCTTCAATGTCGGTGAGATAGATCAATTTCTCTGCACCAACAGCCTCGGCGATGGCGCCCGCGACCGTATCGGCATTGATGTTGTAGGGCTGCCCTGATGCATCGACACCCACGGTGGCCACTACGGGGATGAATTCATCATTGAGCAAGCGCTGCAAAAGTGTTGGGTTGATGCTTTCGACATCACCGACAAATCCGAAGTCGGAATGGTGTGAACGCGCTTGGATCAGTCCGCCATCCTCACCACTCACTCCAACGGCGTAATTGCCGTGCACGTTGATGGCCGAAACGATTTGTGGATTCACCTGGCCGATCAGCACCATCCGCACGATGTCCATGGTTTCGGCATCTGTAACCCGTAAACCCTCACGAAATTCCGAACTCTTCCCCAGTCGACCGAGCAGGTCGTTGATTTGCGGCCCTCCACCGTGAACGACAATGGGTTTGAGGCCCACGAGTCGCATCAGCACCAGATCTTCGGCAAAAAGAGCCAAGGCATCGTCTTGGGTTGAACCGGCCAGAGCATTACCTCCGTACTTCACCACCACAATGGTGTCGGCGAACCGCCGGATGTAAGGCAGAGCTTCGATCAAAATCGACGCTCGCATCTCGGGAGAAATCGTGGACTTCACGGGTACACCCCCACCGTTGTCAAACCTGCTGTTTCTGGAAGCCCGAGCGCCACATTGGCAGACTGCACTGCTCCGCCGGCGGCACCTTTGCACAAGTTGTCCAAGGCGCTGATGACCATCACATATCCCGTTCGTTCATCGAAGCGGGCGGTGACATGGACTGCGTTGGACCCCAGGGTGGCTTTTGTGGATGGCGCATCCGAACGCACCATCACAAAGGGCTCATGAGAATAGAAGTCCCCTAATAATTCGAGAAGACCCTGAGTGGACATCTCCCCCAACGGTCGGGCGTAACAGGTAGCCAAAATGCCTCGGTTCATCGGGACCAAATGGGGAGTGAAGAGAATTTCGGCACCGATTTGATCTTGCATTTCCGGTGTATGGCGATGATCCAAAAGGCCGTAGGCCGAGAAGTCCTCATCGACCGAGTTGAAGTGATTCGACTGTTTCGGAACACGTCCGGCGCCCGAAACACCACTGGCCGCGTCGACGATGATTCCCTTGGTATCGATCACCTGGGCCCGAACAAGTGGGGCCAACGCCACAGTGGCTGCCGTGACGTAGCAGCCGGGGGTGGCAATCAGCGATGCACCCGTCAGTTCTTGCCGATGTAACTCAGGAAGTCCGTACACGGCCCGATCAAGAACATCGGGATGTTCGTGGGCGAACCCGTACCAACGGGGATACACCGCCACATCTTTCATGCGATAAGCCGCCGATAAATCCACCACACAGGGAACCCGGTCAACCAAACGTGGCACCAAAGAATGGCTCACCTCATGGGGTAAACCGAGAAACACCACATCCAAGTCCTCGAGTTGCGACTCCCAATCCTGCAGATCTGAACTCTCCAAAATCAGGTCGGGATAGGCCGCCAACAGACTTGGATAGAGAGCAGAGACCGGCTGGCCAGCTTGGGAGTCCCCGGTGGCCAGGACCACCTCGAGTGCCGGATGGCCCGCCAGGAGACGAAGAAGTTCCACGCCGGTGTACCCCGATGCCCCGATGACTGCCGCTCTCCGGGGAGTCGGCGCTGGTGAATTGACAACCATGACGCATGATCATACAAAGTCTTGTATGAGGATACAACGATCGTCAGCAACCCAGATTCACGACTCCAAAACTACGGGCCAAACCTACGTCCGTAGAGTTGCGCCCAACTTGGCGGCGGCGGCGAGGCACTTCTCACGCACTGCAGTGACATCGGTGTCGGTCAATGTCCGATCGGGAGCCTGCAGGCGTAATCGGAAAGCCAGGCTCCTTTCATCTGGGAGATCAGCGTTTCGGTAGACGTCAAAAAGGACAAGATCCACTAAAAGCGATCCGGACCCCTGGCGAAGAGCCTTTTCCACTTTTTCGGCGGTCACTGCCATCGGTACTCGGAAGGCAAGATCGAAATCACTTGATGGAAAACGACTGACCGGCTTCCATTGCGGAATCCGCGGCTGGATCTCGAGCAGAACCCCCAGATTCAATTCCAAAACTGCTACCCGTTCGCTGATACCAAAAGCGTCTAAGACGTCGGGATGTACCTCTCCGATGGCACCGATCACGGATTTCCCGGCGGACAGCGTCGCCGAGCGAGTGGGATGGAGACCGTCGGGCACGTTTGCCTGATCGAGGCGCGCTCCCCATCCGAGTGCCGCCGCCAATTCCCGCCAAACGTGTACCGCGTGTGCGGCATCCCGTCCGGCCAGGACCACCCCCAGTTGTTCAAATTCCGCCGGAAGCACCTCCTCGCTCGGAGGGTAGACATGGCCAATTTCGAAGAACGACAAACCGCTTCGCCGGTGAGTCTCATTGAATGCCAAAGCCTTCAGCAAACCCGGACGCACCGAGGTTCGCAAGACATCATCGCCGAGCGCCAGGGGGTTGACCAGCCGTACCGCAACATCGGGTAGACCGGCATTGCTCAAGTCGCCATCGGTGAGGAAAGGATGCGGCATAGCTTCATGAATACCGAGGCCGAGAAGTATCTCGCGGACCAGGCGTCGTCGCTGCTGAGCCGGAGTCAACCCTCCGGGCAAGGTCGACTTGGGAATGGTTCGTCCGACATTGCCATAGCCGTAATGACGCGCCACTTCTTCGACAATGTCGATTTCCAACGTACAGTCAGGGCGCCAACTCGGCACCGTCACCTCCAATGCCTGGACAGTCTCGGCATCCTCATTCGCTGTTCCGACGGCGCAGAGAAAACCGATCGGTTCGATCAGAGTGGCGATGTCGCCAGCAGTGAAGGGAACACCCAGCAACTGACTGACTCGTTGCGGTCGCACCGAGATCACTGTGGGCTGGGGAAGAAAAGCAGTCTGCACATCGACCATGCCCGCATGCACCGTGACATCCGGGCACGTCAGCCGCAGAAGATCGACAAAGCGTCGCACCGACATCTCCACACCGAAGGGATCCACACCTCGCTCGAATCGCGCCGAGGCCTCCGTTCGCAGATGATGACGTTGCACTGTGCGCATGATTCCCACAGGTTCGAACCATGCAGTTTCCAGAGCCACCATGGTGGTCGTACGACTGATTTCGGTATTCTCGCCACCCATCACACCGGCCAAACCAATGGGACGATCGGTGGCGTCGCAAATCAGGAGGTCATCGACGTCCAAGGTACGTTCAACGCCATCCAACGTGATCAGGCGTTCTTCGGGTCGAGCACTCCGAATGCGAAATCCGCCTCCCGCAAGAGTTTCGAAATCGTAGGGGTGATTGGGCTGGCCGGTCTCCAGCATCACATAGTTGCTCACATCGACCACATTGTTGATGGGGCGCATTCCCGCAGCGGAAAGTCGACTCTTCATCCAATCCGGCGATTCCCCAACCTCGATTCCACTGAGAACGACAGCCGAAAAACGCGGACAACGATGCTCATCGACGATTTCCACCGAGGCCGAAAGTGGCTTTTCATCGAAAACGATCGACGCCGGAAAAGGCTGGTCGGAGATCTTGAATCGCGCCGCCAAATCGCGTGCCACTCCGCGATGGCAAAAGGCATCGGGACGATTGCGCAAGACATCGAGGTCGTACACCCATTCGGCTTGTTGCCCAAGAGCCTCGCCGTAGGCAATACCCACCAATGTGTCAGCCGGAAAAATCAGAATGCCACTGTGGTCGATCCCCAATCCCAACTCAGCCGCAGAGCACAACATGCCGTCACTTTGAATACCGAGGATGGGTTTGGGTTCGATCGATCGACCATCGGGCATCTTGGTTCCCGGCGTAGCCAAGGGAACGATGTCTCCGGCCGACATATTGAATGCTCCGCACCACACATGACGTTCCACTCCATCGCCGGTTTCGACGAAAACACGGTGAACTTTGCCGGCATCAGGATGCCGCTCCGTTCTCAACACTCGTGCCGTCACAACACCTGGAACCGTGGATCCAACCTCATCGACTGACTCCACAGCCAAACCAAGATCGGACAGGGCAAAAGCAATGGCATCTCGATCTTCAGGAATCGAGGCGAGTTCGCGCAGCCAAGAGTCAACAATCTTCATGACACCTCAGAACTGCTCAATGAATCGAATGTCATTGGTATACATCTCGCGCACATCGCCAACGCCATGACGTTCCTTGGCCATTCGGTCGATACCGAATCCAAAGGCGAACCCGCTCCAGTCCTCGGGATCGACACCGCCTGCACGCAACACATTGGGATGCACCATGCCACAACCGCCTAATTCCAACCAGGTTCCATTCGGCGTGCGGATATCGAATTCCGCCGATGGCTCGGTGAAGGGAAAATAGCTGGGGCGAAGGCGACTTTCGAAGCCTTCGCCGAAAAAGGCTTTGGTGAAGACATCGATTGTTCCGGCAAGATCGGCCAGGGTGATGCCCCGATCGATGACCAATCCTTCAATCTGATGAAAGACCGCTAGATGGGTGGAATCAGTGGTCTCATTACGGAACACGCGTCCGGGCATGACTTGATAGATCGGTGGCTTGACAGCCTGCATGACCCGAATCTGCACGGGCGACGTATGGGTGCGCAGCACCGTACTTCCCGGTATCCCATGATCGACATAAAAAGTGTCGTGCATACTGCGCGCCGGATGAGATGGTGGCATGTTCAATGCTTCGAAGTTGTGCCAGTCCGTTTCTACTTCAGGACCTTCAGCTACTTGGAAGCCCATACCAATGAAGACGTCCTCCAAGCGTTGCCAGGCTTGCGTGACGATGTGAGCTCGACCTCTTTCCACCGATCCGAACAACTCCGTGAGGTCCATGACCTCAGCAGCCAGTTGCCGATCGCGTTCACCGCGTCCCAGTATGTGACGCCGACTCTGCAACACCTCTTCAACTGCTCGTACAGCTTCATTCAGGGACTGTCCGGCTTCTTTTTTCTCTTCCACTGTCGTCAGCGACGACAGGCGCGTCTTCAATGCCAACAACGAACCGCGTTTTCCTAGATATTCGGTCTCCAGTTGCCGCAAATCTTCCACTGTCACCGCGAGGGCGATCTGCTCTTCGGCTGCGGTTCGGAGGGCTCGTATCTCCTGAATCATCGTTCCCCCACGGTACCGGAGGGCAGTCGCCTTTGACGGGCCACTTCAAAGCACAAAATGGTGCAGGCCATGGCGACATTCAAACTCTCTGCGGTGCCCCGATGGGCAATGGTCACCCACTGATCGGCCTGAGTGTCCGGGTCGAGTCCGTGAGCCTCGTTCCCGAAAACCAAGGCCACATCATGGCGAAAATCGACCGTCGTATAGTCCTGCCCGATATGCGAACTGGTGGCCACGAGTTGGCGCCCAGGACGGATCACATCGACCAGGGAATCCACACTGATGAAGGGCAAACGGAAAAGACTTCCTGCCGAAGCCCGCACGACTTTGGGGTTGGTGGCATCCACGGTCCCGGCAGACAAAACCAGCAGATCGGCTCCCGCCGCCTCGGCCGAGCGCATCATGGTCCCAAGATTTCCTGGATCGGCAACGTCATGGGCAACCACGACGAAAGATGCTGTTTTCAAGATTTCCGATGAATGTTGCGGCCGATGAACGATGGCCACATGCGGTTGGGGGGCTTGCGTCGATGCCACTTTTTCGAGGACCCCCGGAGCCAAGGTGAATACCTGGCCAGGAACATCAAGCGGCTCGAAGCCCGGAGCGACGAACTGCGATTCAATATCCCAGCCGGCATCTCGGGCCTCACGAATGAGCATCTCTCCCTCGACAACCACCACTGCCTCGTCGAGACGCGCACTGCGGCGCCCTATGCGGCGCCGCAGCCGCTGAATCTTGGGATTGCTGAGAACCAGTTCGTGGTTCAGATGGACTCGCTCAGTCGAGAGCGGCCTTGGACGCTTCGCACAGACGACCGAACGCCGCCAAGTCGGTCACTGCCAGATCGGCGAGAATCTTGCGATCCACTTCGATACCGGCAGCATTCAAACCAGCGATGAAACGGCTGTAACTCATATCGTGCAAGCGACAGGCGGCGTTGATGCGCTGAATCCAGAGGCGACGGAACTCGCCTTTCTTGGCGCGGCGATCGCGGAAGGCGTACTGCCCAGACCGCATCACCTGCTCATTGGCGGCCCGCACTGAACGGCTCTTATTGCCGTAATAACCCTTAGCGCGCTCCAGTGTCTGGCGGCGACGCTTCTTCGAACCCACTGCTCGTTTCACTCTGGCCATGGGGTTCTCCTTTCTCTTCGATGATGTCGGTTCTTGGACTTAACGTTCAGGCAGGATCAGCGCTCGCCGAGGAGACGCTTGATCTTCTTGGCATCACCAGGATGCACAGCAACCATGCCGTCCAAACGTCGGGTACGCGTTGAAGGCTTCTTTTCGAAAAGGTGCTGACGGTTCTGCTGCAAACGGCGAAGTTTGCCCGTACCGGTCTTTTTGAACCGCTTCGCTGCGGTCTTGCTGGTTTTCATCTTCGGCATGTTGTCCTCGAATTCACTCTCTGATCATGTTCGATCGACTGTCTCACGTCACTCGTTGGGCTCAACCGTCGGAGTGTTCGCTGTTTCAGTCACTGTATTTTCATTAGCCACGACCCCAACTGGGGCTTCACTATTGGATGATTCTTTTTTCTTGGGGATCTTTTTCTCGGGGACCAGCACCATGGTCATACTGCGGCCTTCGAGCCGAGCTTGAGTCTCGACTTTGCCGACATGGGAAATCTGTTCGATGACATCGTCCAAGATTTTGCTTCCCAATTCGGGGTGGGCCATTTCGCGTCCTCGGAACTGCAAGGAGACTTTCACCTTGTGTCCATCGGACAAGAACCCCTGAACGTGCCGAACCTTGGTGTCGAAGTCTCCTTTGCCGATCTTGGGTCGGAATTTGACTTCTTTCACCGTGACATGAGCCGTCTTTTTCCGAGCCTCGCGGGCTCGTTGGGACTCCTCGTATCGGAACTTGCCGTAATCCATGATGCGACACACCGGTGGGTTGGCAAGCGGGGCGACCTCGACCAGATCGAGGTCGAGTTCCCGAGCCAATGCCAAAGCCTCGGGGACAGGCTTGATTCCCAGCTGGCTTCCATCGGGGCCGATCACCCTCACTTCACGGGCTCGAATGCGTTCGTTGTAGCGAGGTTCGTTCGTCGGCGGTGCTATGGCTTTTCACTCCTGTGCAAAGGGCTGACCTCCCATGTTGTCGAAATACGTGTGACGCGAAGTCGTCACGGCCAGCCGTTCGCACGGCAAATCGCTCAACCTGGACGCACGATCCGTATTCGATGGAACGTCCTCACGGTCGACCCATCTGGATGTGGCCAGGTGGGGGCTTGCACCCCACTTCGCCTCAGTTGTGGCCGTCATGGTACCGCAGTTGCCGGTAAAACGGATACTTTCCAGGAGGTATCCGTTTCTCCAACACCATGATCGCCCCGCAAACAAACCGGGATCTCGTCGAGATCTTGCATCGTCTACAGTCCATCCCCTCACATCTCAGGAGCCCCATGTCCCCCCACGATGACCTCGACTCAGAATTGGAGCAATCCATGGAAGCTCTCGCTGAGGCACGCCAACGCCTGGCTGAGGTTCCAGCGCAGGTAGTGGTCTCCAACCACGCCATGGGACTGTTCGAACTTGCCGCCATTCATCTCTCGGCCGCACCGCCAAATCTGGTCGATTCGGCTCTGGCCATCGATGCTCTGGCCTGTTTGGTCGAAGGTTTGAAAGAACGTCTCGGGGAAAACACAGAGGTGCTCACCGAGGCACTGGCCAATATTCGACTGGCTTTCGTGCAGATCAAGAGCACCCTCGGAACCGACTGATACCTCTATTGGGGCTCAATGGCAAAGGCTTCGGGGTTCGCGAATTTCCGTCGAATCACAAAACTCACTCGACGATCGATGTCGATCTGACGGGAGCCATCGGCAATTTCAGCGCAGTGGAAGAGCAGTATTTCGCCACCATCGGTGCGAATGCGACCAAGTCCAATATGAGCATCAAATTCAACTACCGAGCCGCTTTCGCGGTGGGCGGGAACCTCGCTACTCATGGTTTCGACGTTCACTCAGGCCACGATTTTGGAAATGGGTAGTTCCAGCAAGTCACTGGCTCCTGCATCTTTCAAAGCCGGAATCAACGTATTGATTGTTCGCTTTTCCACCACGGATTCCACTGCGTAGCCGCCCCCGGCCAATTCGCTGATGGTAGGAGATTTGGCCGATGGCAGAACAGCGAGAACCCCTGGTAGATCATCGGCTCCGACGTTCAATTTCACCAGCACCTTGGTGCGCGCCTCCAGCGTTCCCAAGAGCAAGGTCATGATCTGACCCATGGCGTGCCGCTTCGCCGGATCCCGATAGGAGTTTGGATTGGCGATCATTTCGGTATAACTGACCAACATGGTGTCGATGACCCGTAAACCTGCGGCCCGCAGAGCCCGCCCCGTTTCGGTGATGTCCACGATGCAGTCGGCGATATCGGGGATCTTGGCCTCAGAGGCCCCATATGAAAGACGAATATCGGCGTCGATTCCGCGCTCGGAAAAATAACGACGTGTCAACTCCGGATATTCGGTACTGACCCGAACACCGTTGGGTAAATCCGAAACCGATGTCGCCAGGCTTTCGCCCGACACCGCCACCACCACCTTGACTGGATCACTCGTGGCTTTCGAATACCGCAATTCGCCCAGGCTTTCCACGGTGCTCTGGGTCTCTTCCACCCAATCTCGACCCGTTATCCCGATATCAAAGAGTCCTTCGGCCACATAACGCGGAATTTCCTGGGGCCGCAATATCCGCACTTCGCTGATACGCGGATCATCGATACTGGCCTTGTAATCAACTGCCGACGACCTCTTGATCGTCAAATCGGCTGATTCGAAAAGATCAATAGTGGCCCGTTCCAAGGAACCTTTGGGCAAGACGAGGCGCAACACCGTTGGAACCTTATCGGCTGACCCTGGGTGGTGTCCCCGAGGTTTTCACGTGTGAGATGACGGCTGATCAGCCAAGAGCAAGAGAGCGTGAGGGAGGACATCAATGATGGCATTCAACTGTTCGACGCATCCTTTGGGCGATCCGGGGGTATTGCAGATGATGGTCTGCTGACGAATACCTGCGAGACCCCGCGAGAGTCGCCCCAGCGGGTTGACCGACCGCATTGCTTCGGCGAGACCGGGTGCATCGCGTTCCAGCACCAGGCGAGTTCCCTCCGGCGTTTGGTCACGAGGGGCGAACCCTGTCCCGCCGGTCGTGACCACGAGGCCGGCAAAATTGGCACAAAGTTCAACCAATGCCTCAGCTACGGCCTGCTGGCCATCGCTGCACACCTGATGGTCCACCACCCGAAAACCCTGCTCCTGCAGATACGCCACCAAACCCAGCCCGGAGGTGTCCTGTCGCGTTCCGGCAATCACACCATCGCTCACCGTCAGCACTTTGGCCTGCGGTGCCGCTGTCTCCTCGGTTCTGACGGTTTCTTTCATACCTGCCGACGGTACCGCAGGATGATCATGCCGTCACTGCCCACCCGTTCATCAACCGATCGTTCAGTCGGGGGCAAGTACTCGTGCGGCAGAATCCGAAATCCGGTCTCGAACTGTTTCCAAATGTCCGGAAGTGGCGGAAGCTGTTGGTCTCCTTCCCGACCAATGAGTTCCAGCCCCTCCGGTACCTCATGTTCCACCGATTCGGACCTAGTGATGGTGCACACGCTGTAGAGAAGTACCCCACCGGGACGCACCAATGTGGCTGCCGCCGCGAGAAGACGTCGCTGCAGCAACTCGAGATCGGCGATATCTGCGGGTTGCAAGCGCCAACGGGCATCTGCACGCCGTCGCAATGCTCCCAGACCAGAACACGGCGCATCCAACAGCACTCGGTCGAAAGACCCCGGCCGAAAAGGAGGTCGAGTGCCATCAGCAACTACCACGGGAAGAGTCTGACCGAAGACGGCCGCGTTCTGGGCCACCAATTTTGCTCGATGCTCTTGGGAATCTGCAGCGATCACCGTGGCCCCCGAATGAGCCACCCCCGTCGCCTTCCCACCCGGACCAGCACACATATCCAAAACCACCTCGCCAGAGCGCGCCCCCAAGGCGTCAACTACCCACTGACTGGAGAGATCCTGAAAGTATCCGTCTGCTCGGCGCGTCACCGGGGCTGGACTATTCATGATGTTCAAGGCGGCAAGGGCATCGGACTCATTCATTTCCGACCGAAAACGATCCACGATCCAATCCGGATAGCTGAGGGCCTCGGCTTCACTCGACCAGATCATGGGCGTGGAGGAAATTCGGCGTAACACCGCATTGACGAATCCGCGTAAACGACGCGACGCCAGTTCCACAGTCTCGCTGACGGCGGCATGAGGAGCCGTTCCCCCAAAGAGAAGTTGATAGGCACCAAGTCGGAGCAAAGTACGGATCTCCGGATCAGGTTCACTGGTGATGAAACGATCAATCGCGGCATCACAGGCCCGGCGTTGACGAGTTGTCCCGTAGACCAGATCGGTCACGAAACCGCGATCCTCTTTTGACAGGTTCGAATCATTCAGCATCGATGAAAGAACAAGATTGGCAAATGCTCCTTCGTGCTCGATACGCACCAAAGTTCGCCAGGCAATGTGGCGAGCCGTTTGCCCACTGGACTGCACCGAAGGACGCATTGGTTGAGCGTTAGGCATGGTCAAACCCTTCGCCGTCCTGGAGGCGCAGACCACGAGCCCAATCGGCGGCGTCGACCCGGGGACGACCTTCGGCTTGTACCGACTGCAAGATGATCTGACCCTGACCGCAACGGACAACGACCGTATTGCGATCGAGACTCACCACTCCCGCCGAACCCTGCTGGTCTGACACGTGATCGACCAGATCGACCGAGGCGGTATGCACCTTGACTCGACGCTGGCGAAATGTGGTCCACGCATCACCGATACGAATCAAACGCGAAATCTCCACTGCGGATCGATTCCAATCGATCCGGCGTTCATGGGCTTCGATCTTGTGGGCATAGGTGACCTCCCCCACCTGGGGATGGGCCACGAAGTCGCCACTTCGCACATGCTCGAGCAACATCGCCGTACCTTGGGCCATCAATGTGTGCCCGACATCCACAACTGTTGTTTGGTCGGTAATTGACATCTCTCGGCGATCGATGATTCCACCGGTGTCCAGTCCTTCTTCCAATTGCATCAGACAAACTCCGGTGACCGGATCGCCAGCCAAGATTGCCCTTTCCATCGGCGCTGCGCCGCGCCATCGCGGCAAAAGAGACACGTGCAGGTTCACCATCGGGATTTCTGCCAGCACATGGGGTTTGATCAGCGCACCAAAGGCGACAACGACGCCCAGTTCAATCGATTGCCGTGAGTGCTCCACCACGACATCATCGACCCGATGAACCACGTTCAATCCGCGTGACAAAGCGGCCTGTTTCACCGGACTGGCTGTCAATGCTCCACCACGACCGCGCCTTTTGTCCTGGCGCGTGACCACCAAGGCAATATCCAGTCCAGCATCACACAGCGCTTCCAAGACCGGTACCGCTAATGAGGGCGTACCAAAAAAAGCAATCCGATCGACCGGCTTACTCGGGAGAGGCGCCAGCCTCGGAGAATTCGTCACCGTGTCGACAGAGATACTTTCACTGCTCACTCTGCGGACAGTCGGACCGGCTCACTCAGAGTCATGCCCTGTGTTACGAGGCGTTTGTATTCGGCGAGGGCCTTTTTGCGCTGCTCTGGCTGCATCCGATCAAACATCAGTACACCGTTGAGATGATCGAGCTCATGTTGAAAAAGCCGCGCTTCGAGTTCATCAGCTTCGACGGCTATCTCCTGACCGTTCAGATCGATACCGGTCATGAGAACCGTCTTGGGACGAGTCATCTCGACGAACAATCCCGGAATACTGAGACACCCTTCGTCATAGACCCATTCGCCATCGGACTCGACAATTTTCGGGTTGATGATGACCCGCGGTTCATCGTCCATATCCCACACGAAAATCTGTCGTTGAATACCGACCTGAGGGGCTGCAAGCCCAATTCCGGAGTCACTGGAGTAGAGGGTTTCGAACATTTCATCGACGATTCGCACTACTTTTCCGTTGATATCGGTGACCTCACCGGCCTGCGTAGCCAGGACCGGATCGCCGAATGTACGAATCTGGTAACTCATAGGTGACAGGCTACCTATGCCATGAGCGACCCCGACGTACCTCACTATTTCAATGCCCACCCAGTAGTTCCCTCACAACGAAGGAATGTGCGCGTACAGCTGCCGGATCTTTCTTTCGAAATCGAGACTGATGCCGGGGTGTTCTCCCACGGCCGAGTTGATGCCGGGAGCAAGATCCTGCTCTTGGAAGCACCGACCCTTCCCGAAACCGGAAACTTTCTCGACCTTGGTTGCGGTGCCGGTCCCCTGGCCCTGACCATGGCCATGCGACGACCTCGAGCTCAGATTTGGGCAGTCGATATCAATGAGCGTGCTCGAACACTCACCAGCGACAACGCCCACCGGCTGGGCCTGGACAACGTACGCGTCTGGTCACCTGAGGACATTCTTGAACAGACTGACCAAAGGTCCACGACCTTCGATGTCATGTCCACGACCTTCGATGTCATGTCCACGACCTTCGATGTCATCTGGAGTAATCCTCCGATCAAAGTAGGCAAAGTTGCTCTGCATACCCTGTTGAGCACTTGGCTGGCTCGCCTCAGCCCACAAGGGGTTGCCGTCTTGGTCGTTCACAAGAACCTGGGCAGTGATTCTCTGGCGAACTGGCTGACCGCCCAGGGCTGGCTGGTGACTCGCATTGCATCCCGCCAGGGCTACCGAGTCCTGACTGTCAATCGCCGACTCGGTTGACATCGAGGGTTCGGATCAGTTGGTTTTCAGAGCCGAGGTGGATCAACTTCGATCCGGATCTTGGCTCCTGCGGGCCGATTCGCAGCAGCAAGAGCCGAACTCAAGTGATCGTGATCGACAGCACGAATCAGCCACTTCTCGCGATACGGCGCAACTGAGACCGATGCGGATTTCACTGCTTCGGCGAACTGCTCTGCGCCGGTTCCTTCGACGATTGCTAGCGCCGCGAAAGGCGGCAGTCCGAGCGGCTCACGCCGTTGCTGTTCATAGTCGTTTACCAGTGCCGGATTTCCCTGCAGGGCCGCGAGCACTACAGGGTGATCGATGAGTGTTGTCTGCAGCAACAGACGGCCTCCTCCACGACGCGCTCCCACGAGTCTCGCCGCCCGTGCCAAGAGAGCAAGGGCCTGTTCACTAGCCCGAAATCGAGGAGCCAGTAATTCAGCGTCGAAGTCGACAAAGGCCACGACATCGATTCTTCGTACCCGATGCAACAGCGCTTCGGTTCCCACAAAGACGTCACAAGAAGTGTCATCGACATCCACCTGTCCGGCGACGACCGAACAAACGGCACGTTGAGCGGCGGCCTGCAATTCCTCCTGTAACCGGGTCACTCCCGGTCGGAGCCGCGCCAAAGCCGTTGAGCCGCACAGACCGCACAATCGCACCTGTGATGTGGCACAAACGCGGCAGGCCAGTTGACCAACGTGATCCTCGACCAGTGACCCTCCACACACTGGGCAGCGAATCAGATTGCGACATGATCGACAGGCAAGAAGTCGTGCTCGGCCTTTGACATTCAGCACACACGCCACGCGCTGGTCGGGATCCCGCAGCGCGGCGATGAGATCCGCGGACAAAAGACTGCGCTTCCATGGAGGTTCTTCCCCTGGATCGGCCACGATGACAGTGGGCCAGGAATTGAATTCACGTTCGCGAGAAGGAGCCACCACCAGCCGGTTGTGCGTGGCATCAAGGGTGGGACAAGGTGAAATCAGCAGGAGTGGAGCACCGGCTCGACGCGCCCGTTCCGCCAGCACATCTCGAGCGTGCCACGTTGGCGCTCGCTCCTCTTGCAGACTTTCTTCGTGTTCGTCGATCACCACCGCCACTGCCATATCGGGGCACGGTGCAAAAGCCGTCGCCCGCGAGCCAATGACCACATCTACGCCGCCGCGAGCTGCCGCCCACTCATCGGGCATGAGTGCCACCGATAACCCTGTTCGTCGCAATCGTGCAGCCAAGACGCGAGCGTGATCGACAGCCGCAACTACGACCAGGATCGGACCGTGCCGCGCTGCTGACAAGATGGCCGGCATTTGGTCGTCACTGGGAGGAAGCCGCAAGACCCCTCCGCCGCGTTCCAAAAGATCGTTGGCCGCTGGAGAACGCGGTTCGGCCTGCACCAACGTGCGATAAAGAGGGGCGGGTCGACTCACCATCGTTGGTGCTGAAGCAGTGACCAAGAAGGGACGCAACCGCGCCGCCCCCCAACGATGAGAAGCCCACGAACACAAAGACACGATCTCGGCATCGGGTCCGATACCACTGACTTTTTCAATCGGCCGCAGAGCAACGCCTGGAGCCGCACCATCAGGTCCGATGCGCACTACCCAGCCACCAACGCGACGGCCATTCAGGCTGACGCGTAGGCGAGTGCCGATTTCAACGCCGGGAACGAGATCATCGGGAACGGAATAGTCGAAAATCCGGTCGAGTCCGGTGACGTCAGGAACGACCCCGACGATCATCTCGCGCACCGCGTAATTGAGGTTCAGCGTCCCAAGGCGGCACTGAACTCAGAAAGACGCGACAGTTTCTCCCACTCGAAATTCTCCAGTTCACGCCCAAAGTGACCATATGCTGCGGTCTGCTGATAAATCGGTCGCTTCAGTTGCAGATCGCGCACGATGGCTGCTGGTCGGAGATCGAAGACTTGTCGCACTGCTTCCTCGATCGAAGCTGTCGGCACCTTTTCGGTGCCGAAGGTTTCCACCAAAATGCTCACCGGATGAGCCATACCGATGGCGTAGGCCACTTGGATTTCGCAGCGATCGGCGGCGCCGGCGGCAACACGACATGTTTGGCAACCCAACGCGCTGCGTATGCCGCCGAACGATCAACCTTGCTGGGGTCCTTACCGCTGAAGGCGCCACCCCCATGCCGGCCCATCCCACCATAGGTGTCGACGATGATCTTGCGTCCGGTCAGCCCGGTGTCAGCGTGGGGTCCGCCAAGAACAAACTTGCCGGTGGGATTGATGAACACAGAAAAATCATCGTTGATGAATTGCTGCGGAATGACTGGCCGAATGACTTGCTCGATGAGATCAGGTCGGATGACAGTGTCACGGTCGATGCCGTCTTCATGTTGGGTCGAAATGAGAACTGTCTTGAGACGTACTGGACGTCCGTCTTCGTATTCAAAGGTCACCTGAGTTTTCCCGTCGGGACGCAAGTACGGGATCTGACTGGATTTACGAACTTCAGCTAAGCGTTCTGCCATGCGATGAGCAAGGTGAATCGGAATCGGCATCAACTCTGGTGTCTCGTTGCAGGCATATCCGAACATCATCCCTTGATCTCCTGCACCCTGCAGGTCCAAGTCGTCTTTGGGGCCATGACCCCGAACTTCTTCGCTCTTGTCGACACCCTGCGCGATATCGGGACTCTGTGCGTCGAGGGCTACCAAAACCCCACAGGTCTTCCCATCGAATCCGAAATCAGCGTTGTTGTATCCAATGTCTTTGATAACTCGGCGGGCCGTCTCGGCGATATCCACGTAAGCCTCAGTGGTGATTTCTCCCGATACCAAGCAAAGGCCGGTGGTGACCAGGGTTTCGCACGCCACACGCGCGTGCGGATCGTGTCGCAAGATCGCATCAAGGACGGCATCAGACACCTGATCGGCAACTTTGTCAGGATGACCCTCGGTGACGCTCTCTGAGGTGAATGTCCACTGGCGACTCATGACTGCTCCAAGTTCTCGTTGTTTTCATTACTCATCGAATAATTGCCGACATACAACCGACATACAAATAACCGCACACACCTGCTACCAGCAACGAGTACGAACTCTCACCGGTGAGACGCGAATCCCATCCGATCAAGAGCGCCGCAACTCGACGACTCGGTCAAGTATCTTGCGGGCGATCTCCCGCTTGTTACCCAACGGAACGGACTCTAGATGGTTTCCAGCACCGACGAGGGTAACTGCGTTGGTGTCATGCTGAAATCCGACACCGGGCTGGGCCACATCGTTGGCTACCACCAAATCGAGATTCTTGGTTGACAGCTTTTTCTTAGCGTTCTCGACCACGTTTTCGGTCTCGGCCGCAAAGCCCACGAGAAGCTGTCCTGGAGATTTGCTGGCACCCAAGGTTAGCAAGATGTCAGTCGTTGGTTCAAGCAGCACCTGTGGTGGCCCTTGATCCTTTTTCAGTTTCTCGGGGGCGCACAGACCTGGCCGGAAATCAGCTACTGCCGCGGCCATGATCAAGACATCAGTGCTCGACCACGATTCCTGCAACGCATCGAGCATCTGCTGGGCGGTCTCCACATTGACAATGGTGACCCCAGGCGGATTCGGAAGATCGGCGGTGGTGACCAAGATGACGTCAGCTCCACGGGAGTGGGCTTCAGCGGCCAAGGCATAACCCTGTTTCCCACTGGAACGGTTGGCAATGACCCGCACCGGATCGATCGGTTCCCGAGTTCCGCCGGCCGACACCACCACTCGCACTCCAGCCAAATCACCGGGACCCAAAATCTTTTCGGCCGCAGCCACGATCACTTCGGGAGCGGCCAGACGGCCATATCCGATATCGCCACCAGCTAGACGACCGGATTCGGGTTCGACGATGTGCACCCCCCGAGATCGCAAAAGTGCAATATTGGCTCGCACTGCGGGGTGCTCCCACATTTCGGTATGCATCGCTGGACAAACCAGTACGGGTGCTCTCGTGGCAATGAGAACGTTGGTCAAAAGATCATGGGAATAACCGTGGGCATAGGCCGCTATTGCGCGCGCGGTCGCCGGTACCACGATGACAAGATCGGCGCCCTGACCCAAACGGGTATGAGGAATCGGCGACTCCTCATCCCAGAGCGAAGTCTGTACAGGCTCACTCGACAGCGCCGACAACGTTGTCCGACCAATGAAGTTCTCCGCGCCTTTGGTCATGACTGGTGCGACATGGGCCCCGGCATCGACGAGGCGACGGCACACGTCAACGGCCTTGTAGGCCGCGATACCTCCGGTCACTCCAACGACGATCTTCTTGCCTAGAAATACCGACATGGCAACCCCCACATCCGACGATGTTCCTTTGACCAGAGATCGCCGTAATAAATGATCAGGAATCCTGGGATTCGCCCTCCGGCAGGCCGATCAGTTCCTCGTCTGATACTCGAGGGATCGAGGGCAGATCATCGCCGATGATCTCGAATTCAGCGGCATCGGCAAGAGCAGCAGCTTCTGCTTCAGCTCGTTCGCGCATTTCATCGGCGGAGACCCGCACGATTTTGTCCACCGCTATCTCTTCGAAGGCCATACTCAAGGGCTTACGCAAGGACGCAACTTGGGGTGGAATGACTTTGGTCGACAACGACCCCATTTTGGCGTAGTACTGCTGCAATTCACGCGCTCGCGACGCGGCCAAGGTCACCAAACTGAATTTCGAATCAACTTTGCTCAGCAGAACTTCGAGTTCTGGTGACATCATCGTTTCATTGGTTGCAGCCATAGTTGATCTCGACTTCTTTTCAAGGGGTTTGCCCAGTCCCAGGCGGGATGACGACCGCTATCAGGCTAGCGGTGATCAACCCTCAACGGGCGCTACGGAGGATTTCTATGATCGACGTCAGTTCATCCAGGGTGCGCTCCAAGTCGTCATTGACCACACAATGATCTGCCAGTGCCAACCCCACCGGCTCTTCTTCCTCGGCCTTACGCAAACGCTCCAATACCTGGTGATCGGGATCGCCTCGACCGATCAGGCGCCGACGCTGCTCCTCTCGCGAGGGCGGCAAGATGAATATCAACACCGATTCGGGGTGACGGACCTTCACTTGTTGGGCCCCATCGACTTCTATTTCCAAGACAATGTCGCGTCCCGAAACCAAATCGGGCACGGGAGTGCCGTAGTAGTTCCCCAGGAATTCGGTCCACTCGAGAAAACCACCTCGATCTCGATGTTCTTCGAACTCTGAACGACTGACAAAGACATAGGCATCGTCGCTTTCACCCGGGCGACGGAGGCGAGTCGTCCACGAACGACTCAGACCCAGACTCGGATCGCGCTGTAAAAGCGCGTCCACTATCGTGCCCTTTCCGACCCCACCAGGGCCGGACACGATGATGATCAGTGGCGGGGACGAAGGTGTCGAGTCGGGCGCAAGCACCCGATCATTCACTTGGAAAGATACTCCAGCAAAGCTTTCTTCTGTTGGGTGCCCAGCCCCTGGATTTTGCGATTGTCGGCAATGCCGACCTCTTCCATGATCTTGCGGGCTTTGACTTTGCCAAGTCCGGGCAGGCTCTCCAACATAGCGATGACCTTGAGTTTGCCGACGTTGACATCCGACGAGACCAACGCATCGGCCACCGTCATCGTTCCCAGTTTCAGTTGACGTTTGATTTCGGCCCGGGCAGCCCGTGCCTCTGCGGCTTTGGCCAAGGCCGCAGCACGCTGTTCCGGTGTGAGTTGCGGAGGTGTTGCCATACGCGCAAACTACCCACGAGGTCGTGACTATGGGTGGATACCGCCCGTATGGGCCAAGCCAGACAAGTCTCGTAACGCTCCGTACCCCCGCTTTTTTGCCCATTTATCCAGGTCAGCAGCAATTTTGAAACTTGCTCGGGGATCTGCGAAAGAAGCGGTGCCCACTTGAATGGCTTGGGCTCCCGCCAACATCAATTCGGCCGCATCCCATCCACAGCGCACTCCCCCCACGCCGATGATCGGCAGATCGGGCCAGGAGCGGCGAACATCGAAGACTGCTTTCACGGCAACTGGATGAATACCCGGACCAGAAACACCACCACCTGCACCGTTACCCAATACTGAGCGACCGGTGACTGGATCGAGGGCCATTCCGGTCACGGTATTGATCAGGGTCACTGCTTGGGCCCCCGACTGATGAACCGCGCCGGCGATATCGACCAGTCGATCGGTATTCGGGCTGAGTTTGGCCCACAGTGGTAAGCCGGCAACGTGGCACACCTCGATGATTCGTATCGCGAGGTCGTGATCGTGGGCGATGATGCCGTGTCCCTGAAGATTGGGGCAGGACAAATTGACTTCCACGGCACATACCGCCTCCCCGTGCGGGGAACTATCAAGGCCTTGGCGCACCGCTTGCGCTGCCGCACTGTATTCCTCAAGAGATTGCCCCCAGATACTGATAACCACTGCCGCACCCGACCGATGCAGAGCGGGAAGATCTTGCTCCATCCAGGCTTGAATGCCGGGGCCCTGTAATCCAACCGCATTGAGCATCCCGGCCGGGAGGGGATGCAACCGCGGGGCCGGATTCCCCGGCCAGGAAAATGCAGCCAAGGATTTCACCACCACGGCCCCAAGAGAGGACAACGACCCGTAAGCGTCGAGTTCCGCCCCATGCCCCGACGTTCCCGCTGCCGTCATCACCGCATGCTTCAACGTCACCGAGCCGACGTTGACCGCAGTGTCCAAGGTCATGGCAACCTCATCGCCCGTGATGTTCTTGGAGACTGCGAACTTCGATCCGACCAGAATCCTGTTCAGCCATTCCTTGGACTGCCGCCAACGCCGCCTCCACCGTGGTCACCGAACTCACGCGGTGAACCGTGGCGGCTTTGCGAATGGCCTCTCCGTCGGTTCGGCCGCCGCGACCTTGCGGGGTGTTGATGACAAAGGCCAACTTGCCCGAGGCAATGAGATCGACTGCAGTCACCGAAGCCTGCTCACTGACTTTGCCCACTTCGAGGTCGACGGCGATACCGAATTTCCGCAGATACGCCGCAGTGCCCGTCGTGGCCGCAATCCCCAGGCCCAAATGAACCAAACGCTTGGCCAGCACGATGCCGGCGGGTTTGTCGTTATCAGCCAAGGACAAAAACACCGTTCCCGAACTCGGCAACACCGTTCCTGATGCCAACTCTGCTTTGTAGAAGGCCCGACCAAAGCTGGTGTCGATTCCCATCACCTCTCCGGTTGAACGCATCTCTGGACCGAGAGCGGGATCGACTTCCGGGAAGCGATTGAAGGGAAGCACCGCCTCTTTCACCGCCACCATCGGACGGCGCACAGGGGTATCAGCCGTTGAAGAAAGAGAATCAGTCGGAGCAACATCCATGATCGAGGGTACGACAAGACCCTCGGTACGCAGTTCGGCCAAAGTTGCCCCCATCATGACCCGAGTTGCCACTTTGGCCAAGGGAACTCCTGTTGCTTTGGCCACGAAGGGAACGGTGCGGCTGGCCCGCGGGTTGGCTTCGATCACGTACACGGTGGTTCCCGCAACGGCGAATTGCACATTGATCAATCCGCGTACATCGAGGGCGTGGGCGATGGCTTTTGTATAAGCCTCGATGATTTCCACCACCCACGACTGCAAGGTTTGCGGAGGTATCGCGCATGCCGAATCTCCGGAGTGAATACCAGCCTCTTCCACATGTTCCATCACACCGCCGATGAGAACCTCTCCGACATGGTCGCGGATTGCATCAACATCGACTTCTTTGGCGTCTTCGAGGAACCGGTCGACCAACACTGGTCGCTCTGCCGAGAGCCCTCCTTCGCGTCCCAGGGAGCCATTGCCAATGAGTTCGGCCATGGCTCGCTCCAAGTGGTCGCGATCGTGGACGATCTGCATGGCGCGACCGCCCAGGACGTAACTCGGTCGCACCAAGACCGGAAAGCCAACACCTTCAACAATTGCCAAGGCTTCTTCCAATGACGTCGCCGTTCCGCCTGGTGGCTGAGGGATGTCCAGTCGGTCACAGAGTTCGTTCCATTTTTCTCGGTCCTCGGCCAGATCGATGGATGCAGGTGACGTACCAACGATCAATTCACGAGGAATCAAGCCCGACAGTTTCAACGGGGTCTGACCACCCAAGGAGACGATCACCGACGGAGCACGACCAGCCGCTGCCGCAGTTTCCACTGCGATCACATTGAGGACGTCTTCTTTGGTGAGAGGCTCGAAGTACAAGCGATCAGAAGTGTCGTAATCGGTAGAGACCGTTTCAGGATTGCAATTAACCATGACGGTCTCGTATCCGGCTTCACGTAAAGCGAAGGAGGCGTGCACACAGCAGTAATCGAACTCAATGCCCTGACCGATGCGATTCGGCCCCGAGCCCAAAATGATCACCCGCTGACGATCCGACTGGGCCACCTCGCATTCATCTTCATACGTCGAGTAGTAGTACGGGGTCTGCGCCTCGAACTCTGCGGCACAGGTGTCCACAGTCTTGTATGTCGGCAGCACGCCAGAGCGTTCACGCTCGCGTCGTACCTGATCCTCATCGACATCCCAGAGAAATGCCAACTGGGCATCGCTGAACCCGAGCTGTTTGGCTCGTCGCCAACCACGGGTCGATAACGCCGTCAACCCAGTGCGCTGCAAGTGCTCGCGTTCTTCGACGATCGACAACATCTGATCGAGGAACCACGGATCCACAGCGCAGGCATCGTGAATTCGCTCAATGGTCTGACCCCGTCGCAGTAGTTCGCCAATCGTGAATATTCGATCAGCAGTGGGAACAGCCACTGCCGCAAGAAGCTCTTCGGTCGAACGTGAAGCCAGATGTACTTCGGCTGGATCGCAGTTCAAACCGAAACGACCTTGTTCCAACGACCGCAGAGCCTTTTGCAAACTTTCGGGGAAAGTACGGCCAATAGCCATCACTTCGCCCACACTTTGCATTTGGGTTCCCAATATGCCGCTGGTTCCCGGCAGCTTTTCGAAGGCCCAGCGCGGGATTTTGGTCACGACATAATCGATCGAAGGTTCGAAACTGGCAGGGGTCTTCTTGGTGATGTCGTTGGGAATTTCATCGAGGGTGTAGCCGACGGCCAATTTGGCAGCAATCTTGGCGATGGGAAAGCCGGTGGCTTTCGAAGCCAAAGCGCTGGAACGCGAGACCCGCGGATTCATTTCGATGACGACTTGTTCACCAGTCGCCGGATTCACGGCGAACTGGACGTTGGATCCGCCCGTTTCTACTCCGACCCGACGGATACAGGCAAAGGCCGCATCGCGCATCTCTTGATATTCCACATCGCTCAAGGTTTGGGCTGGAGCGACGGTTATCGAGTCGCCGGTGTGAACACCCATGGGGTCGAAGTTCTCAATGGAACAGATGATGACGCAATTGTCGGCGCGATCGCGCATGACTTCGAGTTCATACTCCTTCCATCCAGCAATGCTCTTTTCGATGAGAATCTCACTGATCGGACTGGCAGCTAGACCATTGAACGCCAAATGAGTGAATTCCTCCAATGTGTGGGCGATGCCGGTACCTCGTCCACCAAGGATGTACGCCGGACGAATGATTGCTGGCAGACCAATAGTGGCAATGACCGCGGTCGCTTCATCCATCGTGTGGGCGATGCCGCTTTCGGGAACACGCAGGCCGATCTCGATCATGGCGCGTTTGAACTTGTCGCGATCTTCAGCAGTGGAGATGGACTCGGCGTTTGCCCCGATCAACTCCGGCGTACCTGGAACCCCTACCAAACCTTTCCCGTGCAATTCCATGGCCAAGTTGAGTCCGGTTTGCCCACCGAGGGTTGGAAGCACCGCATCGGGCTTTTCCCGTTCGATGATGCGAGCCACAACCTCCCAGGTCAGCGGTTCGATATAGGTGCGATGGGCAAAGTCGGGATCGGTCATGATCGTGGCTGGATTGGAGTTCGCCAAGATGATGCGGTACCCCTCATCTTTGAGTACTCGACAAGCCTGCGTTCCCGAATAATCGAACTCACAAGCCTGACCAATCACAATGGGACATGATCCAATGATCAGAATCGATGAAAGATCGGTACGTCGGGGCATCTCAGAACTTCCCTGTCGTCATCAATGAGGCAAACTCGGCAAAGAGATAACGACTGTCATGCGGTCCGGGTCCAGCCTCTGGGTGATACTGCACGCTGAACGCACGTTGAGAGGCCACTCTCATACCTTCGTTGGTTCCATCATTCAGATTGCGATGAGTGACCTGTACCTTTTGATCGAGGGTGGCCTCATCGACACAGAAGTTGTGGTTCTGACTAGTGATTTCCACTCTGCCCGATTCTTCGTGGCGCACCGGATGATTTCCGCCGTGGTGTCCGAAAGGAAGTTTGAAAGTCGATGCACCCAACGCCCGGCTAAGGAGCTGATGGCCCAAACAGATTCCAAAGAGTGGAACCTCTCCCAAGAGCTGCCCAATGGTTTCCACCGCATAGGGAACCGCAGCCGGATCGCCCGGACCATTGGAGAGAAAAACCCCATCTGGTTTCTGAGCCAGGACATCAGCGGCAGATGTTGAGGCGGGAACGATGTCGACGGTAGCGATGCCCGAAAGACAACGCACAATGGTTTCTTTCATACCGAAGTCGAACGCCACCACGCGTAGTGGCGACGATGTCGTACCAGCCACGCGACGCGGTATTGGCTCGGTCACCTGACTGACCAAATCGAGCCATCAGTTCCCTTTTCTTGACGAGCCACCGACAACAAATCCGCTACCGGCGCAGTCCCAAAGGCCCCGGACATGGCCCCGGTATCACGTAACAGACGCGTCAAGCGACGAGTGTCGATACCGGTGATACCCGCCAATCCGTGATGTTCCAAATAGGCCTCGAGTCCGGATTGCGAACGGTAGTTACTGGCACGCCGGGAAAGCTCGCGCACGATCACTCCACGACAATGCGGACGTCGTGCTTCATTGTCACTGGTCGTGGTCCCGTAGTTACCGATATGCGGATACGTGAAGGTCACGATTTGGCCGGCATAACTCGGATCAGAGATGACCTCTTGGTACCCAGACAACACAGTGTTGAAAACCACTTCTCCCGAGGAAATTCCCCCGGGGACGACGCGACCGAAGGTCTCTCCCCAGAACACGCTGCCATCGGCCAGGACCAGGGCGGCCTCTTGGGGCTCTCTGGATGCCGTCGCCCCAGCAGTACTAGGACTGACCATCGGTTTGCTCCCTCATCTCGAAGTTTTGCATAATTATGTAAAGCATAACATTATTATCAATTTTGCATCTCGGGGAACGCTTCCCGCTCGACAGAACGCCCGTCGATGACCACTGGCCGTCCCCCAAAGATCGTGTGCCGTACCGTGCCGCGCAGTTCACGACCGTCATAGGGCGTATTGCGACTGCGACTCGCAAGGCCCAGACGCGACACCGTCCAGGTCTCGCCTGGATTGAAGATCACCACATTGGCCGGCTCCCCCACCGCAATTGGGCGACCAAATCGATCAGCGATGCCGGCGATACGAGCAGGCTTCCAACTCAACGCAGCCACGACCTCTCCCAACGTCATGAAATCACTCTCCCCATCACCCGGTCCGGTCAATTCGGTAATGGACAGCGCCAACGCAGTTTGTAGTCCCAGCATTCCCGGGGGAGCCTGATCGAGGGGTTGCTCTTTCAAGTGATCGGCATGGGGAGCGTGATCCGTAGCAATGGCGTCGATCGTTCCGTCGCGCAGTCCAGCTTTCAGAGCAGCAATATCGGACATCGTTCGCAAAGGAGGATTCACCTTGTAGACCGGATCGAAACTGGCGAGCAGCTCATCGGTGAGGGTGAAATGGTGCGGAGCCGCTTCGGCGGTGACCGCCACCCCATCGGCTTTGGCGGCGCGTACCAAAGCCACACTGCCCGCCGTCGACAGATGAAGCAGATGTACCCGACCGCCGGTAAGGCGAGCCAATTCGATATCGCGATGCACCATCAACTCTTCAGCCAAAGCTGGCCAGCCGGGAAGACCAAGCCGCGAACAACACGAACCCTCATGCATGATGGCCCCAGCAGTCAACGTATTGACTTCGCAATGCTGCGCCAGAGTGATTCCAAGATCGGAGGCGTATTCCAAGGCCCGGCGCATCAGCATCGGGTCTTGGACGCCGTTTCCATCGTCGGTGAAAAGAGTGACTCCAGCGGCGCGCAGGTCGGCAAATGGAACCAGAGTCTCGCCGCAGCGCCCGACGGTGATACACCCTGCCGGAACGACTTCGCACCAACCAGCACGTCGGCCCTGTTCGCGCACAAAGGCGATGACTGCTGCAGAATCTTGAGCCGGCTCGGTATTGGGCATCGCTACCACTGCACCGAATCCACCTAGTGCTGCAGCCCGTGAACCACTTTCAATGGTCTCGGACTCTTCACGGCCCGGTTCACGCAAATGCACATGGAGATCGACCAATGACGGGCTGATCACGCAATCGCTGGCGTCCAATTCCAGGTCACCTTGTGGACCCTGTCGTGCGGGGTAGACACCGCAGATCGTATTACCTTCCAGACAGACATCGACCCGTTCCCGAGAACCGACAAGGAGCGATGGCTCATCGATGATCAAGGCATTGCGGATGGTAATCACAGCAACTCGACTCCAATCGACGAAGCATCAACGCGCGAAACAATGAGCAACTCATGAATACTCATGGCACGGCCTCCATTGACTGTTCTGTCCCGGCTAGCAGATCGAAAAGGACCGCCATGCGCACTGACACTCCGTTGGTCACTTGATCCTTGATGACGCTGCCTGGCAGCTCATCTGGATCGATGAGCATCTCCACACCGCGATTCATCGGACCTGGATGCATCACTAGTGCATCCTCTCTCAAGCGCTGGGCTCGGGTGCGATCTAAGGCAAAGCGTCGCGAGTACTCAGCTAAATCCGGAACCAAAGATTCGTTCATCCGCTCGCGTTGCATACGCAAGAGATAAAGGACATCCACGCTTGGAACAACATCATCCAATGTTGCGCTGACCTCGACCGGCCAGACTGCGCAGTCTGGAGGCATCAATGTCCGTGGTGCAACCAAAACCACCGTGGCGCCCAATCCCGTAAAGGCTTCAATATTGCTGCGAGCGACGCGACTATGGCGGATATCGCCAACAATGGCTATTCGCAGCCCAGCCAAACAATCCGGACCGGCTTGGCGGCCGGTATGACCCAAGATGGTGAAACAATCAAGGAGGGCCTGCGTTGGATGCTGATGCCAGCCATCACCGGCGTTCACCACACTGGCATCGGTCCATTCCGCAATTTGCCAAGGCACCCCACTGGTGCGATGCCGAACGACAAAGGCTGAGACTCCGAGGGCACTGACCGTCTCGACCGTATCGCGCAGGCTCTCGCCCTTATTCACACTTGAAGCCGAGACGTTGAATGACATGGTGTCGGCCGATAAGCGTCGCGCTGCAGTTTCAAAACTGATTCGTGTCCGAGTTGAATCCTCAAAGAAAAGATTCACCACATTGCGCCCAGTCAATGCCGGCACCTTTGGTATCGCCCGTTCATTGATCGCCGCCATGTGGGTCGCCAAGCGGAGAATGCGCACCATACCGTCGACTCCGAGTTCGTTCATACTGCGGAGATGTTTCATACCGGTACCGACTTGATCAAGGTGACGCCACCTGGGGCAACCACGACATCCTCATCTCGACTGGTCGGCAGGTTCTTACCGACGTAGTCCGGACGAATCGGTAATTCGCGATGGCCACGATCGACCAGGACTGCCAATTGCACACTGGCCGGCCGTCCATATTGATTCAAAGCGTCAAGTGCTGCCCGTACGGTTCGCCCGGTGAAGAGCACATCATCCACGAGAACAACTTTTGAGCCGGTCAGGTCGACGGGTATGACACTGGGAGCAACGGGGCTCACTGGACGCAACCCAATGTCATCGCGAAACATCGACACATCGAGGCGGCCAAGGGCCACGCTCTCACTGTCATCAATGGCTCCGATCGCCGCCGCCAATCGTTCAGCGATCCACACTCCACCGGTTTGGAGGCCGATAACCACAATTCCTGCCAGGCCGCGATTACGTTCGCTGACCTCATGGGCGATACGGGTGATCGCCCGGCCGATATCGGTATCAGTCAAGACCAGCGAAGTCTGCTGAGATAGACCATTGCTCATCGCCGTACGACCTCGATGACGAAACGACAACTGGAGGACGGTTTCGAAAAAGCAAGCGCTCGGCTCTCGCTTCCTCGGTTATAGCCCGAGGACCAACACGGCTTCACATCGATCATTCATCCTCCGTTCGAGCCTCACAGGACTCGTTTGACGGTCGAGACGACCATAGCAGGATTTGCCAGCAGTCAACCCCACTTACGATCGGCTAGTGACAGCGAGCCAAGACCGCTTCGAGATCGGCCGGAAGAGGACTATGAAAATCCATCTCTTCACCAGTCATCGGATGATGGAAGGTCAACCGATCGGCATGCAAAAACGGTCTATCCATGGCGAGAGAGGCGCGAGCGCCGCCATAGGTCGAGTCCCCCACTACTGAGTGGCCAATGGCCTGCAGATGGACACGAATCTGGTGAGTGCGTCCGGTTTCAAGTTCACAGGCCAACAGTGAAACTTCCGGATTAGTGAAGCGCCGTACTTCGGTGTACGAGGTGCGCGCCGATTTCCCCGAAGCAATGACGGTCATCCGTAGCGGCGCACGAGGATCGCGACCAATCGGGGCGTCGATAGTGCCCTGAGTGGCTGCAAGATGGCCCCACACCAGGGCCGAATAGTGACGATGCACGGTGCGCTCCATCATCATTTCGATGAGCGCCGCATAGGACTCGGGGCGTCGGGCCACGATCAGCAATCCACTCGTCCCGCTGTCGAGACGATGCACAATGCCCGGACGATGGGCTTCACCGACATCGGCGATTTCAGGGAATACCGCCAACAAACCGTTCACCAATGTGGCGTCTGGTCGACCGGCACCGGGATGGACCACCAATCCAGCAGGCTTGTCGACCACGATCAGCCATTCATCCTGATGAACTACGGTGAATTTCACCCCATGATCAGCAACGGGCAGTTGGTCGGCAGGAATCCGCCCTTGGTCGACCGTGACTATCTGCCCGGCGCGAAGGCGCACCTTTCCCGAGATGGCAAGTTCACCGTCCACGGTCACGCCTTCATGGGCAATCAGAGCTACTGCGCCAGAGCGACTGATTTCCGCCATCATGGCCACGATTCGATCCAGTCG
>JBEIGJ010000004.1:0-43664 GCA_040381935.1 Acidimicrobiaceae bacterium | reverse complement strand
GCACTCCCAGCTGGGAAGGTAGTGCCGATGACGGGCTGAAGATCTACACTACATTTACGTCTACAGCGCAATTCGTGTTGATCTATTTCACCGAAATTGTCCGAAGTACATTTTGAAGTGACAACAAACCTTATCGAGGTTCGATCAGCGAAGTACGTATTTCGCCGGCGCCTTGACCGTCTTCGAAAGCGAAGATCAAGCAAACCGGTATGACACCTGAAGCGTTGAATGATCTCCTTCGCGAGCATTACTCGATGATTCGGGCCGTGTGCTGGCGCATCTTGACCAATGATGCTGACGCCGATGACGCCACGCAGAACACCTTGATGTCGATTGCCCGCCGAATCGACAGCTTTGATGGACGCTCGGAAATATCAACGTGGATCTACCGCATTGCCACCAATGCAGCCCTCGACGAGGTGCGTCGTCGACGACGTCGACCTCAGCCTGCCCAGGAGGAAACTCTCCTCCACGTTGTGGATTCGAGGTCTGAACGAGCAATAGCTTCGATCGACAGTACGGATTATCTCAGTGTTGCATTGGCTCAAGTCCCCGAAGATTTCCGAGTGGCTTTGGTTCTTCGCGATGTTGCTGACTTGGATTACGAGGAGATCGGGCGAATTCTCAACATCCCCATTGGAACGGTACGGTCCCGAATCGCCAGAGGTCGTTCTCGGTTGGCCGACATTGTTGGGAACTCCACTCCCGGTACCGAGCGTCAAACGAATGATCCAGGAACGACGAGCTCATGAACGACCCTCACAACCCATCTCACTCTCAGGACCCATCGATGAACGATGACATCGACGATCTGGCGAGTCAATACGTCGATGGTCTTGTGACCGCCGACGAAATTCCTGCTTTGAATCGCTCCGTTGTCCTGGATCGGGCTTCAATCTTCGAAAGCCAGCGTCAATCACTGATGCGCATCGATGCTCCCAGTGCTGATGTGCCTCATATCGACTGGGTGGTTGCGACCTATCGCCGCCGTCGCCGTCAGCGTTTCTCGCTCAGTGTCGCCGCTGTCGCTGCTTCCTTTGTCGTATTGTCCGGATTGGTCATCACCCAAGTCGGTTCCGATGAATCTCCTGACGTCATGACCAGGGCCAGTGATTCTGAAACCGCCCTCACCCCTTACGCAGCAGCCCAGTCAGTGGAATCGGGCGATATGGCGACGTCCGATGCGAACCGTGAAATCATCGACCTGCAGTCCATCGCCGAGGTCCGAGAATTGTCCGAGTCGATCGAGCTCCCGGCCGAGGCATCAGCACCTGCCGAGGCTGGTCAAATCTGTGTCACCGATGAGACGCAACGCCTGATCACCCGACAAGCCCGATACCAAGGAACACTGGTCGAGATTTACCGAACATCTTCGGGTGGCCTCAGTGTTTACTCCCAAACCGACTGCAGCCTTGTTCTTCAACTAGAGACATAGTTCAGCGCCTGCCTTTCACGACTTCGAAGATCACTGGGTAGCCTGCCCTCCATGGCTGGTAATCCATTGACCGACCCGAATTGGGCAGTAGAGGTCACCGACAAAATTGTCGACACCATCGACAAAGTCCGTGATCGAACCACCAAACCCATTGTTTTCATCGCCCGCGGTTTGGTCTTTGGTTTACTGAGCGCGTTCTTGGGAATCGTGGCCTTGATTCTGCTTTTGGTGGGGGTATCACGGGCACTCATCAATTTCATCGAATGGCCTCTCGATCACGACACGGCCGTTTGGGTCTCGTATTTCGTTCTTGGCGGATTGCTCTGCCTCGTCGGCACAGTGTGCATGATCAAACGCCAAAGTAAGGATGGGGTCTAATGCCCACTCATCATCAAGTCATCATCATTGGATCGGGTCCTGCCGGTTTGACCGCAGCGATATACGCGGCCCGCGCCAGCTTGGCTCCACTCGTCATCGAAGGCGAACCCAGTAGCACCAGTGACCAACCTGGCGGGCAATTGATGCTGACGACTGATGTCGAGAATTTCCCAGGTTTTCCCGAGGGAATCATGGGACCAGAGTTGATGATGCGCTTCAAGGAACAGGCCGCACGTTTTGGAGCCACCTTCCTCACCGCAAAGGCAACCAAAGTTGAATTCGGTGATAAACCCCTCAAAGTGCATGTTCGAGACGAGATTTACACTGCCGACGCGGTCATTGTGTCAACCGGTGCGCAAAGTTTGATGCTCGGCCTCGAGGCCGAGGAGCGACTTATCGGCCATGGTCTTTCCACTTGCGCCACCTGCGATGGCTTTTTCTTTCGCGGTAAAGAAATTGCGGTTGTCGGTGGTGGAGATTCAGCGATCGAAGAAGCTACTTTCCTCACGAAGTTTGCTTCGAAGGTGACCATCATTCACCGACGCGACTCTTTTCGTGCCAGCAAGATCATGCAAGATCGGGCGCTCAGCAATCCAAAGATCGAGATGCGCTGGAACACCGTCGTCACCGATCTCGTTGGTGAAAACCAATTGGAGTCGATCGTGTTGACTGACTCGGTGACCGGCGCTACCAGCACCATGAATGTCTCTGGACTCTTCATCGCCATTGGGCATCGTCCGAACACCGATGTGTTCAAAGGTGTCTTGGATATGGAGGATTCGGGTTATCTCATCACCCGTCCCGACAGCACATTCACCAATATTCCTGGGGTATTTGCCTGCGGTGACGTCAAAGACCACGTCTACCGTCAGGCCATCACCGCTGCTGGCTCAGGTTGTATGGCGGCCATCGATGCCGAGCGTTGGTTGGAAGCACAGCACTGACCGTGCGCGGTAGCATTGCACTGTCGAACTCGCCTCTTCAGGCCAACTTAAAGGATCATCATGGCTGACGGAATTGTGACTCTGACCTCTGGAACATTTGACGAGACAGTGAATTCGGCAAGTGTTCCGATCGTCGTAGATTTCTGGGCCGAGTGGTGTGGGCCCTGCAAGATGATTGCCCCGATCTTGGGTGAAATCGCCACCGAAAAAGCGGGTCAGGTGACCATCGCCAAGTTGAACGTCGATGATCATGGCGATATTGCTCAGCGATACGGAGTCATGAGCATCCCCACCTTGTTGGTCTTCAAAGACGGCGAAATGGTGAAGCGCATGGTCGGGGCCAAAGGCAAAGGACAGCTCCTGCAGGAGTTGGAGGAATTCCTCGTCTGATGCTGCTCGCGCCCGGTGATTCGGGTCCAGAGGTCGCCGAACTTCGTCGCCGACTGCGAGACGCCGGGTTCTTGTCGCATCACATTGCGTTGGGGGCGACCGAACCGCAGACATACTGTGAGTTGACGGCCCAAGCAGTTCGTGAGTTCCAAAGTGATCGCGGTCTTTCCGTTTCTGGGGTCTGCGATGATGTGTCCTGGTCGGCTTTACTGGAGGCGTCATGGGCGCTGGGTGACCGAGCATTGGTTCTGCGTTCACCCAATATGCGCGGCGATGATGTTGGCGAACTTCAGCGAATTCTGTCTCGATTGGGTTTCGACTGCGGACGGATAGATGGAATTTTCGGACCCTTCACGACCCGAGCGTTATCTGATTTTCAGTTGAACTCGGGCCTCGATGTCGACGGGGTTTGTCATGCATCCACCGTAGGCATGTTGCGCATGTTGTCCCGGATGACTGGCGACGGCCCCGGTATTGCTGCAGTTCGCGATGCTGAAGAGGCCCGTACCGGCCAAGCACTGGATGGACGACGGGTGGTTGTCGGACATTTTGGTGATTTGGCCCCCTTGCACGCAGCATTGACTTCGGCGTTACGAGATCACGGTGCGATGTTGATCGACATGCCCGAAACCGAGCCAGTAGCGCACTGGCAAAAGGCCAATGTGTTCGGAGCCGATGTGTACGTTGGCTTTGAAGCGGCCGTCACGCGCCAAGCCCGCATCGCTTATTACGCCGTTCCCTCATTTGAATCTTCTGGGGGACGTGCTCTCGCCATACTGATTGAAAGACATCTACGCGATGTCATTCCCGGTCTTCGCGTCGAGGGTATGCGGCTCCCTGTTTTACGGGAGACCAAAATGCCAGCGGTGCTTCTCACCTTGGGACCCGTTGAGACCCTTCTCCCCCGCAGTGAGCGGATAGCAGAGGCCATTTTCTTGGCTTTACTCGCCTGGTGTGCATAAAGCGACCCGATACCGGACTTTCACCTGGTCCATCTCTCCCCGTGCCGAGAAAACCATGCTTTTCTCGAGTTATCCACAGGTTTGTCCCCACACTGTGTGAAAGCCTTCCGCGCACGTTGATAGTAAAGAGAAAGTCTCAAGTCTTTGTTGAGACTTTCTCAACGCTTGGTTTGGGTTGGTGTCTCAGTCTTCATCATGACGGACACCCAACATGAGATAGTAGAGCCGCTCAAGATCCTCGAGATCGGCAAACTCGATTGTCACCGCGCCCTTCTTGTTGGCCATCGTGACGGTCACTCGAGTGGAGAGATAGTCAGAGATGTGATTTTCCAACTCCAAGAGTCCCGCTGGCCGCAGTTTGGTGGTCTTGGGTCTGGTCTTGGTTCCGGTGCCATCTGATTCCGTTGAAGACGGAGCGATCTCTTGACCCCGATCACGGACTGCCTCTTCCACGGCACGCACCGACCAACCTTCGGACACTGCCCGCTTGGCGACACTTTCCTGAAAGGCACGATCCGGAGTACCGAGTAACGCCTTGGCGTGTCCGGCAGATAGACGACCATCGGCGAGGAACGCGTGAATGGCCGGAGGTAACGCCAAAAGACGGAGGGAGTTACTGACCGAACTGCGACTCTTGCCGACTCGTTTGGCCACATCATCGTGCTTCAAACCAAAATCGTCAATGAGTTGCTGATACGCCGATGCTTCTTCCAGCGGAGAAAGATCCTTGCGATGCAAGTTCTCCACCAAAGCTTGTTCCATCGACGACAGGTCATCAGTTGTCTTGACCACTGCGGGCACAGTGAGCAACCCGGCTCGTTGTGCCGCGCGCCAACGCCGTTCTCCGGCAATGAGTTCGTAACCACCACCGTCGAGCTGGCGGACCAATAACGGCTGCAGAACCCCGATTTCCCGAATTGACGCCGCAAGATCGTTCAATGACTCCTCATCGAAATATGAACGCGGTTGATTGGGATTGGGAACCAGATCACCAATGGGAATGTCCACCAATTCCGGACCGCCTTTGGTGGTACCGGCGGCCTTTGACGGAGTCTCGGCCATCCCACCGGGGATGAGCGCATCGAGTCCTTTACCGAGTCCTGGGCGGCGTGCCACCGGCTACCTCCTTGGCAACGTTCTTGTACGCAATCGATCCCTTCGAAGAGGGATCGTAAACATTGATGGGCTGATGGTGGCTCGGGGCCTCCGATAAGCGGACATTGCGCGGAATGAGGGTTTTACATACCTTGTCTCCAAAGTGTTCGCGCACTTGGTGAACCACGTCATTGGACAACTTGGTCTTACTGTCGTACATCACACAGACAATGGTGCTCACCTCGAGATCAGGATTGAGGTTGCGTTTGACCAAGTCCACGTTACGGAGTAGCTGTCCTAAACCTTCGAGGGCGTAGTACTCACATTGAATGGGTACCAGTACTTCGCTTGCGGCCACCAAGGCATTCACCGTCAGAAGACCCAAAGAAGGTGGGCAATCGATGAGAACGAAGTCGTAATCGTCGATGACTGATTCAATGGCCCGCTTCAAGCGGCCTTCACGAGACATCAACGGAACCAGTTCTATCTCCGCGCCGGCTAATTCCAAATTGGCGGGGGCCACGAACAAGTTGCGGACGCTGGCTCCTTCGACGCAATCCTCCATCGGAGCATCGTGCAGGAGTACGTCGTACATCGATGTCTCCACACCGCGTGAATCAACGCCCACTCCCGAGGAGGCGTTGCCTTGGGGATCGAGATCGATGAGCAAGGTCCGGTACCCCATCTCCGCCAAACAGGCTCCGAGGTTGACCGACGTTGTCGTTTTACCGACTCCGCCCTTCTGATTGGCCACGGCGATGACCCTCGGCAAAGTACGGTGATGTTCAGCTGGCTCATTCGGGTTCATCATGGGATTCTTTTCTGACGTTTTCCTCATCGAAGACACCGTGATCGGTGTCAAATCCATCCGAGAAGCAGGGTCATTCTACCGGAAAATGCGACCGCCTGGGGGATGGGCCGCTCTGGCAGAGCCCGTCTGCAAGGGCCACGACGAGGGGGTCCGGCTTCAGGACTGGCCAGCTTGAGTCACTGCCGGTCCTGAACGTTCCACGTGGAACATAATCGGGTGGAACATGACCGGATGAAACATGACCGGCTTCGCTGGCCATCCACTTTTGCCCACCGCCGGTCCTGAACGTTCCACGTGGAACATAATCGGGTGGAACATGACCGGGTGGAACATGGGGGAAGTGGGGAGAAGTCCTCAGATGCGAACGAGGACCGCCACGCCATCATCCACCCGCACCAGGGAAAACCCCTGGGCTTCTATCTCGGGTTTGGCCCAGCGTGCACCACGGGAGGCCGGGGGCTCTGATACCAGGAGAACACCCCCGGGCGGGACGAGTGGAGCAGCATGGTGGGCGGTGTACTCCGGAGAGCCGAATCCTCGGCTGGTCACGGCATCCCACTGACGGCCAGGAAACTGGTCAGGAAGTTCCGCCACATCGGCCTGGATAACTTCAACTCGATCTCGTAACTCCATACGCCCCACAAGACGACTGAGAAGATCCGTCCGTTTCTCCCGCCGGTCGACCAGAGTCACTTTCAGGTTCGGATCAGCAACCGCCAGTACCAATCCGGGATCACCCCCACCTGATCCCAGGTCGATCACCCGGAGAGCCGGAACCGGCAAAGCCCGCACAAAAGCCAAGGATCGCTCGATAACCGCCGGAAGGGGAGTGTCCCCCAACATGCCGATGCGCTGGGCTTCGCCCAGCGCATCGAGAAGAATCTTCATATCTTGTGGATCGAGGGTCGCCTCTTTCGGCATGTACCCACTGTAGGCCCCAGGCCTTGGGGACCAGCCCCGGACTAGGAAACTACTGATCTGAACCCGCAACCACGGGGACAATGACCACTCGCCGGTTCGGATCGTCACCTTCGGAGTGGGTCGTGATATCAGTGCGTCCGGTCAGTGCATCGTGAACGATCTTGCGATCAGACGACGGCATCGGTTCCAAAGCTCGAGCAGTACCGCTGGACACAACCTCATCGGCCACCTGGGTGACGAAACGACTGAGGGCTTCACGGCGCTTGGCCCGGTAGCCGCCAATATCAATTCGTAACCGAGTGTCGTGATCGCCCATCCGACGTTGGCTGACAACCCGGGTCAGATCTTGTACGGCCTGCAAGGTGGTGCCGCGTGGTCCAACCAGCAGGCCTAGCTCGGAACCATGCAAATTGACTTCGATATTGTCACCGTCTATCTCGGCCGACGTTGTGGCCTCCGCACCAAGGGCCCGGGCCAGACCCTGCAAGAAGGTCTCAGCTGTAGCTGCAACCAACGCCGGGTCAGCCGCCGATTCGGTGCGGGCGGGACGATTCGACTCGTTCATGGTTTTCTCCTGTTTCGGGGCGGACTTGGGGCGACGGGGCCGGGGTGGACGACGGGATTCATCGGACGAACCATCACCAGAGTCGGTGCCGGCTTCGTCCTTTTTCGCCCCGTCCCGACTTTCTGTCTGCTTACCATCATCGCGACGACGGCGATCCCGCCGATCGCTCTTGGCACGAGGAATTCGGGGTTTGACCCGGGCCCGAACACGGGCTTCGCCCCTGGTCCGTCCAAAAAGGCCTGGCTTAGGTTCTTCCAGGATTTCAAATTCAGCGTCTTCATCAGCGACTCCGAGACGATCAAGAGCAATACTCTTGGCCTCTTCGATGGTCTTGCCGGTCGTTTCGACCCATTCCATGGGATTCCTACTCTTTCGTGTTCGTACATTGCCACATCATGTGACTATTCAAATTGTGTGCTTCCCGCCGTTGTGGTCCTGGGCGGCGATCAGGGGCGCGGGGGCTTCGGATGCCGAGACTGACCAGATGGCTTCGGACGGCTCTTTGCCGGTTGGCCCTTAGCCGGACCTTTGCTGGGTTGATTCTTATTGGTCGGCGTCGGACGACCCTTGGGAGGGGTTACCCGCTTGCTCGTACTGTTGGAGTTTTTCGATGGCGGAGCTTCCTTGGCTTGGGACAGGTCTTTGCGCATCTGCGAAAACAGCCCGCCTCCGCTATCCCCCGATAATTCTCGTGCCTTGACACTGGCGGCCTGCGCTTGTTGACCCAAAGAATTGTCACCACGATAAAAGCGCCGGGTGATGTACCCCTGTTGCGCAATCCGAACCACCGTTTGCGCCATGTAATACACCACCAATCCGACGGGGAAGAACAACTGGAACAAACCAAAAAAGACTGGCAGGTACTGCATAATCTTTTGCTGCGTAGCCGACATTGTGGGGCTCGCTGTTCGGCTCGCAATCATCCGTTGCTGAATGAGATACAAGCCCATGAGCGCTGCAACCAGAAAGGCGTAGATCAGACCCTTGCCTGGACTGTCCTGAATGGCTTCCACCGGGGTCAAAGACAAGTCCAATCCGAAAGACAACATCTCAGTCTTGGTCGACAGACTGAGATAGAGGTCGCTGGTCTTCGAAATGTAATCCGGGTCGAAGGTTCCAGACGCTGTGCGGTTGGTCAGACCGTGCAGAACGCGGAACATGATGATGAAGATCGGCATCTGGGCCAGAAGTGGCAGACACGAGGCCAACGGATTCACCTTGTGCTCCTGGTAGAGCTTCATCATCTCTTCGTTGAGCTTTTGCCGGTCGCCGCGGTGTTGTTGCTGTAAACGACGCATTTCCGGCTGAATACGTTGCATTTCGAGCATTGACTTCGTGCTCTTCAGCGTGAGCGGGAAAATGAGCATCATGATCACCACGGCCACGAGGGCAATAGCGAAGACGTAATTTGAAGTGAGGCTGTAGAACTGGCTGATCAACCAGGCTGCTGCTTGGAACATGTCAGTGCGACCTTCCGATGGGATCTCGTGCGACGGGGTGTCGATGGGGGCTGTCAAGTGGTGACTGCTGCTCGACCAGCGAATAGCGGTCAGAATTGCCGGGGTTAGTTGTCCCTGGCGATGGATCGGGGACTGGGTCGTATCCCGATGGACCAAAAGGGCGACACCGGAAAAGACGTCGGAGAGTCAACCAGCCACCCCGAGCCGCACCATGGGTCTCGATGGCTTCGCGGGAATATTCCGAGCAACTCGGGGTGAAACGGCACGGTGAAAGGCGACCCTCTCGACCGACTTGATAGAAATTGATGGCCCGGAGGAACAACCGTTGGACGAACCGTTGCTCGGTACTACCTGATTGATGAGAAATCATGATCGGTCCAATTTCGCCACGATGGCCGGCACCGCTATCGACAGGTCTTCGAAAGACACCGCCGCCGCTGGCCGAGTCAGTCCCCAAAGGTACAACCCAGAACACAGTTCGCTGGCGTGGGCGTTCAGGACCTCTCGCAGTTGCCGGCGGGCGCGATTGCGCCGCACAGCCGTTCCGGCGGTGCGACCGATGGCAAAAGCCACCCGCGGACCGCCCAGTGAAGGATCAGCAACCATGACACACCACACTGCTCCGCTACGAACACGTGTTCCCTCCCGCCGAAGTCGGGTGAACTCGTCTCGATTGCGAAGACGATGGATCAAGCTGACAGCCGCTTACGGCCCTTCAGGCGACGAGCCTTCAGAACTGCACGCCCGGCGCGCGTTGACATGCGGGCTCGGAAACCATGTTTGGCCGACCGGCGCTTCTGATTGGGTTGATACGTACGTTTCACAGCAGACTCCTCAGTTCCTGGACCAGTCCACCCACCGAATTTGGATGAGAAACACCAGGTCAAGCACACATTTCAGCACCCGATCGTCCTTTGGCCCCAGTGGCTCACGAGACGATGACGTGCACGAAGAAGCAGGCTACGGGTGTAGAGCAGACCAGGGCAACCCTGATTGAGCAAAAGCCCACTTTCGGCTATTTGCGGATTATCCACAGCCTGCTATGGTCTCCATTTCCTGACCACTTCCGAACCTGTGTGCTTTGATGATCACTTATCGGTCCAGGTCAGAACCGATTTTCAATTCCAGGGGGTTTCCACACACTGTGGATAGCGCTGTGGATCACGACGAGGAATAAAGGAGGAACCGCAGGTGGAGGACCCCGAAGGCTTGTGGACAGCCGTGTCCCAACTGCTACGGGCGCAGGTCTCCGATGCGGTGTGGTACTCGACGTTCAATGATGTTCATTCTCTTCCCGATGAAGAGGGCACCCTCCGCTTAGCGGTCCCCAGTGGGACTGTTCGGGACAAGATCATGTCCCGCTACCACCCGATCGTCCTCGATGCGTTGGCCGAAATTGGTGCGGGCTCGAAGAATTTGGTGGTTGAAGTCGTCGCCCCCGATCCCAATGCCGACGACACTGCAGAACAACTCGTTCTGGCGGGTACGTCCACGCAGTCCGGTTCATCTCAGACCTCATCTCCCCGCCGGAGCAAAGCGGTTGAATCCGAAATAGTCGAGGGCCTTGCGGAAAGAGCAGGACTCAATCCCCGCTACACCTTTGAGACTTTCGTGCGCGGCGCTTCGAACAGTTTTGCCTTGGCGGCAGCTCAACGGGTTGCAGAAACTCCCGCCCGTTCGTACAACCCGTTGTTCGTCTACGGATCAGCCGGCCTGGGGAAAACCCATCTGCTTCACGCTATTGGTCATTACGTATTGCAAAATTACAGTCACTACCAGGTGCGATACATCTCAACTGAAACATTTTTGAACGAATACGTGGACGGTATTCGAAACAACTCGATTGCCAATTTCAAACGTCGTTATCGCGATATCGATGTTCTGCTCATCGATGACATCCAATTCATGGAAGGCAAAGAGGGGCTACAGGAAGAGTTCTTCCATACTTTCAATTCGCTTCACGGAGCCAATAAGCAGATCGTCATTTCCTCGGACCGTGTTCCTGATGCCATTCCGAATCTCGAAGAGCGACTCATCGGACGTTTTCGCTGGGGCCTCATCACCGACGTTCAACCGCCGGATCTGGAGACCCGTTTGGCAATTCTGCGCAACAAGGCTGAACGAGAAGGCACGGTGGTTCCCGCCGAAGTCCTGGAATACATCGCCTCACGGGTCACCAGCAACATTCGCGAACTAGAAGGCGCTCTCATCCGAGTCAGCGCTTATTCCAGTCTCAACCGGGTCGACATGACCGTGGCCCAAGCCGAGCGACTCTTAGAGGATCTCTTGCCGAGTGCAGTCCCCAAACATCGCACCGACGAAGAATTACTCACGGAAATTGCCCGCCTCCTGGGACACAGCGTTGAAGCGCTTCGGGGCAAAAGTCGGCAACGGCCTTTGGTCGCTGCCCGACAAGAAGCCATGTACGTTTTTCGAGAGCTCACTGATCTTTCGTATCCAGCCATTGCTCGTCTTTTCGGAGGCCGCGACCACACCACAGTCATCCACGCCGTGGAAAAAATCACCCGTCTCATGCAGGAACGCTCACAAACGTATGACCAAGTCACCATGCTGGTGCGCAATTTGAAGACAAGTTGATGATGAACACGAACGAGATACACAAGTTGGGGATAGACGGTGTGCACAAACGTGGTTTCGATGTGTACAACACCGAGTTATCCCCGGCGCTTCACCCAGCACCCACGTTGACTGTGGATACCTGTGTACAGAGTGGCGCACCCCAAAAGCGCGCTTGTGCTGGGACAATGAGCAGTCATCCACAATCCACAGCGCTTATTACTACAACTATCTTGAAGTACGAATATTTGATGTCAATAACCAGTCATGGTGTCGATAAGGGGAGATCAACGTGAAGTTTCGTTGTGAGCGAGATGTTCTCGCCGATGCTTTTGGGGCCGCCAGTCGGGCTTCGACGGGCCGGGCTACAAACCCGACGTTGTCTTGTTTGCGCTTGGTTCTTGTCGGCGACTCCTTACGAGTGACCGGAACCGACGGTGATCTGACAATCGATGTCACCGTCGTGGTATCGGGATATCAAGATGGCGTTGTTCTCGTTCCCGCAAAGTTGGTGAGCGATGTGGTGCGGTCGTTGCCGTCTGGAGCAGTGGGATTCGAATCTTCCGAAGACAAAGTAGAAATCGCGGCCGGACGGGTGAACTTCTCAGTTCCAATCGGCGTCGAGGGGGATTTCCCCAAATGGACCGGCACCGTCGGTGAAGGTCAGTCGATGGCGGCAAAGGACTTGGCTGACGCTCTCAAACAAGTTGTTCGGGCGGCCAGTACCGATGATGCCCGCGGTGTCTATACCGGTGTTTTGATGACGGGATTCGGCGGGAAATTGCGTTTGGTGGCCACGGACTCGTACCGGATGGCAATTCGAGACATCTCGGCAACCGTTATTGCCGACGATATGAAAGTTGTTGTTCCGGCTCGAGCATTGGCAGAACTTCTTCGTTTACTTGGAGCAGCCGAGACTGTCTCGATCAATCTCACGGAAAACGACGCCACTTTTGAAGTCGGTTCAATGCGCTTGGTCACTCGACTTCTCACGGGGGCCTTCGCTGACTATCAACGATTGATTCCGCCGTCACTGCCAAACACTTTGACGGTGTCGAAAGAACTGATGCTAGAAGCCATTCGTCGGGTGAAGCTGGTAGCCCGTGACCCCATTGGGACCCCACTGCGTTTGCATGTCGCGGGTAACCAAGCCACATTGCGCATGGTGACACCCGATAACGGTGAAGCGGTCGAGGAAATCGACGCAGCGTCTGAAGGTAATGAAATCGAAATTCGATTCAACAACGAGTTGTTGGCATCAGGTCTTGACGCGGCGGGAACCGACGACGTCACCATCCAAACAAGTGAACCTGGCAAATTGGCCATGATCCGCGGTGTCGGCCAGGACGAGTTCACGTATTTGCTGATGCCACTCAAGTCCTAATGTTCGTCGAGCGCTTGGAGCTCGTCGACTTTCGCAATTATCGCGAAGCGTCTTTTGTGTTGACTGCGGGAGTCACCGCGGTAATTGGACAAAACGCCCAGGGAAAGACCAACGTCGCTGAAGCCATGGCCTTTCTTGCCACTTTGGATAGTTTTCGCCGGGTACCAACGGTGGCTGTGGTTCGAGAAGGTGCCGAATACGCCACGGTCCGAGCTGTCATCCGTCATGCTGATGGACGAGAACTCCTGATCGAAGTGCAGATTCAGCGTCAAGGACGAACTCAGGTTCTAGTGAACAAACAACGTTTGGCGCGAACACGCGATCTGCTTGGGGTGCTACGAGTTTCGGTGTTTTCCCCAGATGACCTTGAGTTGGTCAAAGGTGCTCCGTCCGAACGGCGACACTTTCTTGATGACACCTTGGTCAGTGTGGCCGTCAAAAACGATGCGTTGCGACTAGAACTCGATCGTGTCTTGCGCCAACGCAACACTTTGTTACGTCAGGCCAATGGGCGATTGAGTGATGAGATCGCCTTCTCCCTCGATGTGTGGGACGAAAAATTGGCGACAATAGGGGATTCATTGGGACAAGAACGGGCGGCGTTGACGTCTCAATTACAACCGTTGGTCGAAAAGGCCTATCAGGATCTGGCGGGCCGTCCTATGGCGGTGGGCATGACGTACGAACCCCCGTGGCGACGTGGTGGGTTACGGAACGCATTGAGTGAGTCGCGCCAAGATGATGTGCGTCGAGGTGTCACCACCGTTGGCCCCCACCGCGATGATCTGGAACTGACTCTGGGGGCACTCCCGGCCCGAACCCATGCCAGTCAAGGTGAAATGCGGTCCCTAGCTCTTTCACTACGGCTCGCCGCCCACGGTCTGATTGCCGACCGAACCGGGATGATTCCGTTACTGATCCTGGACGACGTCTTGTCGGAATTGGATCCGGGGCGATGTGAGGCACTTCTCTCCCATCTACCCGCTGGCCAAGTGATCATCACCACGGCAAGTCCCTTACCGGTCAGTGCTCGACCCGACAGAGTCATTCGCATCGAAGCGGGGAGTGTGATCAGTGATGGGCAATGACCGTGTCAATCATGATCGCCCCAATCACGAACAACGGGGCAGAGGGAACAATGAGCCTGTCCCGCTTGCTCGGGGTCTCGAAAGGGTCCTCAAGTCGTTGCGGGGAGGGGATCGGCGTACGACCGCCACGGTTTTTGGCCGTTGGGCCGAATTGGTCGGTGAGCCGGTCTGTCATCACGTCCGTCCCCTCAAGTTGGATGCTGGGATCCTCATCGTCGAAGTCGATGACCCGGCGTGGGCTACCCAACTCAAGTTTCTGGAGGCCGATCTGTTGAAGCGCCTGAATGCCATTGATCAAGCACCCGTGGAGAGACTCGAAATCAGGGTCCGCCGACGCCGTTGAAATAACGCTATTTCCCCTGCATAAAGGGCGTGAAGTGGCACCATGTCAGACCCTTCCAGCGACTAGTGTTCAGTCGTTGTGTTGAGCCCATTTTTCACCGATTTCTCACCAGCAGCGCCCACCGTTTCATTGGCTGATTAGATCCCGAGGAAGTCCGTGCCCACCAAATCCACCGCCACCTCTACCGAGTACGGCGCCAAAGATATTCAGGTTCTTCAGGGACTCGAACCGGTTCGTTTACGGCCGGGAATGTATATCGGTTCCACTGGCCTCGCCGGGCTACACCACCTCATCTGGGAGGTCGTGGACAACTCAGTCGACGAGGCCATGGCTGGCCATTGCACCAAGATTTCGGTGACCTTATTGGCCGATGGTGGTTGTCGGGTCGATGACAACGGACGCGGTATTCCGGTTGATCCCTACCCCTCTGGTGAGCACAAAGGCAAGAGCGCCGCTGAGGTGGTGCTGACCGTCCTTCACGCCGGCGGAAAATTTGGCGGCGAGGGTTACAAAGTCTCAGGCGGTCTCCACGGTGTGGGTGTGTCGGTCGTGAACGCCCTATCTCTTCGACTCCTGCTCGAGATCGACCGCAACGGCAAACGCCACGGTATGGAATTCGCCGATGGTGGCAAGGTGAAAAAGAAGCTGACGATCACCGGCGATACGCCAGGGCGCGGTCGTACATCAGGAACATCAGTGACGTTTTGGCCCGACCCCACCATTTTTGCTTCCGAGGGAACCGACTTCGTGGCTCGCACTGTTCTGGAACGGCTGCAAACCATGGCGTTTTTGAATCGCGGTTTGGAAATCGCCTTCAAAGATGAGCGTCCAGGTAAGGAACAAGAAGTGTCGTTTCAATACAAGGGCGGCATCGTCGACTTTGTCAAGCACCTGAATCAGTCCAAGGACGCCCTCTTTTCCAAGGTTGCCCACTACGAAGAGGAAGACGAAGGGCAGATACTGGACATCGCATTGCAGTGGAATACGGGGTACCACGAAGGTATTCACGGCTACGCCAACGGCATCTCCACAATCGAAGGCGGTATGCATGTGGAGGGCTTCAAGACCGCCCTCACCAGCGTGGTCAACAAGTACGCCAAGAGCCGAGGATTGTTGAAAGAAAAAGATGACAACCTTCTTGGTGAAGACATTCGTGAAGGTATTACCGCCATCATCTCGGTGAAGTTGAGTGAACCTCAATTCGAAGGACAAACCAAAGCCAAATTAGGGAACGTTTCTATCCGGTCCTTCGTACAGAAGGCCACCAACGAGCGTCTCGCCGAATGGTTGGATGAGAACCCCACTGAAGCCAACAAGGTGGTGCGTAAAGCTCAGGCTGCTGCCCAGGCGCGAATGGCAGCGAAGAATGCGCGTAACGCAGTCCGACGAAAGACTGCGCTGGCCGGTGCAGGGATGCCCGACAAGTTGAAGGATTGCAGTAGTGGTAGCCCGGAAGAAAGCGAACTCTTCATCGTCGAAGGCGATTCAGCTGGCGGCACTGCTCTAGACGCTCGCGATCCGCGTTCACAGGCGATCTTGCCTATTCGCGGCAAAATTCTCAATGTCGAACGAGCACGTCTGGACAAGATGCTCAAAAATGCTGAGGTCACTGCGCTGGTGACGGCAATTGGTGGTGGCGTTGGTGACGAGTTCGATTCCGCCAAGGCCCGGTATCACAAGATCATCATTTTGGCTGACGCCGATGTCGACGGTAGTCACATCCGCACTTTGCTGCTCACGTTTTTCTTTCGACAGATGCGACCATTAGTGGAAGCGGGCTACGTGTACATTGCTCAACCGCCGTTGTATTCCACTGAAGTGGCAAAAGCCAAGGTGTATTTGAAAGACGACGGGGCCAAGGATCGATTCCTCGCCGAAAACCCGAATCACAAAAAGGAATTCCAAAGACTGAAAGGTCTCGGAGAAATGGACTGGGACGAACTTCGTTCCACCACCATGTCGGCAGATTCGCGAACATTGCTGCAGATCACCGTTGACCAAGCGGCTCTTGCCGACGAAGTGATGGGAGTGTTGATGGGCGACGACGTCGAGAGTCGTAAACACTTCATCCAGACCAATGCCAAAGACACTCGGTTCTTGGATATCTGATGGCCAGTAAAAAAACCCCACCACCCACTCCTGAAGGAAATGCGACTCCGGAAGAGCCGATCATTCCGGTTCAACTCATCGGACTTCAAGATGAAATGGAACGGTCCTTTTTGGACTACGCGATGTCGGTCATCGTGTCGCGAGCTCTTCCAGATGTTCGTGATGGTCTCAAACCCGTGCATCGTCGCATCATTTGGGATATGGAAGAGCAAGGATTCCGTTCCGATCGTCCTTTTGTGAAGTCGGCGCGGGTCAGTGGCGACACCATGGCCAAATATCACCCTCATGGTGACAGCGCGATTTATGACGCATTGGTGCGTATGGCACAACCGTTCTCCCTACGCCATCCACTCATCGATTTCCATGGAAATTACGGGTCACCAGATTTTGGTCCGGCCGCCAGTCGATACACCGAGTGTCGTTTGCATCCGTTAGCCAATCATCTGTTGGCTGACATCGATGAAAACACCGTAGACATGATCACCACGTACGACGGATCACGCGAGGAGCCGTCGGTTCTCCCGGCTCGCTTTCCTAATCTTTTGGTGAACGGCAGCCAGGGTATTGCTGTGGGTATGGCCACCAATATCCCCCCACACAATTTGGGTGAGGTCATCGATGCCTGTATTCACTTGCTGAAAAATCCCGGATCAACCACGGAAGATCTGATGGCGTTCGTCAAAGGGCCGGATTTTCCAACCGGTGGTGTGATTCTCGGACGTTCAGGTATTCAAGATGCGTATCGCACCGGCCGCGGCAGTATCAAAATGCGGGCTACTGCAACGATTGAAGAAACCAAACGTGGTGGTATGCAGATCGTGGTGACTCAGTTGCCATATCAGACGAGTTGCTCTTCGATTGCTGGACGTATTCAGGAACTAGTCGATGCCGGCGAGTTGGATGGAATCGCCGACGTGAACGATGGTTCATCCGGCGGCAAGACCTACTTGACCATTCAACTGAAGCGCGACGCCAATGCGAATGTGGTTTTGAACAACCTCTATAAACAAACGCAATTGCAAACCAGTTTCGGTGTCAACATGGTGGCTTTGGTCGATGGGGTGCCACGTCAATTGACGCTGGTGGATGCCCTGAACGGATATATCCGACATCAGATCGAAGTCTTGACCCGACGTACGCAATTTCGTTTGGACAAAGCCGAGCGTCGGATGCACCTTTTGGAAGGCCGCATCAAAGCACTGAATGTCATTGATCAGATCATCAAGTTGATTCGGGAAAGCGAAGATGCAGGAGCAGCCAAGGCTGCCTTGATGGTCGAACCCTACGAATTCACCGAAGTTCAAGCCATCGATATTCTCGATATGCAACTCCGACAACTGACGCGTTTATCGCGTATCGATCTTGAAGCCGAAATCAATCAACTGACCGAGCGTATTGCTGAACTGCAGTCCATTTTGGCCGATGACGACAAGTTGCGTGGTGTGATCGCCGAGGAGATGGGGGCGATCAAAGAGGAGTTCGCAACTCCGCGCGTCTGTCCGATCACCTTGGATTCCGGTGACATGAGTATCGAGGATTTGGTCGACGACACCGAACTTGTCGTGGTGATGACCGAAGCTCAGTACGTCAAAACGGTGGCGGCTGCCAACTTCAAGAGCCAGGGACGCGGCGGTAAGGGCGTGACGGGAGCGAAGTTGAAAACGGACGACATTGTCAAGCATGTCGTTTTCACCACTGCTCACGCTTATCTCCTTTTCTTTTCTAATCGTGGTCGGGTTTACCGGTTGCGATCCCACGAACTTCCTGAGCGAGAGCGTGCGGCAAAAGGTGTGCCGATCGTCAACCTGCTTCCACTGCAATTGGGTGAGACCATCGAAGCCATCATCGAGGCGCGTGATTTCGCGGCCGAGCGGTATTTGTTCTTTGCCACCAAACAAGGTGTGGTCAAGAAAACCGCTTTCAATGAATACGACAATTCACGCAGAGACGGTCTTATTGCTTTGAATTTGCGTGACAGCGACGAGTTGGTGCGAGTCATCGAAACCAGCGGCACCGATGACATCTTCATGGTGAGTCGGAGCGGTATGACCATTCGTTTCTCCGAGTCCGAAGTGCGACCCATGGGACGCGCCGCGGCCGGTGTGCGGGGTATGAAACTTCGTGCTGACGACAAAGTGGTCAGTGTGGATGTGGCTCGCGATGACGCGGCGATTCTCATGGTGACCGAAGCTGGTTATGGCAAACGGACGCAACTGGATAAATTCCGACCTCAGACCCGCGGTGGTCTTGGAGTGAGGGGAATCCAGATCAAAGAGAAAAAGGGTGCGGTCGTGTCGGCGTTCATGGCTGGTATCGATGACGAGATCGTGGCCGTCACCTCAGGCGGGTCCACTATCCGTACTGATGTACGCAATATTTCATCCCAAGGTCGAACCGCTACCGGAGTTCGGGTGATGACGGTGGAAAGTGGGCAATCCGTGACATCGGTGGCCTTGATCATTTCAACTGACGACGCATGACGGTTCCCGGCCGGGGTGAATGGCATAACGTCGACCGAGGAAGTGCGACGCCATTGATGATGGCGGTTGTGGCCTTGTCATTGTTGGCCAGTTCCGTCACCGCCCGTGTTGGTGGAGTTCATCGGCACATGATGCGGGTTGACAACGCGGTCGACGCTGTTGCTTTGGCCTTGGCCACAGGGGATCGAGACCTAGCCCAGTTCGTGGCAACCCGCAACCGAGTGCGCATGGTCGAGGTACAGATGACAGGCACCGTCGAGACCGGGTTCGACGTCGTCGTCGCAGTAGCAGCCATCGAAGTACCTGGTCATCACTATGTCGCTCGGGCCCGAGCTTCGACACAACCCTGATCATCTAGTACCCCAGGCCTCGTCTACGCTGATGACGTGGCCGATACCGACGATCCTTTGTTCATCGTTCCGGCGGTCCTTCCCGATGAAGAACCGTCCCCGAAAACCACGGAGCGTCCGTCGAATTCAAGTGCCTTCACCACGAAGAAGCCTGCTAGGCCAAGGATCAGTGCCGCACCCACCGGCGCTACAACGGAAGTAGTTGCCATTTCCGACGAAGGTGGAAGCCCGACGCTTTCAGATCAGAATAGACGTACGATCCGTTTTGAACGGCCGGCGGTTCGTCGAACCACTCGCACGGTGCGGTACATCGATCCCCTCAGTGTTTTTCGAGTGGTCTTGTTGGCTCATTTCGTTTTGTACATCATCTTGCTGTTGGCCGGAGTTCTCTTGTGGAATGTTGCTAACGCCACCGGCACAGTCGACAACGTGGAACGGTTCATGGAAAGTTTTGGCTGGGAGACCTTCGAATTCAACGGTGGCGAGCTGTTCCACCAAGCCTGGATCCTCGGTCTTTTTGCGGTCGCAGGATTGACGGGACTGGCAGTCTTGGCCGTGACAACGTTCAACCTGATCACCGATTTGGTGGGTGGTATTCGCCTCACGGTCGTGGAAAGTCATCATTCCCGTCGATCTTCGGAGGGGAAAGGGCCGGGCGAGGAATCTCCCAGCTCACCAAGGATCAGGCGCGGCGGTTGAGTCAGGGTGCCCCCCACCGATAGGGTGCTACGACGCCGGGGCTATAGCTCAGTCGGTTAGAGCGCATCCCTGATAAGGATGAGGTCACAAGTTCGATTCTTGTTAGCCCCACGGTGAAAATGCTCCGACGAGCCATAGGTGCGTTGATGGTGGCCGTTGTGGTCGCTGGAGGTCTACGTGTGCGCGGTCGAGGTGGCGTCCCTCCTGAACGGGGTGGATGGCGAGAACTGACGCGTCCGCCGTCGTGAACACGACCAGCGTGGCCGTCATCGGTCTGGGAGTTGTCGGGGGACGCGTTGCTCGCCAACTTGCGGCTGATGGGCGTCGGGTGTTGGTTCATGACCATCAGGCCGATGTCAGTCGTACATTGGCCCGTGGGGCGACCGTCGAGCAATTATTGGACCCCGCCACCTTGAATCCAGTGACCACACCGGTGGTGATTCTGGCAACGGGGTCCTCGCAGGTGACCTGGGCGCACCAACTCTTGGAACGCGGCCACCACGTGGTGAGCACCAGCGATGATGTACGCGATACCCAGCAACTCTTGGAGTTGGGCTCTTTGGCGCTCCAACAGGGACGATCCCTGCTCGTCGGGGCGGCGGCCAGTCCAGGTTTGTCAGGTCTCTTGACCGCCGAACTGGGATTGCGCGTGGATGTGATCGACGAGATTCATGTGGCCTCTCACGGGACTGGAGGACCAGCTTGTGCTCGTCAGCACCATATGGCTCTAGCGGGTGAAGCCTGGGGTTGGCACGATGGAGAATGGATTCACCGCCCAGGCGGCAGCGGCCGGGATCTCCTCTGGTTTCCCGAACCCATAGGGGGTAAGGATTGCTACCGGGCTGCTATGTCCGACCCGATCCTGTTGCACATAGCGTTCCCGGAGGCGCAGCGAATTAGTGCTCGGATGTCTGCCAACCGACGAGATCGATTGACATCGCGGTTACCAATGTTGGCCCCGCCGCATCCCGAAGGGGGACTTGGTGGAGTACGGGTCGAGGTGCGCGGTTCACGTCATGGACAACGACTCACCGAGGTTGCTGGGGTGGCAGAACGTACGGGAATCATCGCCGCTGCTGTTGCCGCCGCTACTGCTGACTATGTGCTGAAGAATCTCGATCCGAAAACGACAGCAGGCCATCCTTTGGAAGCGGGTGCTGTTGTTCTCGGTAGCCCAACCATGAACAACCGTGTCTTGATCGATGATGTCATACATCGAGGAATCACAATATTTGAATACGTGGGGTCGGCATCGCTCACGGTGAAGATGTGAGCAATCGTTCATCGTCGTGGTCAGGGAAAGGGTAAGAGGCGACCATGGGCAGTTCAGATATCCACGAAGTCGCCAAAGAGCGACTGAGTTCCATCAATCAGCGGTATTCCTCACGACGTCGCCGATTAGTGGAGGCGCTTTTGGTCTCACCCCACCCTTTAGTGGCAACCGACATCGTTGATACCGACGATGATCTTCCACAAAGCACCGTTTATCGCAATTTGGCGGTGCTCGAGGCCGCTGGTGTTGTAGTCAAAGTCCTGACCAACGGTGAGCGAGCAGCATTTGAATTAGCCGAAGATCTCAAAGGCCATCATCACCATTTGGTTTGTATGGATTGTGGAACTGTGTTGGATATCGATATGCCTGCTGCCGTGGAAAAGGCCCTGGAAGATGGAATGCAACACATAGCCAAAGAAACAGGGTTTGCGTTGGTTGGCCATCGATTGGACCTCATCGGTCGATGTGATATCTGTAAGAAAAAGCCAATCGCTCTTTAATTGTTCACTGATGTGTCGAGAGCATCGAGCCTTGCCGAGAGTTGTTCGACGAGGCTAGTGAGACGATGCAGTGTTTCGTTCAGGTCATCAATATCTAGGTGATCTCGCAGATCCTCGGTGGTGACCATATCGGTGAGAGAGACGCGAACACTGGCGATTTCACGAGCCAGAAATTCCGTATCGGCCTGGGTACGTTCGGCGACGCGACGATCGATCTCGGATTGTGATCGATCGCGACCTTCTTGGCGATTTTGGGCCAACAGAATGAGCGGAGCGGCATAGGAGGCCTGTAGGGAAAGCACCAAGGTCAACAGCACAAGACCGCGATCCCAGGAGTCGAATTGCCATGTTCCAGGCGCAAGCAAGTTGAACGCAATCCAAAGCACGATGGTGCATGACTGCCATACGAGGAACCGAGCGGTCCCTAATGTGCGAGCAATCGACTCTGAGAATTGGCCGAACGCCTCGGTGTCATAGTGAACGCCGAATCGACTGCGCTGACGCGGGATTGTCAAGCCTCCTTTGCGTTTCATGTTCACCTCCTCGTTATGTCGTGATTGGTATCAGAGCGCCGTGGGCGCTTGTTGACGTCGGCGTTGTCGCCATCCAGTAGGCAAGGTGCGGTCGAGCACATCGTCCACCGTGATGGCCCCGAGGAGACGGCCCGCTTCGTCACATACTCCGATGGAGAGCATGTTGTACGAGGCAAGTCGCTCGGCGACTTCACGGTCGCTGATATCGGGAGTAATTGTGGGTTCGGTTTCGAGACATCGACCGAGTTCCATACTCGGAGGTTCACGGAGAAGCCGTTGAAAGTGAACCACACCGAGATACTTACCAGTGGGTGATTTATACGGTGGTCGGCAGACGAACACCTGGGCGGCAATGGAAACCATCCATTCAGGGTCTCTGATCTGAGCCAATGCTTCAGCCACCGTGGAAGTTGGTCCCAAGATGATGATTTCAGGGGTCATCAGTCCGCCAGCGGTTCCTTCTTCATAAGAGAGAAGTTGTCGCATCATGTCGGCATCCTCGTCATCCATGGCTTCGAGGATGCGTGCGCGCTTTTCACCGGGCATTTCTGCCAGCAAGTCGGCGAGGTCGTCGACTTCCATCTCATCGAGAACATCGAGAAGGCGTTCCATATTCAAGCCTTCGATCAATCCCACTTGTTCTGATTCGGGGAGTTCTTCCAAGACATCCGCCAGGCGGTCGTCGTCCATGGCTTCGGCCAATTGACGGCGCTGGTTCAAAGGAAGGGAGCGAATAACGGTGGCCACATCGTTGGGATGCATATCTCGCAGACGGGCAGCCTCAGCAGCCATTTCGGTGGCAGCAGCAAAGAGATAGGCCACCTCGTGCCAATCAATGAGACGATGACTTGCACGGCGACCAAGTGCGGTGCGCTGTGCGAGGCGAACATGGGTCACTTCCCAGCCACCGGTAGCGGAATCGAGTCGTTCGCGCATCGCGATATCGGAAACCGTCTCATTGGCGACGCGACGGTCGATGACGTCTCGACCAAGTAGACGTTCACCGGGGCGAGGTTTGAAAGGATGCAGGTCGATATCCCATGAGCGCAACCGTGCACCGTCGACACCGAGTTCAGCGATGCGGGCAGCGTTGACGAAAATTCTGCGCCGCTGGCTGATAGCTGTGAAGCCGACCACACGCGGAGCACTTCCGCCATGCCCGGGAACGACCACGATGTCTTCGAGACGTCCGATGCTGGCTCCACCCGCATCAAGCAAAGGCAGGCGTGAGATGCGAAATGCGTAGATCAGGTCACCAGCCATGGGTGCAGGTTACCGGTGGGGTCGGAACAGACTGGGGAAAATGGGCCCTGAGCAGGTCAGATCGGGAAGGCCAGCCCGGGAAAGCTACCCCGGGAAAGCTAGCCCGGGAAAGATACCCCGGGAAAGCTACATGGTGTGGGTGACGATCTCTCGAGCGACCTGTCCATAGCGTTCGAATCGTTCGCGGTCGCGTCCGGCGTTGTAGAGCACGAGTCGGGTGGCGATACCGCGATATCGGTCGAGTAGAGCAGTGGCTAAAGAATCCCAGGTGGCCTCGGTCGTGAAGGCTGCCACGTGGTCATCGGTGATCTGGGCCGCCATCCCGGCGAAATCGCCGGCCTTTTGTTTTTCCCTGATCCGCGCTGTGGTTCCTTCGAATCCAGCTTCATCCCAGATGAAGGCGTAGTTCGGTGTGCTGCCATAGAAACTAAGCATGGCCCGTAGGTGTTCACGCTCAGTGTGGCGCTCTTCATCAGAGTCGCCAACGATAGTCATGACCGGCACGATCAAATCAATATCGCTCGGTGATCGTCGGGCCCGTTCTGCTCCGGCGGCGACGCGGGGAATCACATGACGTCGGAGATATCCGGGCTCACCAATGGGATGGACATGCACCCCATCGGCGACCTCTCCAGCCATGGCCAACATCCACGGATTCACGGCTGCGATATCGACTTTGGGATCGGGAGCCGTGATTGGACCAGGACTCCATTGCGGAGTGATGAAGGTCAATTCGTAGAACTCGCCATGGTGTTCGAGCGGCGCACCACGAAAAGCAGCAAAGCACGCCTTCACCGCCAAGACGTAATCGCGAAGTCGCGGTCCTGGTCGATCAAAGTCGACGCCATAGCGTCGCACGACATGAGTTTTGACTTGCGTTCCAAGACCGAGACGAAAATGTCCCTCCGACGCTTCTTGAAGTTCCCAGGCTGTTGCCGCAGTGACGAAGGGACTTCGGGGGAAGGCCACGGCAACTCCGGTCGATAGTTCGAGGCCCGGAGCAGCAACCGCGGCAGCACCGACATTGAGATAGGCGGTTCGTCCGGCTTCAGTAAAAAGCAATCCAGAAAAACCGGCCGCCTGGGCGCGTCGGGCGTGATCACCAGTTTGGCGCAGGGGTAGAGGTGTGGTCATGACATCAACGTGCACAAAGCAAGAGTAGGGTGCATGATCAAATGATGACGAGCAATTCAGAGAATCAATGTTGGTAATAGTCAATGTCATCTGACGGAGTCATGTCTGAGTGCCCGCGCTGTCATGGAATGCATGACGGTCAGTTCTATGGTCCCTGTGCAACCTGTCGTTCCGAACTGCGAGCGACCATGGGGATCGAGGCTCGCGACGTCGAAGTTCTCGAATACGAACCGAAAATGAACGTGACCCCTAATGCGGTGGCACTCAAAGATGACTGAATGAGTATCGAACCACGATCGATCGTTGCTCAGCGGCCTTAGTCATTGACCGGAAGTTGATCGTCGCGAACGCCACCGCCCGGACGGAAGGTACTCGAGCGGTCATCTTTGCCAGTCTGCATGTTTTGCATCATGGTCATCAGCTCAGCAGAGGCTCGTTCATCGTCCATGATTTTCTGCATCACGGCCGCACCGGCTCCGGCCATCAACGTGGCTTGATTGTCATTGAGGAATTTCATCGAGTCGCGCTGGCGAGCCGTCGTGCGATTGATTTCCGGTATGACGTAACGGGCCACCAGATCCCAGGAGCGTAAGGTGTTTTCGCGGTTGGCCCAGTCGTGAGCGAATCCGAGGACTACGCCGAATCCGCCGGTGATGTCTTGCAATCGACGAATTGCGGTAATCAAATCATCGGGGGTGCCAACAATGGCGGTGCCACCGGCGGTGATCATTTCCAAGAGATCCCACTTGTTCTCGACATGCTCAGCGCCAGGACGGCCTAGGGTCCACACGTTGTACTCATTGTGCCAACGTTGGAGCCCGTCAACTGCCTGATTGCGAGCCTCGTCGCGGCTTTCGGCCAGATGGAAACTCATCATCACCCGCCAATTGCGGCGGTCGACTACTTGTTGATGGGCGATAGCGGATTCTTCAGCAAAGGACCATTGTGTTGGCAGTGCAGCCAAACCTTCGGTGCTATTGGAGGCGATGGAGAGCACACCGCACCCATATTTTCCCGCCAGTTTCATACCCGAGGGGGACAAAGTGGAAGCTGTGGCTACTGGCATGTGATCCTGAACGGGCAAGAGTTGCAGTTGCGCATCACGCAATGTGAACCAGTCGCTTTCGTAAGTGAAGCGGTCTTCACCTCGCAGAAGTCGAAGGATGACATCCATGGCCTCGTCCTGACGATCACGCTGGACCAGGGGATCGATTCCCAAAGTCCAGGCGTCACTGGGTAAGGCTCCAGGACCGGCACCGAACATGGCCCGTCCCTTGGTCATGTGATCGAGTTGCACCATCCGCTGAGCCACGTTGAATGGATGGTGATATGGCAGTGACATGACACCGGTGCCCAACATGATGGAGTGGGTCCGCTGACCGGCTGCGGCCAGGAACATCTCTGGCGAAGCGATCATTTCCCAGCCACTGGAGTGGTGCTCCCCGCACCAAAACTCATCAAATCCCAGGCGGTCCAGGTGGGCGGCAAAATCAAGATCGCTCTGAAATTGCAGGGTTGGGTTCTCGCCAACCGGGTGATGGGGAGCCAGAAACGTACCGAACTTCAGACGCTGAGGGCGACCTCCCGGGGTACCGGAATTGGCCATCTGAGAATTCATTGATGTGCTCATAGACGTATCAGTCATGGAGGTAACAGTAGGTCTGGTGCCATCGGGCCCACGACTCGTCCGTTCAAGTCCTCAACGACCAGGACGACATCCGGCTAGCCTGTCATAGCCGATGAGGGGACGTAGCTCAGTTGGCAGAGCACCTGCTTTGCAAGCAGGGGGTCGTGGGTTCGATTCCCATCGTCTCCACTATTAGTCACGGTCCAAAGGACCAGTCAGATATGCCAGATAGCAAGTATGACGGCCTTGGTATGTCCGGGAGTTCAGGAATCATCGACGTGAATTGTCCGGTCGGTGGTCCATCCTTCCTGCGTCGATCCATTGACAAAGCGGCGGGCGACCAGGATGATGATGACCTTGACGATGATTAATAAAGGTGGTTCCGATGAATTCGGCGACTGAGATCATTGATCGCTTTGGAGCGATCGAGCACGATCAGCGCTACACGCGCCTCGTGGAACTTTTCACCGAAGACGCGGTCTATTGCGATCCTTTTGCCGGCCCACAAATTGGCAAGACGGCCATCACCTCTTTTATGGCCGAGATGGAACGGGTGATTCCCAAGATGGGTGTTTTCTTTGCCGATTGGGAGACTGTTGCCGAGTCTTCAGTGGGTTGGGCGCGTTGGACCATGATGGTTCCGTCCGGGGGTGAACTCAAACCCATTAGCGGTCAGAGTCTTTATCGCTTGCGTGATTCCAAAGTGTGTTATGCGGCTGACTACGTCGATTCCGCGAGTTACGCCACATTGCGCCCTGACGTGCAACCCGACCTTGGTGCAGCGGCCAAACAAGTGAAAGGCACATCGTCGCACGGTTCTGCAGCCGAACTCATTCGGCGTTTTTGGTCTTTGCAGACGAGTGCTCGCTACGGCGAATTGTCCGCTCTCTTTTCTTCCGACGCGGTCTTCACCGACCAGGTTTATGGCCGGTTCGAAGGTCATCGAGCGGTCTCTGAATATCTGGCTCGGATGGAAGAAGAGATGCCCAGTCAGGGCATGACCTTCACTCTCGATGATTGTGCTGGAGACGAGCAGGTCGGCTGGTCGCAGTGGACCTGTCATATGCCTCGGGGCTCGATACCCGGATGGACATTGCATACGGTCCGTGATGGCCTGTTCACATTGGATTCCGATTATTTCGATGTAGCCACCGCTCGCCGACTCACTCACCGCGAAAAGTGAGGGCGAAAGCTACTGCCGCGGCGTGACCAACATTGAGTGAATCGACCGCATCGACGATGGGGATTCGTACTCGAGCATCAGCGGCTTGCAGGGTGGACTCGGGTAGTCCGTAACCCTCGGCGCCGAAGATGAGCGCTAACGGACCCAACGTGGTTGGCATGTGCTGGATCGGGAGGGCGTCTCGTCGCGGTGTGAGTGCCACCACTGTTCCTCCGTGCTGATGCACAGTGGAAATGAGATCATCCATGCCCAGGGTGATGACTGGGACAAAAAGGATCTCTCCCATCGACACCCGGACACATCGGCGGTAGTAGGGGTCGGTACAACTCGGATCGAGGATGAGAGCATCGACCCCGAAGGCATGAGCAGATCGCGCCAGGGCTCCCAGGTTTTCGTGATCGTTGACCCCTTGGAGAACTGCGAGTCGGTGGCGAACGCCATCGATTGGAGGGGCTGACAAGACTTCGTCCAACGATGGAGCGATCGGTCGATACGCGGAACCGATGACCCCGCGATGGATGGAGTAACCAACAGTTGCCGAGATGACAGGACGCGCCGCGACGAACACGGGAAAGGAAACGTTTGCAAGATCGGGTCGCAGTCGTTCCAATCGGTTCGGAGCGACGATGATCGAACGCACTGTGAGGCCGGAGACCAAAAGCCGGCGGACAACCTCCAAACCCTCGGCAATGAAGAAGGATTGATGCGCAGGACGGCGTCGCAATTCTGGATCGGAGAGGCCTACATAATCCGATAGGCGCGGATCAGCAGGATCGTCGATGAATATGAAATCATCCGGCACTCCTCTAGTGTGCCCGGTCGCTACCGTAGAGAACGTGCCTGCTACCGAACTAGCGTCAGTCGTCATCGTCGGAGCCTCTTTGGCCGGATTGCGGGCCGCAGAAACGTTACGCACCGATGGTTTTTCCGGTCGAATCACCATGATCGGGGCTGAAGCGCATCGCCCTTATGACCGGCCGCCGCTGTCGAAGAAGTTATTGGCTGGTGAATGGGAACCAGATCGCATTGCTTTGCGCAAACCCGATGACTTGAACGGACTCGATCTCGACTGGCGATTGGGTGTGGCCGCAACCGGTCTTGATACCGAGACCCATTCGGTGCATTTGGCCTCAGGTGAACACGTTTCCTATGACGGGCTGATCATCGCTACTGGATCATTGCCACGTGCCTTACCCGGCCAACCTTCGTGGCAGGGCATCCACACGTTGCGCACGATGGATGACGCCCTGGCTCTCCGGGCCGAACTTCGTCCGGGAGTTGCAGTGGTGGTGATTGGTGCCGGATTCATCGGTCTTGAAGTTGCGGCGACTGCAACCGCATTGGGAGCCACGGTCACCGTTCTCGAAGGTGCCCAAGCGCCGATGATGCGCGGACTCGGAGCGGATATGGGCCATGCTGCGGCCTTGGTTCATCACGACCACGGTGTGACATTGCGGATGTCGGTGCTGGTCGATGGTCTCATTGAAGGAGAGCCTGGTCGAGTCGGCGGTGTGCGGCTCAATGACGGCGAGATCGTGCCTGCGGACGTCGTCGTGGTCGGTATCGGTGTTTCGCCAGCGACACAGTGGTTGGAAGGAACGCCTCTGGTACTGAAAGATGGAATTCGTTGCGACGCCACTTTGAACACCGGTATCCCACTGGTTTATGCCGCGGGGGATGTATGCCGTTGGTTCAACGCCGTATATGACCGTGAAATGCGGGTCGAACATTGGACTACAGCTTCGGAGCAGGGGGCTATGGCGGCGCGGAATTTGCTCGCTGTCAGTCATGGTGATGAACCCCAGCCTTATAGTGCCGTTCCGTTTTTTTGGAGTGACCAATTCACGGCGCGTATTCAATTTCTTGGTCGAGCCGAAGGTGATGAAAGTGTTCATGTGGTTTTCGGTTCACCCGATGAACGTTCTTTTGTGGCTCTGTATGAAAAGAACGGAGTTCTCGTTGCTGCTCTTGGAGTCAGCCGCCCGCGACAGTTGATGCCATTTCGAACTTTGCTGGCCGAGCGAGCATCTTGGGATCGCGCCGAAGAATATGTTGCCTCTATACAGAACTCGGCAAACTGAGTAGGCTTGGCGATGTCGGTATCGCGCAAGACGATGCCATGACTTCGGGATGGTAATGAACAATGCCTCGTCTTGATGCCGAGCGCGTCGCACTGTGGAGAAGTTTTCAAACCGCTGGCGAAGTTGTCTCTCGTTTGATCGAAGCCGAGATGGCCGATGAGTTTCATTTATCGCTCCCGCAATTCGATGTCCTAGCGGCATTGGCCCAGAACAACGATCAACTTCGTTTCAAGGAACTGTGTGAAACATTGGCGGCAGTACCGAGCAGTCTTTCGCGCCGAATCAACACTTTGGTGGAGCGTGGATATGTCACTCGTGCTGAAGCAGGGTCCAATGATGACAATCGTGCCGTGATCCTGCACCTCACTCGTATGGGCCGATTGGTATGGCGCGATGCCAACATCTTGTATCGAAGGGCGATCCAACGAGAGTTCGCGAGAGAGCTCTCGGAAACTGAAGTCAGCGCTTTGGTGCGGGCGTTGGCCAAAATCTCACCCTTCAAGAAGTGAACTTCCGGTCAGTGATTCGACGTTTCCAATGGATTATTCCGGCTGCGGTTGGGCTCTTGGTGATTATCGTCGGCGCAATTCGGGTCATCTCATCGGGTGCACGCCTGATTGGTGATCGGGCGGTACTAGCACTTCAGGTCGCTGATATCACTCAGGGTCACCTACCAGCTTTAGGTCAATACAGTTGGCACGGATGGAGTCATCCCGGTGCGGCACTCTTTTATTTGTTGGCTCCTTTTTCGTGGTTATCTGGTGGCGATAGCTGGGGAGTGGTTCTCGGAGTCAGCATGATGAGTGCGGTCTGCCTGCTGCTCTCGGCCTGGTTGGCTTTCCGGCGTGCCGGAGTTGTGGCTTCGTGTGCAGCAGTGCTGGTGATGCTGCTGACTTGGGCAGCATCTGAACGAATGACACCAGTTGATCCCTGGACACCGCTGATTGCGGTTTCCATTTTTGTGGTCTTCATGATGGCGGTATGGGGAACCGTTGAACGTGATCGAGCAGCGGTATGGATCCTGATCTTTTCAGGAGCGCTTGTAGTGCAGATTCATGTGGGATACGCCCCACTCATCGGTTCTATTGGAATGTTGGCACTTGGTCTGTATTGGTGGACCGGCGGAAATCCGCGGGCTATCGCGCGACCGATGGCCACATCGATGGTCTTGTTCTTGCCATGGCTGACCAACATTGGCGCAGTGATCCGGAATCTTGGTGAGATCGCCAACTTCTTGGCGTCCACTGCTGCATCCTCGAAGGGGGTTTTGGCGTCGATCGGGATTTCCCGGGCACTGGGAGCGATGTCGTTTGAATTCAGTCCGCGCGCCTCATGGTTACGCGGCCCGGCGGAAACCGAAATTATCGGTGAGGCTCCAACGGCCACATTGTGGTGGCTTGTCGCAGTCATTGCAGGTCTTCTTCTCACCACCGTGGTGACCTATCGGGCCACACATCATCGTGATGGCGGTCCGCAGATCGAAAGCATTGTGATGCGTCGTTTGTGGACATTGGCCCCGGTTGTCTGGGTCAGTCTGGTCATCGCGATCCTGAGTGTGTCGAGAGTGAAAGGACCTCTCTATCCATATGTCGTGTTGTGGCGGGCGATCATTGCCTTGAGTGTCCTGGGGTGGATACTCGCCGTCATTGTGGCTGTGGTTGGTTTGAAGCGGCGCTTGCTATTGATCGTGGCCGCTCTTGGTGTGATCGTCGCCGGCGGTGCGGCTCTGACCCCGGTTAGTCGATACAACACAGTGACCGAGAACGTTGTCGCCGTTGAGCGGGCTATTGATCAAGCTCGCGTGTATTTGGAACAAAACACGTCTCCATCCAATGATCAGTCGGAGCGGACTATTCGGCTCACATTGGGTGATGCCGGTTTGGTTGGTTTGTATCCGGCCATTGTGTGGGAACTTGAACATTGGAACATTTCCTCGGGAATCGATGGCGAAACCGAATGGGTTTTTGGTGATCGGGTTGTACCTCTTGGTGACGAAACCACGATCTGGATGGTGTGTGATACCGGAATTGCCTGGTCGTTGCTTTCAGCGGCTCCCGGAGCCGAGATAGTGAGTTTGGTCTCCCCTTTCACCGCCGATACCGAGGCCCGGGTTGCGTCTCTCCAAATATTCATTGCCGAGCAACTACGAAGTGCAGGTCGAATCGATGCTTTGTCGACACTCGATTCTCCGTTGGTGGCTCTGGCGCTATCGGATCTGATTGATCAGGGATTGGTGGATGGCCAAGCGGTCGAGGAATTGGCCGCTTTCAACATTCTCACTCCCACTCCCGGTCGGCGGTTCGGCATCGTCGCCTTCGAACCGGGAACAACTCCCGAAATTTGGTGGCCCCTCGAAGTGTTTTAGGCGGATTCGGGGGAGCAGGCAGGATTTCAACCAACTCGATGGCCGGAACTGTTGACCACAGGATCTCAAATTCGTTCTTTTCCGGTTGGGGACAGCAGACTGGGCAGGTAGTGAATCAGTCGACGTCGACGAGATCACCTAGACACGAAGAGGAGTCCATCATGGACAAAGCAGTCATTGTTGATGCCATTCGTACCCCACTTGGGCGGCGCAACGGCAAATTGAAGGAATGGCATCCGGTCGATTTGGTCTCGGAGACTATGAACGCTTTGATTCAGCGCACGGGAATCGATCCCGGCATCATCGACGATGTGGTCATGGGATGTGTCATGCAAGTTGGTGAGCAGGCCGCCAATGTGGCCCGCAATGCGGTGCTCGCTGCGGGTTGGCCCGAATCTGTTCCCGGAACCACGGTCGATCGGCAGTGTGGGTCTTCCCAACAGGCTGCTCACTTTGCTGCACAAGGGGTGATGGCTGGTGCTTACGACGTCGTCGTAGCGGCCGGAGTCGAGGTCATGACCCGCGTACCGATGGGTGCATCGATGAGTGATGGAAAGTACGGCTGGCCTTTCGGACCCAAAGTGGGTGCCCGCTATCAGGATCAGGGTGGACTTGTTCCTCAGGGCATCTCGGCTGAACTCATCGCTGATAAGTGGAATATCACTCGTGAAGACATGGATCGTTTCGGTGTGCAGTCTCAGTTCCGAGCGGCTCGGGCCACCAGTGAGGGGCGTTTCGATCGGGAAATCCTTCCGGTGCGCGATGCCGAGGGCAACATGATGACCATCGATGAAGGTTTGCGCGAAACAACAATGGAGAGTCTCGGCAAACTCAAGCCCTCATTCCGCTCCGAAGAAGAGGGTGGACGAGTGACTGCTGGTAACTCATCGCAGATCACTGATGGTGCGGCAGCTCTGTTGATTATGAGTGAGGCCAAGGCCAAGGCTTTGGGTCTGACCCCGCGGGCGCGTTTTGTGAACTTCAGCCTGGCGGGCGACGATCCGCGTTATATGTTGACCGCCCCGATTCCGGCGACTCGTAAAGTTTTGGAGCGAGCCAAGATGAGTATCGGAGACATTGATCTGGTCGAGATCAATGAGGCCTTTGCCTCGGTGGTGTTGGCCTGGGAGAAGGAATTCCATCCCGATATGGAAAAGGTCAATCCAAATGGTGGGGCGATTGCGCTCGGGCATCCACTTGGATGTTCGGGAGCCCGTCTCATGACCACGTTGCTCAACGAGTTGGAGCGCACGGGCGGTCGTTATGGTCTACAGACCATGTGTGAGGGCGGCGGCATGGCCAATGCCACCATCATCGAACGACTCGGCTGAGAGGACTGAGGATCATGGATCTCGCTGGCATCATCTGGACTGTCGGCGGGATCCTGATCTTTGTTTTCATGTGGCGCGTTGGCATGGGCCTTTTGCGGAGCATGACAACCCCATTGCCGCCCCCGCCCCCCGAAGGGGAACTTCGCAAGGTCAATGTTCGCTATCGCTGCAGCCTGTGTGGAGTGGAACTCAAAATGACCATGGCCCCCGAGCAGGATCCAGAGCCACCTCGGCACTGTATGGAAGATATGGATCTCATCGCCACGGAGCTCTGACCAGGTGTTTTTCGGTTGAGGACTCTCAACGGACGGTGAAATTTCCGAGTTTTGTCAACGGCTTCCAAATGACATTGACGTAAACATCCCCTGGTTTATCCACAGACTGTGGAAAAGACATGGGGGACCGGGGCGTCAATGGTATTTGGTGGCGGTGTAGAGACCGCCCAGGATGCCGGCAAGACCCAACAAAAGGTAATAGTTGCTGCGGCCGCCAGGTACGGCGCCCAAGTAATAGAGCAAGATCACCAGGCCGCCGAAGATGAACAGGGCGAACATCAGGATCGGCACCCAACGAGGGCTTTCCTTGACGTACTTGGGAATAGGTGGGGTGTATCGGGAGGATGCGGCGACGCCGTGTTCGTCGAACTCCGGAGTACTTGAACGTGGGTCATGGAGTCGACCAGGACGAGATTCTTGGGGTCGGGTTCCCTTAGGCGTCGTTCGGCCGCCAGTCTTGCGTTTCGGAGGTGCCACGAGGGGTCAGTGTAGGCGCTTGAGGGCCATTCGAGAAATGTCAGCGTGAATATCTGCAATGGGTTTGAATTTCCCGTGCTGGTGGCAGGCTGAGCGGGTGACCCGGATCCTGGTTCTCGATAGTTACGACAGTTTCGTCTACAACCTTGTGCAGTACTTGGGTGAACTCGGGGCCGATCCTCTGGTGTACCGCAATGATGAACTCACCGTTGACGAAGCCCTCGATTTGCGGGTCGATGGGCTGCTGCTGTCACCGGGACCGGGGCGTCCGGAAAATGCGGGCATTATCTGCGACGCAATCGTCCCCTTTGCCCAGCGTGGTATTCCCGTGTTCGGCGTGTGTTTGGGACACCAAGCGATCGGCCATGTATTTGGCGGCATGGTGAATCTGGCACCAACTTTGATGCATGGTAAAACCAGCCATATCCGACATCATGGCGCAGGTGTCTTTCACGGCATTGAATCGCCGCTCGTTGCTACTCGGTATCACTCGCTGGTGATTGCCCGTGAAACGCTTCCCGAATGCTTGCAAATCACTGCGGAAACTGATGAAGGAATCATCATGGGAGTGATGCACGATTCCCTTCCCATCGAAGGTGTGCAATTCCATCCCGAGAGTATTCTCACCACCTCCGGTCACGATCTGTTGCGTAACTTCTTGCGGTCCTGTAGTCGCTCAGCCACCCGGTGATGGTGGGGCCGTGGTCGACGTCGTCGTCGGCGGTACCAATGCCACGCCAACTTTGAGCAGCACAATACTGTTCGGTGCAACTTCAACCCCCGGACTGGGATCTTGTGACACGACTCGTCCATCGTTCGGGCTACCGGGTGCCAATTCGAGATTTTCAACCGTGACTCGCAGGCCTTTAGTGGCTAGGAGAGAGCGGGCTTCGGCTTCGGTCAGACCAACGAGCGGGGGAATAGAAACTTTGGCCTCACCGGTCGAGATATAGATCGTGATCGGTGCACCCTTGGTTGTTGGTGATCCGATGGGCGGACTGGTGCGGGTCACGCGTCCGACGTCGACGGTCGAACTCGGCTCTTCCACCAGAGTGATCAGAAACTTGAACGGCTCGCCTTCCAAGAGGGATCGAGCAGCTTGAGTCGACTGACCTTGGACATTGGGGATAACAACGGCTCCACTACCCCGACTGACGGTAAGGTCGATCGTCACTCCACCAAGTACTTGGTCCCCGGCGGGCGGACTCGTGGAGACAATGAGGTTCTCCGCTATTTCTTCATCGTTTTGGAAGATGATTTGGCCAATGGTGAGTCCCAGGTTGAGCAGCGCAGTTCGGGCTTGTTCGACCGTGAGTCCACTTAGGTCCGGTACCGGGATGGGTGTATTCGTGGGATTGTAGACAATCGACACTTTTCCGCCTTCGGAGAGCAACTCACCGGCTTCGGGTGTCTGAGACCAAACAACATTGGGTTCGATGTCCGAATTCTCCTCAGCCACAGGAGTGACTTCGAAGCCAGCATCTTCCAAAATGGCAACTGCTTCATCGAGAACTCGACCCTTGACATCGGGGATAGGGACCGTGGCTGATCCGCCCGAACTACGACTGAGAACACTGAAGGCCACGACTGCACCGATGATGACCACCAGCGCCAGCACTGAAGCGCCAATGATCAGTCCAGTTCGACGAATCGTGAGATCTTCTTTCGGCGATATCACCGACAAACTTTCGGTGTAGCCGGGGGGAAGCGATGGATTGGCGTTGATCGTGGTTCGGGGTAGGACTCTGGTTGTTCCTGCGATAGGTGTTCCATCGCCGGTTGCCGCGGGGATCACCGTGGTGGGAGCAACGGTGGACGGGGGAGTGGGGTCGCTGTGCTTCTCATTCAAGATGGCAGCCAGTGCCTGAACTGGAACGCCATCGCGAAAACGCCGCAGATCATCGCGAACTGCTTCAGCGGTTGGATAGCGCCGATCAGGATCCTTGGTGAGCAGACGCGCCACGATTGCCTCGAAGGCTCGTGGGACATTCGGGGCCAACTCATGGAGCGGTGTTGGCTGTTCATGAACTTGTTTGTAGGCAATAGCGAGTGGACTGTCTCCAGTGAATGGCGGTTGTCCCGACACCATTTCATAGAGCACGATCCCCAGTGAGTAGAGATCGGATCGCGGATCTGGTTGTCCGCCTTGGGCTTGTTCTGGCGAGAAATACGCGGCGGTTCCCATGACCGCTCCAGCTTGGGTGAGACTGCTATCCGCAGCACTTCCCATCGCCCGGGCGATACCAAAATCGGCAACCTTCAATTGGCCACTCGAACCGATCAGAATGTTCCCGGGCTTGATATCGCGATGAACGACATTGTTGCGATGGGCAAAGGCCAGGGCCGCGGCAACTTCGATACCGACCTCTGCAGCCTTCATGGCATCGATTTGACCGACATCATGAAGTGCTTCAGCCAGGGTTCGACCAGGTACGTATTCCATGGCCATGAAATACGTGTTTTCGCTACGACCCCAGTCGTAGACGCTGACGATGTTCGGATGATTCAGATTGGCTGCCGACTGGGCCTCGCGACGGAATCGTTCGACGAAAGCGGGGTCGGTGGCATATTCCGGAAAAAGCACCTTGATGGCCACGAGACGATCGAGCAGCACATCGCGAGCCAAGTAGACATCGGCCATACCGCCCCGTCCGATGCGCTGTTGCATCTCATAGCGGTCGTTGAGGATGACTGCTCCATGGTCCGACATAACGTAGGTGGAGGCTACCTAAGACTGCGCGTTGCCAACTGTCGGCTGGTTAGTTGGTGAATGGTGACTGAAATCAGTTGGGCCGAACCCGTGATACTGAGCCAGCAGAGTCGAGCCAGCAGGGCCGTTGACCGCGGATTGACGAAGAATTGAGGGTTTATGGCAGTGCCAGAGCGGAATTCAGCACTTTGGCGGCCACGGGGCCGGCCAAGGAGCCTCCTGTGCCGGCACTGATTTCAGCGTCGGTGCCCTTCAACATGACCACGATGGCATAACGCGGGGCTTCGGCGGGAGCGAAGGCCACGATCCATGCATGGGATCGTTCGGGTTCACCGCTGGCGTTCAGTTGTGCCGTACCGGTTTTGGCGGCTCCTTGAACTCCACCGGCGAGATCGAAACAGCATGATGCAGTACCGCTGTTAACAACTTCGATCATCAATTCGGTAAGAAGGGAGGCCGCTCCGACCGACATCGGGATACGCCAGACCGATGGCACCGTGCGCTGGAGTAATCGTCCATCGTGGTCATACGTGGCCTGCACTGAATAGGGCCGCATCATCACGCCACCGTTGGCAATTGCTGCGGTGACCATGGCCATATGTAGCGGGACCATTTGAGTGTCACCTTGGCCGAACCCGCCAATACCGAGCAGGGGCAGATTTTCGGTGAAGTACTCAACATCTCCGAAGCGACTACTCGCTGCTCGCGGTAAATCAAATGGCAACGGCTCGCCGATGCCGAATCGCTGGGCGGCTTCAGTCATCACTTCAGGGCCAAGTTCAATGGCCATTCGGGCGAAAGGAGTGTTGCAGGAACGGCGGAAAACTTCGACCAAGTCTCCGCCACAGATCTTCCCTTCGTAGTTCTGGATGGGATCAGCAGTTTGCGGTGGTAAGAATTCCGTTACCTCTAACCATACCGACTCACGAGTGATCAGTCCTGCATCGAGTGCAGCAGCAGTGGTGATGATCTTGAAAGTGGAGCCCGGCATATAACGCTCTTGATAGGCGTTTCCCAACAAAGGTTTGCTGGGGATGGCATCGAGAAATTTGAAGGTGTCACCAGCAACTTGGGAATTGTGGACCGAAACGATGTTGGTGTCGTAACTGGGCCAACTCCACATGGCCTTGACTGCACCGGTGGATGGTTCGACAACGACAACTGATCCCTCACGTTCGCCAAGGGCAGCGCGAGCAGCCTCCTGAAGTCGTGAGTCAATCGTCACTTCCACGGTGCCGGTGGTATCACCATCGGAGAAAAGTGCACTGATGCCTTTGATTTGCTGTTCGACGGTGCGTCCAGCCAGCACGTCATTACGCACTTTTTCAACTTGGGTTGCTCCGTAACCAAAAGTGAAATACCCGGTGATGTGGCTGTACAACTCGTTGAAGGGATAGACCCGTTGCCAGTTGAAGGGACTTCCGTCTTCAGTTCGTACTGATGTCGCAATGATCTGACCATCAATGGTGCGGATATCTCCACGGGGATCATTGAAGTCACGCACGGTTTGGCGGGTGTTGCGGCTATCCGCATCAAGCGCAGGCTTGCGTCCTACTTGAATCACGTTCAGTTGAATGAACAGTACGGCGTACAACACCAAGAGCACCACAGTGAGACGGCGAATGCGCTGATTCATGGCTGCCCGGGTCCAGCACTCGGTGTGCCATAGCCACTCTTGTACTGACGGGTTGCTCGACGTAAGGCCCGTCGGGTCGCAACCTTGTCTCCCAGGGTGGCCTTATCGGGAATCTCACCGAGTCTTCGCGCCGAACTATCACTGACTCTGATCAGTAAAGCCAAGATGACGTAGTTGGCAACCAAACTGGACCCGCCGTAACTCACGAAAGGAAGTGTGATGCCGGTGAGAGGCACGACGCGAATGACTCCACCGATGATGATGAAGGCCTGAATGCCCATGATGGTGGTGAGTCCTACTGCCAGGAGTTTTTCGAATGCTCGGTCGGTGCGCATGGCAGTGCGATACCCCGCGCCGATCATCAGCAAGTAGGCCAACAAGACAGCCGTTGCTCCGAACAAACCGAGTTCCTCACCTATGGCGGCAAAGATGAAGTCGTTCTTGGCTTCGGGAATTCGCGTCGGGTCCCCGAGACCAAGACCCGTGCCACCTACTCCTCCGCTACCGAGGGCGAAAATACTCTGGGCGATTTGATAGCCCTTGCCTTGATATCGACTCCATGGGTCGAGCCAAATTGCGACCCGGGTTTGTACATGATCGAAAAGTACGTAGGCCGTGAAAGCAGCACCAATGAAAAGTCCCAGACCAACAACCAGAAAATCGGTGCGTTCGGTGGCCACCCAGACCATGACGATGAACAACGTGAAGAACAACAGACTTGATCCGAGATCCCGCTGTCCAACCATGACGACCACCGAAAAACTCCACGCGGCCAAGAGCGGCACCAGATGACGGGGTTCGGGGTAGGTGAAGCGCCCGATGCGCCGCGTGTCAGTGGCGAGCAGTTCGCGATTGTCAGCGAGATAACTGGCGAAAAAAAGAGCCAATGCAACCTTGGCGAATTCCCCGGGTTGAAAGTTGATGGGGCCGACGCTCACCCAGATGCGCGCTCCACCAGCCGAAAATCCCAGACCGGGCACCATGGGCAGAACGAGTAAGCCGGCTCCAAGCGCAAAAAACGTCCAGGAGTAGCGCAAGAGATCGTTGACGCGTTGAACGACGAACAGCACACCGACGAAGGCTGCGACACCGATGAAAGTCCAAGTGGTTTGCAGTCCCGCAAGTCGTTCGGATAGTCGGGCGATCATGACATAGCCAATGCCATTCAGCAATGTGGCGAGTGGCAGCAAGATGGAATCGGCACCAACTGCCAGCCAACGCACGGCAATATGAGCCGACATGAGGATCAAGAGCAAGACTCCGAGAAACGGCAAGATGCGCGGGGGAATGACGGCGTTCTGGCCGAGAGAGGCCAGTGTGTAGGCACTGGCAGTAATGATGCCCGCGAACAGGACCAGGCGGAATTCTGTGGCCCTCCGGCGAGCGGCCACGGGACTCAGCGCAGTGTTCATGTTGCGGTGGTCATCTCCGACTCATCCCGTCCGAGTGATTCCGTCTCAATGATCCTGTCGTAGGCATCACAGTGCACTGACGACGGTGACAATGACGGCAAGAACGACAGCAATTGCTCCAGCAATGGCAACCTTTGGAGTAATGCGTTGAAGCCACAAAGATTTTTGGGTCGATGTTGGCGATGAGGTCTCCGACGATGTGCTGCTCGCAACTGCAGCGTTGATTGAATTCTCAGAACCAACGACCTCTGGATGAGATGTGGCCCCAGCAGGAACCTCACGATCAGAGCCTTGAGCCGTCGTGACGTCTGCAATCGGCCCTGCGACCTCGAAATCAACGACGACAACGGTGATGTTGTCGCGTCCTCCATTGTCATTTGCCAGTTGAACCAAACGCTCCGCAAGTTGTTGGGGATTTTCACGGAGTCGGATCTCATTGACGATCTCATCGTCATCGGCTTCATCGACCAATCCGTCACTGCACATGATGAAGCGGTCACCATTTTCGACTGTCAAGGGGAAGAGATCAATCTGTACATCGGCATCGATACCAATGGCGCGCAGCACGATATTGCGTTGATAGTGCACGCGCGCTTCGGCTGGTGTTATCGCACCGCGATCCACCAGTGTTTGCACATGGGAGTGATCTTTGGTGATCTGCTGCAAGGCATCATCACGCCACAGATACGTGCGGCTGTCTCCGACATTGACGACCACAACTTCGTTGTTCGCAGCATTGGTAACCACGACTCCGGTGAGAGTGGTACCCATACCGGCCTTCGATGAATCATCCAGAGCTTCAATGAAGACTGCCGTATTGGCTAAGGCAATAGCTTCTTCCACCTGTTCGGGGGTGTGCAGTCCTGGCTGTGTGCCGCAGTAGGCATCTTTTAGAGTGGCCACGGTCAGGGCACTGGCAACTTCACCAGCAGAATGGCCCCCCATGCCGTCGGCAACCATGTACAAGCCGTCAACTGCTACGAAAGCATCCTCATTATCGCGTCGTACTTGGCCGATATGGGTGGAGGCGCCATGGGTAGTTCGGATCACTTTTCGGCCTCCAGAATGACTCCACCAATTTGTACGCGATCACCGATGCGTATTTTGGTGGCACCAGTAATCGGCTCTTTATTGAGAAAGGTTCCGTTGGTTGAGCCCACATCTTCGACGACGACGTTCCCGTCAATGCGATACAAGCGTGCGTGTCGCGAACTGACGTAGGAATCGTCAGCCAGACAGAGATTGTTTTCCTCCAGGCGACCAACCGTGAAGGGAGCATCAGTGATGTTGAAGGTGAGATCTTTCATGGTGACCGGTGAAATGATGCGCATCCGAGCAACGCGATATGGACGCGCAACCCGGGCTATGGCTCCGGTATTGGATCGAGACGACCGCGGACTTGGTTTGATCGCTGAACGCGGGGTGACTGGGACACGGACTTCAACCCAAACTGCCCATAGCACTCGCGCGAAAAAGACGTAGAGGGAGATCAAGAGCCCAATACGTAATATGCCGAGTAATTGATCAGTCACGGTCGGTCACGGTCGCTGATTCTGAAAGCGAAGTGAGTTCAAGCCAACGGTGATGACATCACCAGTGGTGAGAATGGATGGGCGATCAATGAGCGATCCATTGATTTTGGTGCCGTTGGTTGAGCCAAGATCGCTGATGACGTACTCCCCCGCCTTGAAGGAAATCTCGGCGTGACGTCGGCTGACATTTGAATCATCGAAAGCGATATCACATTCTGGCAGGCGGCCAATGATGATGGGTTGTGTACCTAGTTGCACCTCATCGCCGGATGGCAAGAGTACCGCAGCGCGAACTGGTCGTTGGTTGGAGACAGGTGCGTCGATGGGATCGAGGGTGGGCGTCGGACGCTGGACATCGACGGACATATCGGCTCGGGATGTCACCACTTCGGATTCGATGATCACCCGGCCCTTGGGAAGTTTGGGGTCCCCGGTGATCACTGCCACGACGGGTCCGCGTCGGTGGTATCCCTCATCGGTGCAATAGGTCTCGGCGGCGGTTTCCAGTTCTACGATCAGGGCTTGTTCGACATCGGCCAGGGCTTCACGATCGGCAAGTGAGAGACGCACCACGAAGTGGTTGGGTACGACCCGCCGGCCGTTGGCGTCGACGGTTCTCTTGGCATCGATTTCTCGCACCATGCGTCGCCCAATTTCGATGGGTCGCACATTGCTCTTGAAAGCACGACTGAACACACCTTCGACCATACGTCCCAGACCATTCTCCACTGATTGCAGTCCCACAGGTAGGAACACAGGGTAGCGGGGAGGGTCGGTTGGGAGGTCCGCAGTCAAGTTGGGCAATGGCCTGGTGCTGGCTACCCTGAAGGCTCAGTTGCTCGGGCGAGTGGCGGAATGGCAGACGCGCTGGCTTCAGGTGCCAGTGATCGTAAGATCGTGGGGGTTCAAGTCCCCCCTCGCCCACGAAATCGTGTGACCGGTCCCACCCCGGCGAGGCTGTCGGGCGTCACGACTCAGGTGGATCGTCGAGCCAACTGTGTTGGATCTCTATGCCGAGCAGCACGACGCTGTCGTCGTCCACGAGTTGTCCGATGATGACTGCCGCTGCGACGAGGACTCCACCGACGATCACGATGCGGTAGTCAGGACGATCGGGGTAGACCATGGGAAGTGCGTCGAAGTTCTCGGCGAACTCGTCGACGATTGGTGGCAGATCGATCACGATGAAATCGGTACTCGATGGCTCTCCATTCGGACCTCGGTCGCTGCCGAGTTGGCGATCGAGATCCTCGAAGAAGTCGTGGTCGACGCGGACGCGTCAGCGATTCGTCACCGGTCGGGCGTTGGGGCGTCTTGGTTGGACGCGATGTGTGACTCGATCCTCCGTCGGGTGCGCGCCAGCAGGTCCGGCGACAGGGTGCCGAGGTCGGCTTCGATTCCATCGCGGACGATCGCATGGCGCTCGGCGAGACTCATGTTCTCCAGTTCCTCGGCTGACCAGATCCTCGGTGACACCATTGCGTGATGTTACCAACGCCGATTGGTCTGGTGGAGTTCGGGGTCGACCGGTGGGATTCGCCGAGGTGGGGACACTCGAGTGTCCTTGTGACGACATCTTCCTTGCTTTCGTTTCCAAGAAAATGGCGGAGCACCGGTCCTCGGTGGCGTCATAACTGGTGATGACTCCCGCTGACGCTGAGACCTATCGCAAGTACGCCGACGAACTCGTCCGCTTCGCCTCGGGCCTGGTTGGCCCATCAGGTGCTGAGGACGTGGTCGCCAATGCGGTGTTGCGAGCGGTTTCGGGTGCTCAGTGGTCCCGGGTCGATAATCAACGGGCGTATCTGTATCGGGCAGTTCTGAACGAGGCCAGCTCTCAGCATCGTTCGACGACCCGCAGATTGAACCGTGAGATTCGCGCCTTTCAGCGCGATGTCTCGACCGGGATAGCCGTTTCACGATCCGATACGTCGAACGTGGACTTCGATGTTCTGATCGCGCTGCGGCGACTGAGTGAACGTCAGCGGGCAGTCATCCATCTCACCTATTGGGCCGATCTGCCGGTGGCCGACATCGCGTCGCTGCTGGGTCTACCCACCCGAACTGTGGAACGAGAACTGTCTCGGGCCCGTACCCGCCTGGAGGCGCTGCTGTTATGAACGACAAGATCAGACGATTCACCACCCAGCTCAGCGATGCCGCACCGCTGGCCCCCGAACTCGAAGGACGAACGATCCCCGCTTCCGGATCCCCATTCGCACGTTCCCCGCTGACCAGTTCACCGATCACCACTCTCCGCGTCGGCGTCGCTATCGCCGCGGTGGGAGTTCTCGGCCTTGTTGCCGTGATCGTCTCGGCCAATGATGATCGCGGCGCGGTG
>JBEIGJ010000003.1:0-48196 GCA_040381935.1 Acidimicrobiaceae bacterium | reverse complement strand
GGAATCGGCGAAAACCTCCTCGTCGCGGTTGGCCGATGGATAGATCATGGCCACTGGATCGCCCTCTGCAATGTGCACACCATGTAAGTCGACGTCACAGGTGGCAGTGCGGCGAAAGTTGTTAACCGGGGTACCCCAACGCAAGATCTCCTCCACGGCAGAGTTCACCAAACTGGGATCGGCTTTCAATTTCTCCCACTGCCCCGGATTTTCGATCATGGCCAAGACCCCGTGGCTGATGCCATTGCGGGTGGTCTCGTTACCGGCCACCGCCAACAACAGCATGAACAAGTCAAATTCATGTTCACTCAGCACGTCACCTTCATGTTCGGTGATCAGGGTGGTGATGATGTCGTCTTTGGGATTGGTCTTGCGCTGTAGAGCAAGTTCATTGGAGTACATGTACAACTCGGCGGCAGCGACTTGGGCATCTTCGGGTCCGCCGGAGAAATCTGGATCGGTAGTGCCGATCATGGTATTGGACCAGTGAAAAACCTTGCGGCGATCCTCGACTGGAATGCCAACCAATTCGGCAATGGCAATGAGTGGTAATTCGGCCGAGACCCGGTCGACGAAATCAATCGTGGATTCCTGCAGTGCTTCATCGATCAATTGCACGGCCACTTCACGGAAGTGCTCTTCGAGCATGTTCATGGCCTTGGGGGTGAAACCGCGGTTGACCAAACTGCGTAACCGAGTGTGATCGGGCGGATCAAGGTCGATCATCAGTCGGGCGGCTTCCAAATCGGGGCGATTCTCGTTCATCAACGAGCCCTTTTTGGCCGACGAATACGACTGGAATTTACGGCTGACTTCGACGACATCGGCGTGACGGGTGATGGCCCAGAACCATTCGGGGTAGCCCTCTTCGATTCCGCGGTGGCGCACGATGGGAGCGTCTCGTCGCAAACGAGCCAAGAGTTCATGGGGTGGGCCGTTCTTGTAAGCCTCGTTGGAGATGACGTCGAGATTCTCGAATTCGATGTCTTTGGTCATCGCCGCACCCCCAAAATGAGCCCGCTAGTGGGCACCCCGGTGCCGGCGGTTACCAGCACATTTTCGACACTATCCACCTGATTGACGCTCGTCCCCCGAATCTGACGTACTCCTTCGGCAATACCGTTCATGCCGTGAATGTATGCCTCGCCCAATTGACCACCGTGAGTGTTGATCGGAAGTCGACCGCCAATCTCCAAGGCTCCATCTTGAATGAAATCTTTGGCTTCACCACGGGGGCAAAAGCCGAACTCTTCTAACTGCATCAAAACATAGGGGGTGAAGTGGTCATAGAGGATCGCGGTCTGGATATCGGCTGGTGTCAAACCCGATGATGTCCATAATTCATCAGCCACTACTTTCATTTCGGGTAACTGGGCGATGTCATCGCGATAGAACGATGTCATGGTCCATTGTTCGGCGCCGGCCCCTTGTGCGCCGGCCACGACAACGGCGGGAGGATGCGCAAGATCGCGGGCCCGTTCGGTGCTGGTGACCACCAGGGCCTGTCCGCCGTCACTCTCTTGACAGCAGTCGAGGAGATGCAAAGGATCCACGATCCAACGACTGGCTTGATGTTCTTCCAAGGTGATGGGCTGCTCGTAGAACCAGGCGTGGGGATTCGTGGCTGCGTGTCGGCGACCGGCCACGGCAACGTGGCCAAAATCTTTCGATGTCGCACCGTAGAGATGCATATAGCGACGAGCCACCATGGCTACCCATGAGGCCGGTGTGAGTAACCCAAATGGCGTGGTCCAGGAGAACTGGGCTCGTTCGGCTGTAGCAGCCATCTCCAAATCCTGGACACCAGCACCGAAACGGCGACCGCTGCGTTCGTTGAAAGCGCGATAGCAAACCACGGCATCCGCTACGCCTGAGGCCACGGCCATCGCGGCTTGCACGATGGTTCCACAGGCCGCCCCACCGCCATAGTGGACTCGGCTGAAATGTCGTAGTTCACCGATTCCCACATGGCGGGCAATTTCGATATCGGGATTGTTGTCCGTGGAGTAGGTGACCATACCGTCGATATCGGAGGGTTGTAACCCGGCGTCGGCAATAGCGGCCGCCACAGCTTCGGTTGCCAGACTCATTTCACTGCGACCGGAGTCCTTCGAGAACTCGGTGGCTCCAATGCCGACGATGGCGGCTCGTCCACCAAGTGAGTTACCTTTGCGGGCGATGCTCATGGCAGTGTCACCTCGATTGTGGCGTTCATGTGGTCACCAAGTGAGTTGGCACCTTTCACGGCGATGGTCACGGTATTGGTGGCATCATCGGTGGCGGTCACCGATCCCGTCACCTGCATGGTGTCACCCGGATAATTGGGTGCTCCGAGGCGAACCTTGACCGAGCGAATGAGAGCGTTTGGTCCGGCCCAATCAGTGACGAAACGTCCGGCGAAGGCATTCGACGTGAGGATATTCATGATGATGTCCTTCGAACCTCGTTCGGCGGCAATGGAGGGATCATGATGAACGACTTGGTAATCGCGCGTGGCAATTGCCGTCGAAACGATGAGGGTGCGGGTCAGGGGCACATCGAAGGCCGGCAGTTCGTCGCCGACGTTCACCGAGGAAAACGTGCGGGTTGCGGGAAGTGTGGTCACGAGATCTCCTTCGAATATGACACGATCATGAGCAATTGCGACATCATGCTCAGGTCCGAGCGATGAGCGAGCCGAGGCGGGCGAGATGCGCACTCGCCGAACCGAGAACGCTGGCCAGTTGGATGCCCCACAAGAAGTAGCGGTGGACGGGATAGTCGACATCGGATCCGATACCGCCATGCAGGTGTTGAGCTGCAGTCACAACTTGTTGTGCGCCTTCGCTGGCCCAATAGGCGGCAACGCTCACGTCACGACGGGCATCGAACCCTTCAGCGAGACGCCAAGCAGCATTGAGGGCGGTCACTCGCATGGCTTCGGTAGTGATGTATCCATCAGCGGCGCGCTGAGTAGTGGCTTGGAAGGCGGCCAACGGTTTGCCGAACTGAGTTCGTGATGACAGATGCGCAGCGGTGTAGGCCAAGGCGCCTTCGGCGACACCCACTTGAATTGCCGCCAAACTGGCGAGTGAATATTCGAAAACTGAGCGCAGGGCCTCGCGACCATCAACGTCGGTGCCATGACCCAAGATGCGTGACACCGGAACCGTGACATTGAGATCCAAATGACCTTGGGGTTCGTGATTGGTGGTGCGCACCGGGGTGATGGTGACACCCGGATCGGACATTTCGATGATGGCCAGTGCTGGGGATCCATCGAGGGAAACCGGCACCAAAACAATCGTGGCATGCGGAGCCTGGGGAACCGCCGGACGAAAGCCCGTGATGGTGACAGTGTCTTGGGTCGTCACTGCGTGAGCTGAGGGGCGCAGGATGTCATTGGCTCCGGATTCCGCCAGAGCAATGGTGGCAACGATCTCACCCGAGGCGATACCAGGTAAATAGGTGGCTTGCTGTTGCGGGGAACCAAAGTCAGCGAGGGCCAGTGCGGTCACGCCAGTGGTCCATAAGGGAACGGGGGCAACGTAACGGCCCTGTCCCATGAGAGCGAGTGACAACTCCACGGCTCCAAAGCCGCTTCCGCCGAACTCCTCGGGTACACACAATGCTTGAATACCCGACGCCGCAAGTTGCTGCCAGAGATCGGCATCGAAACCCGAGCCGTGCTCGACGGCTTTGACGCGTTCGACAGTGGCCTGTCCTTCAAATATTTGGAGGGCTAAATCTTTGATGACGCGCTGTTCTTCGGAAAGATCGAAATTCATGAGGCGGCTTTCTGTGAAGGATCCACAATGGCGAATGGCAGTTTGGTCTCGGCGTCCACTGAACGAATTTCAATGCGAACCCGCGCACCAATGACCAGAGCGTCAGCATCGGTATCGGCAGTGTTCATGACCAGGCGCACGCGATCACCGCCAGGACCCTGAACTGGGTCGATATCGATCAGCACGATGGGCAGTGGGTAATCGAAACTCGGTACCTGTGGGAAGTGAGTGATCACAAAACTGTGAATCGTTCCCGACATTGGCAGGCTCACTTTGTTCCACTGCAACGAATGGCAGTTGGGACACATGGGTCCGGCGGGAAAGCGGACACGCTCGCAGTCCGAACAGGCTTGGGCGTAGAGCTCGCCTTCGTTGAGCGCAACGAACCACCAATGATTGTCGTGTGTGGTGGCTGGCTTTGGTCGAGGTGGCTTGGGCTTTGGGGCTGCGGCCCGGGCCTTGGGTTGGAAGCGGAAGATGCGAAACAGCATCGAGCCAACGAGTTGATTGTCGGCGTCGTAGTAATCCTGACGGGTGCTCACAAAGTGACCAGTGCCGAGACCCGTTGACTTTTCATCACTGATGGAATCGATCACCGTGCGCATAGTCAGTTGGTCGCCCGGACGCAGGTAGCGGTGATATACCTGCTCGCTATTGGTTCCGACCACGCTGGTGAAACCACGCGAAAAGAGCAGTTGATTCATCTTTTCGTAGGGACCATCACTTGTGCGTTGCGGTCCTTCGATACCGTGCATGACCCAGGCCTGCAACATGGTGGGTGGAGCAACGATGCCCCCGTGAATACTTTGGAGCGCTAACTCAGCATTGGTGTAGATCGGGTTCGTATCGCCGACCGCTTCCACCAGGTGGCGAATCATCGGCTTATTCACTTCATCGGGTGCGGGCATGGGATCGCCAGTCTCCATCCCGACGAAGGATTGCAGTTCGGCATAGAAGGCCGCCTTGGCCTCTGGTGTCTCGTCGACCACGATGTCGGTTGCTGCGTTGCTCATTACCCTGCCCTTTTCATTTCACGCCACGGAATGTCTTTGTCATTCGATGGTTCCCGCGGCAAACCCAAACCGCGCTCGGCGATGATATTGCGTTGAATTTCATCGGTACCGCCTCCGATACGGATGGCGAACTGACTGAGAAGGTGTTGACCCCACTGGTTGTCATCGGGCGCATCCTCACCCCAAAGCATGGCGTCGGCACCGACGAGGGCGGTGGCGAGGTCGGCACTCAAGCGCCAATGATTGGCATAGGCCAACTTGAGTGTCAGCATTTCAGGCCCGGGCATCCGACGCTGACTCATGGCAGTGCGCATCCGATAGCCCAGATACTTCAGAGTCTCGGAGCGGCACCAGGCGCGGGCCAATTCCTGCCGCACGTTGGGATCGAGATGCACATTGCGTCGTCGAGCCACATTCACGAGGTCATCGACTGACCATGAACCACCCGAGCCGATATGGCTGCGTTCATTGGACAACGTGGTTTGTGCTCCACGCCAACCAGCATTGACTTCACCGATGATGTTCTCATGGGGAATGCGCACATCAGTGAGGAATGTCTCGTTGAAATGTTGCACCCCGGTGATTTGTGTAATCGGCCGCACCTCGACACCTGGTGTACGCATATCAAGGATGAAATAGGTGATACCCGCATGTTTGGGTTGATCGATATCGGTGCGCGCCAACAAGATGGCGTACTCGGCGAACTGACCGAAACTGGTCCATACCTTTTGGCCGTTCACCACCCATTCGTTGCCATCGCGTACGGCGCGGGTTCCCAGTGACGCCAAATCACTACCCGAGCCCGGTTCACTGAACAGCTGACACCACACCTCTTCACCTTTCAGAATCGGCGTCAAGTGCTTGCGCTGTTGTTCTGGTGTTCCATGGGCAATCAGCGTTGGTCCCACCATGCCGATGGACACCGCGAATGCTCCGGTTGCTACATCGAACTGGGCCATTTCTTCAGCAAAGATCGCAGCCTGAATCGCCGATGCTCCCCGTCCTCCGTATTCCTTGGGCCAGGTGATACCGGCCCAGCCGTGGTCGTAGAGCACGCGCTGCCACTCGCGACAGTGCTGGATATGTCCGGCTAGGTCACGATTGTGATCGGCTGAGGAGGCGTGGCCAACCTCGTCTTTGCGATGGGCATGGGCTTCCAACCAGGCCCGGGCTTCGGTCCGAAAAGCCGCTTCTTGTGGAGTATCTCCGATGTGCATTGGTGTTAACCCCCGCGATGCGACGCGCTCTGTCCCCTGATCCGAGTATGGACCGCCATGAGGGCGGTTTCTGACAGTCTGTCAGAAAAGTTGGTGTTCCCTCCTAGCCGCGCCAGGTAGCCGGTCCGGTGTAGAAATCCAATTCTTCGCGGCTGTAGCGCAGGGGTTTGGCACCGGTGAGGCCGACCACTTCGGACCAATGAGCGCGCAGATCTTCCAAAGTCAGATCTGGACCGCCCGACCAGCCGGGTACACCGATGGTGGCGATGAGAGCGGCCCGTCCGGCGCCGGTGGTAATGATTTCTCCCGAACAGGGCACGTCTTCATGAACTAAGAAAGCCGCCGTCGGCGCGCAGAGATGGGGTGGAAAGTTTTCCTCCATCCAAAGCCGGGTGTCCTCATGAGGGTTCAGGGCTGCCGAACGGGTGTATCCGATGGGCATCAAGATATTGACCGTGATGTTGGCTGACGCTCCTTCGAGGGCCAATGAGCGACCGAGACCTATGAGACCGGCCTTGGCCATGGAGTAGGCCGGCATTCCAAGTGAGCCAACTGCTGCTGCCGATGAGGTGATGAGAATGCGTCCGTACTGCTGCGAACGCAGATGTGGCCAGGCGGCGCGACACAGTGAATAGGTGCCGATCATATGGGTGGAAACAATGGTGCTCACCTGAGCATCGGTGGTTTGTTCGAGGGAGCCTGTTGGTCCACCACGCCCGGCATTGTTGAGCACGATGTGCAGTCCGCCAAATGTTGTAAGAGCGCTCTGCACGATGTGTTCGGCACCATCGACAACCGAATGACGATCAGCGACGGCTCGTCCGCCAGCATCGACGATGTCATGTGCGGTGCGCTCGGCATGTTCGGCGGCCACATCGTTGACCACCACCTGAGCACCGCGCCGGGCCAGAAGCAGTGCATATTCGCGTCCGAGTCCGCGACCTGCTCCCGTCACGATGGCCACTCGACCATCAAAGCGCAACTCATCAGTGCTTTGTTGTCCCATGGGGTCACCGTAGTGTTCGCGTCGGTCTTCGCGCCCTAGGGTTCCACCGTGCCCGAGCAGCAAACGATTGAGAAGCGAACGATCGAGAAGCGAACGATTATGGTCACCGGCGCCAGTCGCGGGATTGGGCGCTCAATTGCTCTGGCACTGGCGCAGGCCGGCCATGATCTGGTGTTGACTGCCCGGTCAGTCGAGGGCGGGGCGCGCTTTGAGGGAACGTCACAATCGGATCCGCTCACCGGGATGGCTTTGTCTGGTTCTGTCAGCGAGGTTGCCGAGCAATGCCGTGCCTTGGGGGTACGCGCCGTGGCTGTATCTCTCGATCTGACCGACTCGGTACGTGTGGAGCAGGCCGCCAATGAGGCTCTCGAACACTTTGCCGTGATCGACACGTTGGTGTCGAATGCCATTTATCAAGGTCCGGGAGTGAACGATCTTTTCGCCGACATCTCTGTCGATCTCTTGCGACGAGTCATCGACGCCGATGCTGTTGCGCCATTGATTCTGTTGCGCAAACTGCTTCCGGGCATGATCGCCAGTCGTCGTGGCGTCTTCATCCATCTCACATCGGGTGCGGCCACGCTCGATCCCAAGGCACCGGCCGGATCTGGTGGTTGGGGTTTGGCCTATGCCATGGCCAAGGGAGCAGCCCATCGCATTGCCGGAGTACTACATGCCGAATACCACGATGTGGGTGTACGGGCGTACAGCCTGAACCCGGGTCACATACTCACCGAGGTCATGGCGCATCGTGCCGAATTGGCCGGACGTGAAGCCACGGGTGGCAATCCCGATGACGTCGCCTGGGCGGTGGCCTGGTTGATTGCTGGAAACGATGATGCGAGGGCGGTCTCGGGACGTGAAGTCATCGCTCGCGATGTGCTTCAGCGTTGGCGTACCGCCTGAACTGCATCTCGCAACACATCGTCATGAATGTCATCTGGGGGTGGAGCGATCAGGAGACCATCGGCAAGTCCGTCGAACCAGGCGTGCACGACATCGGGTAAGTGCTCGTAGGTGGCCTGCGGGACCAATGTGTCCAGTACTTCATCGGTGACAAGTGTCGACAGGTCGCTCCAGCGTTGTTCGCGGATGAGCGCTCGTAGTTGTCCGGCCAGATCGGCCCAGCCGAATAATTCAAGGGTGCGCTCATAGGCCGGTGTCGAATAGAGAAAAGCCAAGAGGCGACGATTGTGTTCACGCCGTTCATCCAGATCGACTTGGGTGGCGCCCAAAATCCATTGGGTGCCAACGACGATTTCGATATCGGACAACGTTCGTCCGGCGCGAGCTGCTCCGATTTCCAATCCTGGACGACAGAGTTCACGCAGGTATCGCGGGTGACTGTTCGTTGGATGAGTGACAAAGCCATCTGCGATTTCGCCGGCCATCTCCACCAGCTTTTTATTGACGCCGCCCATCCACACCGTGGGACGGGTGACTCCAGCGGGCAGGGGATCAGGAGTGAAGTTCGGAGTGAGCAGATCCAAGGTGTAGTGCTCACTGTGAAAGTCGAGTTTTTCCAGACCGTCAAAGGCACACCAAGCGGCGCGTACGGCTCCGATGTGATCGCGCAAACGGCCGATGGGGTCATTGAAAACCGCACCAAATCGACGTTCGATGTGCGGGCGAATCTGCGTACCCAGTCCCAACTGAAACCGACCATCGGATAAGGCAGCAAGATCCCAGGCGCTGTAGGCCACCGCCATTGGACTGCGAACCAGAGCCAGCGCAACGCTGGTGCGCACGGTCAACGTACTCGTTGCTTGTAGTGCCGCCATCGAGACCAGAAACGGATCATGCACCGTTTCGGCAATGTGCAGACCGTCATAACCGAGGCCTTCGACCCGACGAGCGTGGGCTGGTACCTCGCGAAGGCTCAAGCGGGGGTCCATTCCCGCATAGACGCGCATCATGCACCACCGGATTGGGCACGATCGGTCGACGAGGCACCAAAGCGTTGCTGGGCCCACGCTCGGGCGGCAGCGTTTTCGAAAGCGTAGGCCTCGTCACTGTCGCCGAGGGGAGCCACCGCGTCGTAGATCTTGCGGATCTCGTGAACCGCTCCAGCATGGTTGGTGCCAATGAGAGTGGCCAGGGTCAGCGCGCGGTCCAACAACTCGCTATGGGGAACGACTTCGGTGACCAGACCCCAGTCACGCGCCGTAGCGGCATCGATCTTTTCCGCCGTCAGACTCATTCGTCGGGCTCGGCCGGTACCGATGAGGCGCGGTAGCGCAATGGTCAAACCCCAACCCGGCACCATGCCGACCTTGGCATGAGTATCGGCAAAGAAGGCGCGCTCGGAGGCAATGAGGAAATCACAGGCCAGAGCGATTTCGAGGCCGCCAGTGATGGCCGCTCCGTTGATCGCTCCGATGATGGGCACCGCAGTGGGTGGTAGGGCACCCCAATATCCGGGATGCACATTGGCGCCTCTCTTCTTTCCTCCCCCCACATCGCGCAGATCGAATCCGGCGCAAAAGGCGGGATCGGCGCCGGTGAGGACGATGGCTTGAAGACCCGGTTCGGCATTGCAGGTACTGATGACGGTCGGCAAAGCCTCGGAAAGATCGGCGTTGAGGGCGTTGCGCGCCTCGGGCCGATTCATGGTGATGATGGCAATATGCGCTGCGGGAGCATCGGGGATCGAGGTATCGGCGGCCACGTTGTCAGGCAGGACATGACGCTCGACGAGGACTACTGGTTTACCGCTCATCATCTGACAGAGTGTCAGATAGCGGTCCATTATCTGAACATGGGCGATCAAGCGAAGATGAGCATGACCGGCCAACGGCACGGGAAAGGGGTACATGATGGAGTTCTGGTGCGCCACAGCGTTTATGCAAACCAAGCAACTGGTGCACATTGCGCAGTTGCTGGATGAAGCGGGCTATCACGGTTTGATGGTCAGTGACCATTTGGTTTACCCGAAAAATTTGCAGTCCAAGTATCCGTACTCTCCCCATCCTGACGGTCGCCCAATTTGGGAACCCGAGACCGCCTGGCCCGATCCGTGGGTGTTGATCGGCGCTATGACCAGTGTGACGCAGCACTTGAATTTCACCACCAACATCTACGTGGCGGGTCATCGTCCATTGTTGCAATTGGCCAAGGAAATCGCCACCGCAGCGGTGCTGTCCGATGGACGCGTTGCTCTCGGAGCCGGGGCAGGGTGGATGAAAGAGGAATTCGATTTACAAGGTCAGGACTTTTCCAATCGGGGGAAGCGCCTCACCGAAATGATCCGGGCGTTGCGGGCACTGTGGGCGGGGGGATGGGTCGAGTTCCATGGTGACTACTACGACATTCCTCCGGTGACTATGGAGCCGCATCCTCCCAAACCAGTGCCGATCTACGTGGGTGGTCACACCGACGCGGCCTTGAGGCGGGCAGCAATGGTTGGCGACGGATGGATTGGCAATGCCTATCCCTGGGAAGAAGCCGAACAGCACATCGGTCGCTTGAAGGGATACTTACGGGAGTACGGACGCGAGAACGACAAATTCGAGATCATCTGCGGGCTCTATGCCATGCCCACTGTTGATTTGTATCGGCGAGCCGAAGAAGAACTCGGTATGACCGGCACCTTGTGCATGCCCTGGGCACTTGGTAATCCTTCAGCGGGAGACCATGCGGGACTGGCCGAGATGTCGGCGGCCTACAAACCATTCATTGACGACTTTGCCACCAACGTCGTCGCTAAATGCCAGTAAGGATCAGCCGGGCCAAACTTCGCCGGCGATTAGCCGGGCCAAACTTCGCCGGCGATCAGCCGGGCCAAACTATTGACTGCATCTCGGTGTAACAGTGCAGTCCGAAGTCGCCACCATCGCGACCCACGCCGCTCATCTTGAATCCTCCGAAGGGCGCTTCATGATTGCGTTGCGCGGTGTTGATACCAACGTTGCCACTGCGCAGTTGTCGCGCAACGCGATAGGCGCGATCTGAATCCTGCGAGAAGACATAGTCGTACAAGCCGAATTCCGTACCGTTGGCGATGGCGATACCTTCGTCTTCATCGTCGAAGGGCACGACCACCACGACTGGTCCGAAGATCTCTTCACGCACTGGTGTCATCTCGGGACGGCAATTGGCGAGCAATGTGGGAGCGACATAGAAACCGCGCTCCATATGTGAAGGTCGACGACCATCCACCACGATTTCAGCACCTTCGCTTACTCCAGTGGCGATGTAATGCTCGATACGCGCCCGTTGGGCATCGGAAATGACCGGCCCGACAAGCGTGTCTTCGGCGGTTGGGTCACCCACTTTCAAATGGGGCGCCACACCAGCCAACTTCGACACCAACTCGTCGTATCGGCTCCGGTGCACGATGGCCCGGGTCGGTGCAGTGCATATCTGACCACTGTGGAAGGCCCACACGCTCTGCACTGCGCCGACTGCCTTGGCGAGATCGGCGTCCTCGAGAATCAATCCCGCACCTTTACCGCCGAGTTCGAGCAACTGTCGCTTCATCGTGGCTGCGCCGGCTTCCATGATCCGCACGCCAACACCGGTTGAACCGGTGAAAGAAACCATGTCTACATGGGGACTCGTGGTCAAGGCTGCTGCCGGCTCGGGTCGTGATGAGGTGATGATGTTCACTACACCAGCAGGGAATCCGACTTCGTGCATGATCTCGGCCAGTTCGATCACGGCGAGGGGATCCTGGGGGGCGGGTTTCATCACCACGGTGCAGCCCACTGCGAGAGCGGGAGCGATCTTGCCCGCCATGTTCACGACCGGGAAGTTGTAGGGCGAGATACACGCCACAACACCAACTGGTTGACGGTGCACCACACCACCGATCAATCCGCCGGGAGCCAGAGGGGTTGACTGCATCGGGGAGGGCGGTAACGCAATGTCCAAACTGCGCGCTGCGCTACGCGCATAGCGCTCGAATCGTTCGATGGCCACGGGCACTTGCATGCGCGAACCAACCATGGCGGTGGCGCCGGTTTCGCTGATGATCAAGGGAACAAGTTCTGGAGCGCGCTCGCGCAGTCGATCGGCAACGGCTTGGAGCAAGCGGGCCCGCTCTGCCGGCGGTGTGCGCCACCACTTTGGAAAGGCCTCTTGAGCGGCGCGCGCTGCGGCTTGGGCCTGAGCAACGGATGCTTCGGGGGCGTGACCCACGACGTGTTCGGTGGCCGGGTTCACCACCGGAGAGGTGCCTTCGGCCCCATCCTCCCAGTGTCCCCCGATCAATAATCGGTACTTCTTCTGTGTGGTATCGGACGTTGTACCCGCTGCGTTCACTGTGGTCCCCCTGCACTCCCGAGTCGGAGCAAGGCTACAATCTGACGGACCGTCAGATTCCAGTGCGGAATGCATCTTCGTGCTGGGGGAGTGAATTCGATCCGGAAAGCAGGCCGCAGATGCTCGATACCGTCATTCGTGGAGGAACCCTCATCGATGGAACCGGCGCTCCGGCGCGACGGGCCGATATCGGTATTCGTGATGGACGGGTCGTGTCCGTTGGTGAAGTCACCGACGATGCTCGCGAGACCATCGACGCCACCGGCTTGGTGGTCACCCCTGGCTTTATCGACCCCCATACCCATTACGACGCTCAGTTGCTGTGGGATCCAACTGCTAGCCCCTCAAGCGTGCACGGAGTCACCACAGTCATGGGGGGCAACTGTGGATTTACTCTGGCCCCGTTATTGCCCGGCGACGCCGATTACCTGCGCAAAATGATGTCCAAGGTTGAAGGTATGCCGCTAGCGGCTTTGGAAAATGGCACTGACTGGTCGTGGGAATCCTTCGCCGACTATCTCAGTCGCCTCGAAGGAAATATTTCGGTCAACGCCGGATTCCTCGTGGGTCACTGCGCCATTCGGCGTTACGTCATGGGACCTGAAGCCGTCGGAGCCGAGGCCAATGCTGAACACATCACCGCCATGCGCACTGAATTGGCCAAAGCCATCGGGGCCGGCGCACTGGGATTCTCCTTTACCAACTCCACATCGCACAGCGATGGTGATGGTGAACCGGTGGCCAGTCGCTGGGCCACCCACGATGAACTCATTGCCTTGTGTGAAGAGGTTGGACTACATGAAGGCACCACCCTCGAAGGCATCGTGCCCGGCTGTCTTGACCGGTTTGCCGATGATGAGATCGAGCTCTTGGGTCGTATGAGTGCTGCGGCCAATCGACCGATGAACTGGAACGTGCTCACCGTTGACTCACGTGAACCTGATCGCGTACCCCGGCAAATCTCGGCTTATGACCGTTCTCGGGAATTGGGCGGCAAAGTTGTCGCTCTCACCATGCCGGTTCAGGTGCCGATGAACATGAGCTTCCTCAATTTCTGTGGACTGTGGCTGTTGCCGGGTTGGCAGCAGATACTGGGTGTGCCGGTGAAAGAGCGGATACAGCGCCTGAGTGATTCCGATATTCGCTTGCAGATGTTGGAAAGCAGCTTGTCCAAAGAGGCCGGAGTCTTTCGCCGCTTGGCTGACTGGGGCGATTATGTCATTGGCGATACGTACTCGAAGGAAAATAACGGGCTATCGGGTCGCATCGTGCGTGACATCGCCCGCGAACGCGGTCTGAGTTCATTTGGCACCCTGCTCGACATCGTGATTGCTGATGATTTACAAACCATCTTGTGGCCCACACCGCAAGATGATGATGATGAATCGTGGCGGATGAGGGCCGAACTGTGGCTGGATGAGCGTTCGATCATCGGCGGCTCCGATGCCGGAGCGCACCTCGATCGCATGTGCGGCGCGCCGTACCCCACGCGCTGGCTTGCGGACTGCATTCGGGGTCGCAAACTCGTTCCGGTCGAGCACGCCGTGCGCATGATGACCTCTGCTCCAGCGCAGTTGTTTGGTCTGACCGACCGGGGCGAAGTACGGCCCGGAGCCCATGCCGACATCGTGGTCTTTGATCCCCAAGAGGTGGGGTCCGAAGATGCCCGACTGGTTACCGATCTTCCGGGTGATTCGTCTCGATTGACTGCTGGTTCTTTTGGGGTGAAGCGGGTTCTGGTCAATGGTGTCACCATCGTTGAAAACGGTGAGGCCAACGGCCAGTGTCCCGGCACCGTCTTGAAGTCCGGCCGTGACACCTACACCGTCACCGCTCGCTGATCGCAGCGCCCGTTGACCGTTGCTCGTCAACGAGTCCCATGAATTGAAGAGGGCCGCCCGTGGGGGCGGCCCTATGTACACCAGATAACGAAGAGGGCCGCCCTTAGGGGCGGCCCTCCCCATGACGAATACGGCTTAATCAACTAATCGGCAGCCATTCGCCGATGACGACTCCGCAGTTCACCGGTGCCGGACAGCCGTTGTAGGTGCCATTGGCATCTGGTGCCACCGACGGATCGGCAGCGGTGATGCGAATGGTGTGTACCTGGCTAGCGGCATATGCCTTGCCCGGACCGAACGAGCCAGTGCCACCAGCCTGCAGGGCCAGGGGCACGTCACCGAGGCCGAGAACTGCTTCGATGAACGAGGCGCGGGTCGGATTCAGACCGGCATTGGTCAAACCCTGGAACATGATGTTGGCCATCGTGCACTCCTGCGGGGCGTAGTCCGAAATCAGAACGGTGCCATTGGCATCGGTGATTTTCTGACCGGCGGGAACACCAGGATTCGACGGGCCACCGTAGTAGTCCGAGAAGCTTTCATCGAAGAATGCTCGGCACTCGGCTTCGAAGGCGTTATCGGCGCGAACGCCTTGGCCTTCGGACGTCGAATGGTCATAAGCCGTCACGCAATTGCTGCCAACAGCGGCTGCTGGAGCCCGGCTCAAACCAAAGGCCGAACACTGCGACGAGTTGGTGTCCAACATAGTGAAGGGCATATCTGCCTCGGCCGCAGCCGTCCAAAAACCGGTGTTCTCAGTGAATGGGGTGGCCAAGAAGATGTGCACCGCTCCGTTGGCCTTGAGAGCGCCAACTGCCGCCGCGCCTTCTTGGTTGGTAGCAGCATTGTCGCCACCTAGTGAGTTGGTCTCGATGACTTCGACTTCATAACCAGCAGCGGTCAATGCGTCGGAGGCACCCTTACCAGCGGCCTGAATGGCCGGGGTGTTGTTGGCCACGATGCCGATCTTGGCCGGAGCCGGTACGGAGCCTTCGGCGATCCAAGCCTCGACACCAGCCTTGGCGACCACCTCAGACGGTGGGGCCAGCGAGATCATGAGACCAGTGTCCAATTCGGCCTGGGCTACAACGTCGCCGTACATGACCGGCACGCCGGCATCCATGACGCAGTTACGGGCCGGCGAGGCCAAACCGGTGCCATTGATCAACATGAAGACTTCGTTATCGACTGTTGCTGCGGCACAAAGTGCATCGAATGACGCAGGATTCAACGGATCCCACACCACTTGCACTAGTTCGACTTGGCGACCGTTGATGCCGCCTTCGGCATTCCATTTTTCAAAAAAGACACCCCAGCGATCGACGAGATGCTCGGTGGTCAGCGTTTCAGGAATAGAGATGCCCGCGGCGCGTACGGCTTCCAAGTCGGACACGGCCACCGCAATACGGATGGTGTCCGCGGTGACGCCAATGTCGGATGCGGTGCGCTCCTCGGTGGCATCGGTTGTCGGTGCCTCGGACGTGACGGACGTGTCTTCTGCGGGTGCTTCTGATCCTCCGTCGTCACCTCCGCAGGCAGCCAGAACCAGACTGACGCTGGCCAAAGTAGCGAGCGCAATTCTCGGTCGATATTTCATGGATGTGTTCCTCCTCCTCGTGCCAGTCAGCGGATCAAAGGGCAGATCCCGTGGCGATTGGGAAAATAGCACAATTTCAGACTTTCTGACGCTCCGTCAGAAAATTGGACTACTCTGACACGATTACTCTGGAGGTCCAGGGGGGACGGCAATGAGGGGGAAGGGTACGTGTCGAAGGATGTAGACGGGTCGGCTCACGAATCGACGTCGGCTGCCGCACGACTGGCAGCCACCATCGTGGCTGAGGAAGAGGCTCGACTCGATAGCGGGGGTGACTCCGGAGAAGATGTGGAGAACCTCTATCCCGGTGCTGCCGGAGCACCGATGACGTTGTCAGAGGGCTTTCAACGTGGCGGTTTCGGCATTGCCACCGTGCTTTTACTCTTCACTATTTTCGAAGAGTTCGACCGCGTCGCCCTTCAAGTACTCGGGCCGGATATTCAAAAGTCGCTCAATATTTCTGACACTGTTCTTCTTGGTTTACAGAGTTTTGGTGGAGTTGTGCTGGTCTTGGCAACCATTCCCTTTGCCTGGTTGGCCGATCGGCGTTCGCGAGTGCGAGTGATCAGCGCCGCAACGGGAACGTGGTTGGCCTTCGTGGCCCTCACCGGTGTGGTGGTGAACGCATTCCAGATGGGTGTGGCCCGCGCCGGTTCAGGGTTTGGAGCATCAGCTCGCATTCCAATTGGACCCTCATTGGTGGCCGACCAGTATCCCATTGGTGTTCGGACGCGCATCTTTGCCTTGGAAGCCCTCGGTCGACCCATTGGTCAAGTACTCGGACCATTGTTTGCTGGTGGTGTGGTCTACGCCGCGGGCGATGATGCCGGAGATTGGCGGTTGGTGTTCTTGGCCCTCACCATCCCTGCGGGTTTGAGCGTGCTGTGGTCCTTTCGCCTACCCGAGCCAGTACGCGGTCGTCAGGAACAAGAAGCAGTTCTCGGCCTGCAATTGAGCGACGATGTGGCCGAACCGCCAGTGCGGCTCTCGGCGGCCTTTCAACGACTGAAGAAAGTGCGCACCTTCTACTACTTGGTGGTTGGTATCGGCGTGCTCGGGTTCGCTCTCATTGCCGTCCCGGGAGCGTTCAATCTCTTGCTCGAGGACTCCTACGGATACAGCGCCGTGAAACGCGGTTGGATCGGGGCAATAACTTGGGCCGGCGCTTTGATCGGTATTCCTATTGCGGGTCGTATCGGTGAGCGTCTGATTCGACGCGATCCACCATTGGCCTTGCGCATGATGGGTATTTGCATCCTCGGATACGGACTTTTCGTCACTGTCGGTTTGCGTTTTGAAAACGCTGGCCTGATGATTGCTTTTATTGCTATTGGCCATGCCTTCCAGGGAGCAGCCTTCACCCAAGTTGGCCCGGCTATCTCAGCCATCATTCCGTATCAGATGCGAGCCCAAGCCTTCGCCATGGTGGGTGTCTACATCTTCTTGATGGGTGGCTTTTTTGGTGGACTGCTCGCCGGCGCACTCTCCGATGCCCATGGTGAACGAACTGCGTTGACCGTTGTCGTTCCGCCGGCAACCCTTCTTGGCGGATTGCTCATCGTCTATGGAACTCGCTATATGCGCGCCGATATCGCGCGCACCGTGGCCGAACTGCGCGAACTGCAAGAAGAGCGGGTGCGTCTGTCCGCCAATCCTGGTGATGTCCCGGTACTGCAGGTACGCAATGTGGACGTCAGTTACGGCAACTTGCAGGTGCTGTTCGATGTCAACTTCGAAGTGCGACGCGGTGAAGTGTTGGCTCTGCTCGGCACGAACGGTGCTGGTAAGTCGACGATTCTCAAGGCCATCGCCGGCTTGGTCATGCCCGACCGCGGCGTCATTCGCATGAACGGCCAAACCATCACTCTTGTCGATCCGCAATACCGCGCTTCGATGGGTCTGGTACAGATCCCTGGTGGAGAAGCCGTCTTCCCCTCGATGTCAGTGGCTGAAAACCTGGTTATCTGGAGCCGTCAGATCGAGGATTCGACTCGTCGCAAAGAACGTCTGGCACTGGTCTATGAGACATTCCCGATCTTGGATCAGCGTCGCGATCAGCGTGCTGGATCGTTGTCGGGTGGTCAGCAGCAGATGTTGGCCTTGGGCAAGGCTGTCATGCTCGATCCGAAGTTGCTGTGTATCGACGAACTCTCCCTTGGTCTGGCCCCCGTGGTGGTGCAGGATCTGCTGGTCGTTGTCGAAAACCTGAAACGTCAAGGCATCACGATGATCATCGTCGAACAGTCGGTGAACGTGGCTCTGTCCATTGCCGATCGAGCAGTGTTCATGGAGCGCGGTCAAGTGCGCTTCGAGGGCCCAGCCAATGAATTGCTGGAGCGCGGCGATCTTCTCCGTGCGGTTTTCTTATCGGGAGAAGGAGCCTGAGATGACTATCGCCTTGACCTATTCGAATGACATCCTCTTCGACGGTCTGATCCAAGGTCTTTTGTATTCGCTGGTGGCTTTTGGACTTTTGCTCATCTATCGCGCCACGGGCGTCATCAACTTTGCCCACGGTCAAATCGGTGCCTTCGGCGGCTATGTCATGGCCTTGCTGCAAATCCGTTACGACATCTCCTATGGATTATCCATGCCTTTGGCGCTGGCCACCGGTGTTTTACTCGGTATCGCCGCTGAGTTGGTTCTGCGACGACTCTTCACCCAGCCGCGCCTATTGCTCTTCGTGGCCACACTGGGTCTCACGCAGGTCATCCAGTTGTTGCAGTTACGGCTGCCGATTCCAGATGAACAGGCCACCAGTGTCACCTACCCCGTGCTCCTGAGCGGGCAATGGGAAGTGGCCGGAATCACCATGACCGGACCGCAGTTGACGGTGCTGATATTCGTTCCTGCTCTCATGTTGTTCCTCGGCTGGCTTTTCCAAAAGAGCGCGTTCGGCATGAGTGTGCGCGCTACCGCTGATAATTTGCCGGCCGCCCAACTGGCCGGTATCGGAGTCCGCAGTGTCTCCACCAAAGTGTGGGCTCTGGCCGGACTTCTGGCCTCGATGAGTGCGCTTTTGATTGCTCCGTTACAAGGTGGATCGATCGCCACAGTACAAACAGCACTCGGTCCCAAGCTCTTGTTGTTATCGCTGGTTGCAGCGATGGTGGGACGTATGCGCTCATTCGGGTGGACATTGGTGGGTGGTCTCGTCGGTGGAGTCTTGGATCGGTTCTTGACGACGTGGGGTCTAACCAAGCAGGTCCCCGCTGGTAGCAACATCGCCATTATTTTCGCCTTGCTCATCATTGTGCTTTTCACCGTTGGTCGTTCGCAGTCGATGCGTGAGGACTCGTGGCAACTCACCACCAAAGTACGCGCTGCCCGCCAGGATCTCGCCCGTCATCCGCTGTATCGGGGCCTCACATTTGCTGGATTCGCGATTTTGCTGATCGTGGCCGTTGGGCTGCCCAGGCTGGTCGACACGCCCAGTGACATGCTGAAGTTTTCGACCATCCCGGTGTATTTGATCGTGGCTTTGTCGGTCACTGTTGTCACTGGCTGGGGCGGACAACTTTCACTAGGGCAGTTCGGCTTCGTAGCTCTTGGCGCCTATCTCACCGTCTACTACGCCAACGAGTTGCCCTATCTCTTGGCGTTGGTTTTCGGCGTGGCCTGGGGAGTGATCGCCGCTCTTATCGTTGGCATCCCCGCTTTGCGGCTACGGGGCTTGTATCTGGCAGTGGTCACTTTGGGATTTGGTTTGGCGATCAGATCATGGTTCATCGTGGCCGACAAGATCGCCTCCTCTGGTGCCGGTACTGCCAAATTGAACGTCGATCGTAACGAAGGGTTCAATTTGTTGATTTGGACCGTGAAGGGCAACGACTTCGATGGGGTTTATTACTTCTGCATGACCGCAGCAGTCCTAGCCATCGTGTTGACCTGGCGGATCCGGCGTACCGGTATCGGTCGCTCGATCATTGCTACTCGGGATAATGAATCAGCCGCCACGGCCTATACCGTCTCGCCGGCCCGAGCCAAACTGCTGGCCTTCGCACTTTCGGGTGGCCTTGCGGCTTTTGCGGGTGGTCTATTGCCGCTCACGGCGCGTAATGCACAGTTCAAAATCGATACGTTGATGTTCGACTTCAACGAGTCATTACGCATCGTTGCTGTTGCCGTCGTTGGCGGCGTCGCCTCGATCACTGGAGCCATCCTGGGCACATTGGTCATCGTGGCCTTGCCGCTTGTTTTCGATGGCACCAAACAAGTGGAGCTCTTCGCCAGTGGTGTTGGGATGCTGGTGGTGCTTTTGTATTTCCCGAGTGGTCTCATCTCACTGGTGCACGCCGCCCGCGACAATCTCTTGGCGTGGTTGGCCCGTCGATCCCAATGGGTACCGCCGGCGCGTGCCCAAGGTGCCGCAGTGTCGTCGTTGCGTTCCAAGGCCCCTGCGGTCGATGATTCGAGTCGCTTGGAAATTCCGCTGCGCACTATCGACCTGGTGGTCAACCTTGGTGGGCGCACCATCGTTGACGGGGTTTCACTCACGGTTCAACCTGGGGAGATTGTCGGCCTGATTGGGACGAATGGTGCCGGTAAAACCACCATCGTCAATGCTGTCTCCGGATTTGTGCCCTCATCGGGTCGGATCGAATTGTTCGGCCAAGACGTCTCCGATATGGCCGCCTATCGGCGGTCCCGCCTGGGACAGGGGCGAGCCTTCCAAAATGCCCGCCTGTTTGCCTCGCTGACCGTCCGAGAAACGCTAATGGTGGCTCTCGAGTCACGTCAGCGATCTCTCTTGCTACCCTCGCTCCTGGCCCTGCCTCCTTCGCCGCGAGCAGAAAGTCGAAAGCGGCGGGAGGCCGATGAGATCATCAGTTATCTGGGACTTGGACGGTACGCCGATGCGCTGATGGGCGAGTTGTCGACTGGTACTCGTCGCATCGTGGAACTTGGCGCCTTGATCGCCCTTGATTCGCGATTGATGTTGCTCGATGAACCCACTGCCGGAGTAGCGCAGAAAGAAACAGAAGCATTTGGCCCGTTGATCGAAACCATCCGCTCGGAATTGGGTGCAGCCATCTTGATCATCGAACACGACATGCCCATGGTCATGTCCATTTCCAACCGCATCTATTGTCTGGAAGCAGGTCGAGTCATCGCCGAAGGAGTTCCGGCCGAGATTCGCTCCAACCCGGCAGTTATTGCCAGCTATCTCGGTACTGATGAACGCGCTATTCAGCGCAGCAACGTCGCTGAACAGCCCGGCTGATTTGCTCATTGGTACAGTCGCGTAGTCGGCCAAGAGGAGTTCGTCACGTGTCCACGAAAACCAAGCCCGAATTTACGCATCTGCTTTCGCCGGGTCGTATCGCCGGATTGGAATTGTCTAACCGTGTCTTTTTGCCGGCGATGGATATGAACTTGTGCGTGGAAGGTGAAATCAGCGAGGGTGAAATCGCTCACTATCGAGCACGAGCCGCCGGAGGAACGGCCATGGTGATCACCGGAACGGGTGCAGTGGCCTGGCCGGTCGGTGCGACCTCCCGTCACCAACCGGCCTTTTCCGATGACAAGTACATTCCTGGGATTCGGCGTCTGGCAGATGCCATTCATGCCACCGGTGGGAAGTTGTGTATGCAACTGTGCCACCACGGCAAGACCGCCAGCGTCGATACTGCTGACGGTCGGCCACAACTCGTACCGTCGCTCCTCGAGGGTGCCCTCGATATGTCGGCTTTGCGCGACAATCCGATGGAAGAACTGATGGCTCTGGGCACTGCGACCCAGGGGAAAAAGGCCACCTACAAGGTGGCCGATGAGGATGATCTGCTCTGGGTCATCGACCAGTTCGCGCAGGCGGCGCGAAGGGTCCAAGCCGGTGGTGTTGATGCCATCGAAATTCACGCCGCCCATGGTTATCTTTTGTCGACTTTTCTTTCACGGGGATACAACCGACGTGATGATCGCTGGGGTGGATCATTGGAAAATCGTGCTCGGCTCATCTGCGAGGTGGTGCGGGCCGTCAAGGGTGTTGTCGGACTCGAATATCCGGTGCTGGTTCGCCTCAATGGCCACGAATACGGATTGCCGAACGGACTCACTGCCACCGAAACTGCTCGAGCCGCCGCGCTCATCGAAGAAGCTGGTGCTGATGCCATTCACATTTCAGCGAACGCCCACAACCCCTTTGCTGACTTCACCGAGGGGCCACTCCCTTCGGCCGTCGCGCAATATCGCGAGATGGCCCGCATTGTGAAACAGCATGTGACCATTCCGGTGGTAGCAGTGGGTCGAGTCTTACCCGAGGTTGCCGAGGAGATGATCGCCTCTGGGGACTGTGACTTCGTCTCCATGGGACGACAGTTACTGGCCGATCCCGAGTTGGTGAACAAGATCCGCGCCGGTCATCGCAAATCGGTGCGGCCCTGTATCAACTGCTATGTCTGCGTGGAACAAAACTTTTTCGATGGGACACCGAAGTGCGCTGTCAACCCGGCCTTGGGTCATGAAGAGCGCGCCGTTATCACACCGCTCGGCGCACATCGTCGAGTGACGATCATCGGAGCGGGACCAGCAGGATTAGAAGCGGCGCGAGTTCTCGCTGAACGGGGAGCAAAGGTGACCGTGATCGATAAAGCGACTCGTTTGGGAGGCACGATGTGGTTCTCGCAGCTGACCACACCGGCCAACGCCCAATTGGTGACCTGGCTGAGCGATGAAGTGCAGCGACTGGGTGTGACGGTACGACTGGGTGAAGTGGCGACTCCAGAGGTGATCGCGGCCACCAATCCCCAGGCGGTCATCGTGGCCACCGGGGCGCAGCGTGGTCGTCCCGATGTTCCCGGCGCCGATCTGCCACATGTTTTGACCGGAGATATTCTGCGCGGTCTGATCACCGGTGAAGTGGGGACCGACACGTCATCTCTCAGCCCGACGGCACGCAGAATCGTGCGAGTTGGACGCTCGGTGCAACTCTTGAACAACGCGAACCGTATTCGCACGTTGTCCAAGCGCTGGATACCAGTGGGCAAGCGCGTCGTGGTCGTGGGTGGAGGTTTAGTGGGCTTAGAACTTGCTGAATTCCTGGCCGAGCGACGACGCAGTGTCACCGTTTTGGAGGCGGGAGCCCACATGGGACTACCGATGGCCATGCCGCGGCGGTGGACCGCAGTGAGCAAAGCATCCAGCCATGGAGTCACGCTCATTCGTGAAGCCACCGTGATATCGATCAACAACGTCAGTGTCCGGTACCGCGTTGGCGAACGGGAATTCGAAGCGCGAGCCGACACTGTGGTGCTGGCCGCTGACGTCACTTCTGATCGACACCTTGCTGATGATCTTGCTGGTCTTGGTATTCCCATCCACGTGGTCGGCGATGCCCACAGTATTGGCTACATCGAAGGCGCCATTCACACAGCTCAGGAGATAGCCCGTGAACTCTGAGACCATTGCTTTGACCTTTGCTGACTACGTTCGCCGGCGTGCCGATGATGACAATCCAGCGGTGCTCTTCGAAGATCAGCGATGGACGTATCGGCAATGGTGTGCCGAAGTGGCGGCCCGTGCTGCCCTGTGGCAGAGTCTCGGCCTGTCACGACCGAGTGGTGCGCCACCGCACATCGGTCTGCTCATGGAGAATATTCCTGATTTCACCATGTGGCTCGGGGCCGCGGCGGTGACTGGATCGACCATTGTCGGCATTAACCCCACGCGACGCGGTGACGAGTTGGCTCGCGACATCACCTATACCGAGTGCCAACTGGTGATCGTGGATGCCGCTCTCGCCTCCCTCGTCGACGGTCTCGACCTTGGCGGCGCCACCGTGTTCGTCACCGAGAGTGACACATATCGTCAGGCTCTTGCTCAGCATCAGGGTGCATCGCTGCCGACGGCCGCGCAGTGTCCGGTGCTCCCTGCGCATCAGTTCTTGTTGCTGTTCACCTCGGGCACGAGTGGAGCGCCCAAAGCGGTCATCACCAGTCATGGACGCCTGGACTTCGTTTCGACATCGATGTGCTTTCTCACTGAACTCAGTAGCAACGACGTTTCCTACATCTCTATGCCTCTCTTCCACTCGAACGCGTTGTTTACGGCTTGGGCACCATCGTTGGTTCAGGGGGCAGCAGTTGCGCTGCGGCGGAAATTCTCGGCATCGGAATTCCTGCCCGATGTGCGCCGCTATGGCGCCACGTATTTCAACTACGTCGGTAAACCTCTGGCCTATGTCTTGGCCACTCCCGAACAGCCAGACGATGCTGACAACCCTTTGGTACGCGGGTACGGCAATGAAGGATCGGAATCGGATTTGGCTGAATTCCAGCGCCGATTCGGATGTCGTCTCCAAGATGGATACGGGCAAACCGAGACTGGGGCCAGCATTATTCGCATTCCTGGTATGCCCGTTGGTGCCTTGGGTGTGGCGGCCCAAGACACCATCACCATTCTGGATCAAAATACTGGCGAGCCGTGTCCGGCGGCAGAGTTCTCCGATAACGGTCAGTTGTTGAATGCAGAAGCAGCCATTGGTGAGATCGTCAACCGCGGCGGGGGAACCTTCGAGGGTTACTGGAACAACGACGAAGCCAATCGAGAGCGACTCCGCGATGGTGCTTATTGGACCGGAGACCTCGGCTACCGCGACGCCCAGGGCTTTTTCTATTTCGCTGGTCGCAGCGCCGATTGGCTGCGCGTCGATGGCGAGAACTTCGCCGGAGCACCGATTGAGCGCATCCTCATGCGTCACCCCGAAGTCATTTTGTCAGCGGTCTATGGAGTACCCGATCCGGTGATCGGGGACCGAGTCATGGCTGCGGTGCAATTGCTTCCGGATGCGGTGTTCGATATCGATGCTTTCGTCGCGTTTCTCAGAGCACAAAATGATCTCGGACCGAAGTGGATGCCGACATTCATTCACGTCGTGGATGAGTTCCCCATGACCCAGACCAACAAAATCTTGAAACGTGATCTGGTCAAGCGACGTTGGCACGATGTCGAAACCGATGCTGCAGCCCGCATCTGGTGGCGTCCGGGACGCGACGAGTCGTTCCGGGTCTTCACCGCGGCTGATGCCGCGTCGTTGCGCGATCAATTCCACACTGCTGGGCGCGCCAACTTGTTGGTGATCTGACCAAATCCTCAGAATTGTCGTTCAGGGGATGAGGGCAACCTTGCCAGCAACTTTGCGCTCTTCGAGATCTCGCAGCGCCTGTGCCGCTTGATCCAGCGGATATGTCTGAGGTTCGACAGGGGAAAGTTTTCCTTGGCCGATGAGATCTAACACCTGGGTCAACAGGCGGTCGTTGAGTCCCGGGTTCTTGCCAGCCCAGCCACCCCAGTCAACACCGGTGACCCGACGATTACGTAACAGGATCTGATTGGCCGGAAGGTTCGGAATACCGGCCACGAATCCGATCACCAAGTACTGGCCGTCATCGGTGAGAGCGCGCAGACAGGTTTCGCCGAGAGTGCCGCCAACTGGGTCGTAGAGATAGTCGATACCGCCACCGGAGATGCGTTTGGCCTCTTCTTTCACCTCATGGGCTTCAAGGGTGGAGTCGATGACCGCTACGGCCCCACGCGAGTCGGCCAGAGAGCGCTTGTCCGCAGTGGAAGCCGCAGCAATGACCTTCAGTCCCAATGCCCGACCGACATCGACTGCGGCCAGTCCTACACCGCTTCCGGCACCCAGAACCAACAGCCAGCGATCGGGCTGCACCTGGGCTCGCTCGACGAGAGCGAACCAGGCCGTGAGGTAACTCTGCATGAAGGTGGCCGCTTGACCATCGGTGAGCGTGTCGGGCAACTGAATGACCCGCTTGGCTGCGGCCATCGCTTCAGACGCGTATCCACCAAGACCCACATTGGCGAACACTCGGGTGCCCAGGGCCAGTCCTTCCACATCGGGGGCTATTTCGGTGATGGTGCCCACCACTTCCATACCCGGCACAAAGGGTGTTGGGGGTTTGATTTGGTACTTGCCTTGGACGAACAGGGCGTCCACATAGTTCACCCCGCAAGCCGTGACCGCGATGCGAACCGTGCCTGGAAAGAGATCCGGAGACGGAGTCTCTTGTACTTCGAGTTGGTCGAGGGGTCCGAACTGGCGACAGACGATGGAGCGCATGATTGAACCGTAGCGATCTGGGTGTTGTGAGCGCCATCTGACACACTGGGAGGGTCGGAGAACAACGAGACGAGGGTTAATGGGAACGATCTGTGTGACCGGAACGGCATCGGGTATCGGAGCAGCAACTGCGGAACGGCTTCGTCGCGACGGACATTCTGTCATCGGCGTGGATCTCCGTGATGCCGATGTAGTGGGGGATCTATCCAAGCCTGCCGAGCGATCACGGATCGTCACCGAAGTGTTGAGGTCCTGTGACGGTGTACTTGACGGGCTGGTGCCCTGTGCCGGAGTCAGTACTCCGGCCCCCGATGAATTGGTAGTACGCGTCAATTTCTATGGCACGTTGGCCTTGGTGAACGGCTTGCGGCCGGCGCTGGAAAGGGGCCACGAGTCAGCTGTGGTCATGATTTCATCGAATTCCACCACGATGACCCCGGGTCTTAGCGTGGACGATGCTGTGGCTTATCTGCAATCCGATGAAGAAACGATGGTGCAGCGCTATGCCGGCCAGTCCTCGTTCACCGCTTATCCGGCGGGGAAGTTGGCTTTGGCCTTCTGGGTGCGACAACAGTCCGCCGACTGGATGAAGTCCGGGGTACGGGTGAACGCTGTGGCTCCTGGAGTCATCGACACCGGGATGACTCGACCGTTGCTCGACATCCCCGGCGTCAAAGAATCCCTCTCACACATTCCGATTCCGGTGGGGCGTTGGGGTCGAGCCGATGAGATCGCCAATGCCATCGTCTTTTTGTTATCGCCAGAGGCCTCCTACGTTGTCGGTCAGGTGCTGTTCGTTGACGGGGGCACGGATGCACTGCTACAGCCCCTGGCTCATCCCCACCCGTTGCCCGGTGGTCGAGCGTGAGATCATTGCGCGAGAACGACCCGCTGGCGTACTTGCTGGCCTGTGAAGATATCCGCCAGCTAGCGAGTCGCTACGCGATTCACTATGGCGCACGCGATACGGCTGGCCTTGCCGCGCTGTTCGTCCCCGATATCAAAGTGACCCGAGAGGCATCAGGCCACGTCGCTCTGAAGGAAAGTTTCGACAGCCAGATGGCCTCGCTTGGTCGGGTCATCTTGCAAGTCAATAATCATGTGATCGATGTCGCTGACGCTGATCATGCCACTGGTGTGGTGGCTTGTCGCGGTGAGATCGAAGATGCCCAAGGCAACTGGATCATTCATCAAATTCAGTACCACGACACCTATCGCCGAGTTGAGGGCCGATGGTTGTTCGCCCGACGCAAACACCTGTTGTGGTACGGCCACACCATGCCGAACGCACCGGTGGGATTACCCGATGCCAACTGGCCGGCCAATCAGACCGGCAAAGGTGAATTGCCAGAATGTCTGGAAACTTGGCAACAGTGGAACGCCGAGCACCAGCGCTGACTGTTCGCTTTCAGAGTCCGGTGAGCAGGTGCTGGCGAGAGTTAGCGACAAAAGTCTGCTCGAGAGCAGCCTTGTCGTCGCCGGTCATGATCTGCAGACCATCGCTGCGGTGCTGCCGCCAATAAATCGCGTCGTCGGTTTGCCATTTGGTGAGACGTAGTGGTGGCTTGTGCACTTTATTGTTGGCGGTCAACGACATTGCCGGAATCAGACGCACGAGTCGCGGACTCCATTTGGTTCCGAGGTCTTTTTGCTCCGCTAGGAATGCATCAAAGGCCAGTGGATCGAACATAACGGTTGGTTGCATTTCGAGTGCAGCCATCACCATGTCACCGGTGACCGGATCGGGAACCGGATACACCGCCACCATGATCACCCCGGGAAAGCGCGAGATGATGTTCTCGATCGGCGCCGCGGCAAAGTTTTCACTGTCCACCCGCAACCAATCCGCGCTGCGACCGGCGAAATAAAAAAAGCCATCGTCATCGCGGAATCCGAGATCCCCGGTCCAGTACCAGCCATTGCGAATGCGGTCCGCTGAGGCATCAGGATTGTTGTAGTAGCCCTCGAAGGTGGCCGAGCCGGCGGTGTTCACGATCTCGCCGATGCATTCGGGATTGGCGATACCGCCATGGGCGTCGAAGATGACCCGCGGGCATTCGCTTTCGGTATTGGGATTGATGATGGTCACCAGTCCGGCCATATCGGGGCGTTCTCGACCCAAAGCGTTCTCAGGAGTATCGGGAGTGCGAATGATGGCCACCACACTTTCGCTCGAGCCATAGCCCTCAACCAGTTCACAACCGAACCGATCGCGAAATCGCTGGCGGTCAAGCGCACTGGCCTCGGTCCCAAATCCCAGACGTAGGTGATGATCACGATCGTGTTCGGTGGCGGGCTGACCGAGCACATAGGCAATGGTGCGCCCGACATAGGTGAAATAGGTGCAGTTGTGCTGGCGGATGTCCTCAAGGAAGTTGCTGGCCGAGAACTTGCGCCGCAAAACAATCTCGGCACCAACGGCCAAAGCCGGTCCCCAACAGGCCATCAACGCATTGCCGTGGAAGAGCGGCATCGGGCAGTAACAGACTTCGTCGCGGGTGACGCCGTACAACTGGCCAGCCCGCACCGCAGTGACTGCCATTCGTTCATTGCTGACGACCACGGCCTTGGGGGCACTGGTGGAACCCGAGGTGAACAAGAGAAATAGGTTGGCGCTTCCGTTTGGATCCTCGCTCGGTACCGGTGTGCCAATGAGTGCATCGAGATCTGATCGATGGGCCGGAGAAGAAATATCGATGATCCTGTCATGTGGCAGGCCCAGATCGAGACCGGTGAACAACTCCATACTCTGTTGATCGGAAATGATCATTTGGCAGTCGGTATGGCGGATGTCGCGAGCCAGTTCTTCGCCTCGACGGGTGGGGTTGATCCCAACGATGCACGAACCGGTGAGGGCCGCCGCACCGATCCAAAACAGATAGTCCGGTGTGTTTTCGAGCAGGACACCCACATGTTGGGGGCGTTGCGGATCGAGTGTCGTCTGCAAGAGTGCGGCGCGACGGGCCGATTCGGAAATCACCTCATCCCAAGTGAATGTCTTGCCTTCGAAGGTGTATCCGGCGTGGGTGTCGCCGATACGGGCACGTAACAGGTGGGCAACGGTACTCATTGAGCAGCCTTCACGGCACGAGACGCCTCGGTGTTCATCGAATTATCCTCACGGCACGATACGCGGTGGTAAGGGATGGCGATACAGAGTTGCGGCGTTCTCGCAGCAGAACTTTCGCAACAGCGCCGGTGATAAATGACCCCAGGCTTGATGGATGACCTCTTGGGTCTCAGGCCACGTACTGTCACCATGGGGATAATCCACCTCCACCATGATGTGATCATCGCCGATGACATCATGCAGATCGATGGTGGAAGGGTCGTCGATGGTGCAGAACCAAAAGTTACGCCGCAGGACATCGGCAGGGCGGATATCCCATCCGGCGCCATAGCCACTGCGATCGACCACGTTCTCCAAACGATCAAGCAGCATCGGGACCCAGCCGATTCCGCCTTCGCTCATGGCGATCTTCAAATCGGGATAGCGATAGGCGTACCCACTCCACAGCCATTCTGCGCACGCCGTCAAAGACAACTGGCCAAAGAGCGTGGCGCCCAATTGCAGTGCCGGTGCACCTTCAGCCATGGGATACATACCCGATGAGCCGACGTGCAACGAAATCACGGTGTCGGTTTCCACGCAGGCTTCGATGATCGGATCCCAAAAGCCGCTGAACAAACTGGGAAGGCCGATGTTGTGTGGACGTTCGGGCAAAGTCACCGACACGAAACCCCGTTCAGCGTTACGGCGGATTTCGTCAGCGCCACGTTTCGCTGTGCCATCGGGTCCGGGGGAGAGCCAGGTGATACCACACGGAATAAAGCGTTCGGGGTACTGCTGCCACCACTCTTCGTAGAGCCAGTCGTTCCAGGCGCGCATGGTCGCAAAGCCCACGTCGGGGTCGTTGCAGCCGCTGAAAATGCGGCCGGCGAAACCAGCAACTTGGGAGGGGAAGTTCATCGATGCCCAACAGCCGATGAGGTCCATATCTTTGACGCGGTCGTGCACGTTCCAGCAACCGCGGCGCATATCTTCGAAGCGCGCCGGTTCGAGAGAGCGATATTCGTGTTTGCGGCCGACGACGGCGTTCATACCCACTTGGCTGAAAATCTGACCATCGAATGACCACACCTGGTGGCCGCGATCATTCACCACCAGACGTGGGGCTTGATCCTGCAGATGAGCCGGTAGACGGCCATCGAACATATCGGGCGGTTCCACCAGGTGATCGTCGACCGAGATGATCGTGTAGTGAACGGGTGATCGTTCCGGATCGGGTAACAGCATGTCGCTGTTGGTGGGTCCGATGACATACGTGTCAGCGTTGTCGGTGGTGGTCATTGGATCTCCCGTAGGTTGCGAAAAGTTGCCGGTTGAGATGGTGTCGTATTGCCGGTTCGTACATCGGCGAGGTATTCCTGAGCATGTAGATATGAGCCGTTGGGAATGATCGTGTCGTGTGCGATACGGGCTACGGCATCGCCGATGACTGCTGGCTCGACACCCTGATCGGCTATCCATTGCAAGTGCAGACCCGAACCGATGACGCGCTCGGTGGCGACGAGTCCGGGATTGACATTCAAAATGTGCAAGCCGCGATCGCCGTATTCGAGGGCCAACATGTCAGCCAGCCGATGGAACCCGGCTTTGGTGGCGGCATAGACCGTTGACCATCCGCCACGATCAGCTGGCACTGGTGGTGTTCGTTGTCCGGCATCGCTCGAAATGTTGATGATCGTGGCGGTGCGCACTCGTGGTGCGGCGTGAGGAGTCGATTGCAAAGCGTGATGCTGGGCCGTCTCTGGTTTGGGAAGAGCATTCGTATCGAGCCAGTGGCGGATGAATGCTTGGGTGAAGAGCATCGGAGCCAATAAGTTGCCAGTGACGCGACGTGCGATGTCCTCAGGATCAGTCGAGGCGAACAGAGCGTCATTTCCTGGGCCGACATAGATGGCGTTGTTCACCAACAAATCGATGTGTCCGCCGGCCGCGGTCACACAGCGATCGAATGAGTCGGGGACATCGTCCACATCCAAGACATCGGCCCGCACGAGATAACAACGGGCGCCTCTGGCCGCGACTGTGTCGGCGGTCGTGCGCAGGCTGCCGGGGAGGGGCTTGCCGTTCACGGGGTTGGTGGCGGTGCCTTCTTCGACGGTGCGCCCGGTGATGACCAAGTCATAACCATGATCGGCCAGTGCGATGGCGATGGCCTTGCCGATCCCGCGACTGGCGCCGGTGACGAGGGCAGTAGGTCGAGGCGCTGGATTGTGGCTCACCCTGTTCACCCCCGGAAGTCGGTGCACATCTGGCATCGGACTAGTTTTGACACCGTATCAGAAATCGTTTTCCGGCCTTCGGGCCGCTACTGGGTCTGCGGACCTCATAAAGGGAGAAACCATGGGCGCTCTTGAGGGCAAAGTTGCATTGGTGACCGGAGCGGGCCAGGGGGTGGGTCGGTGTCATGCCGAATTGCTGGCCGCCGAGGGTGCTGCCGTGGTGGTCAACGATCTCAGCGACGGCGCCGATGAGGTGGTGGCCGGGATTCGAGCTGCTGGTGGTCGGGCCGTGGCGGCCAAAGGGAGCGTGACCGATTGGGCATGTGCCGAATCGCTCGTGGCGACGGCCATTGGCGAGTTCGGCGATTTGCACATCGTGGTCAACAATGCTGGGTTCATTCGCGATGCGATGAGCTTTTCCATGGAAGAGGCCCAATTCGATGCTGTCGTGGGCGTGCATCTAAAGGGACATTTCGCGCCCACGCATTTCGCGGCGAAACATTGGCGCGATGTGGCCAAGAAAATTGCTGACGGTGGTGGCGATGCGCCGTTGCCGGCGCGGCGGATCATTAATACGACGAGTGAGAGCGGGCTCTTCGGTGGGCCCGGGCAGAGTAATTACGGATCGGCCAAGGGTGGAATCATCACGATGACTCTGGTGCTGGCCCGCGAGTTGGGGCGCTACAACGTGACGGTGAATTGCATTGCGCCCCGGGCACGGACCCCGATGACCGATGTCAATCCGAAGTTCACCAAACCCGAGAGCGGATTCGACAAGTACGATCCGGCCAATGTGAGCCCGATGGTGGCGTTCTTGGCCAGTGATCATGCCGGCGATGTGAGTGGGCAGACGTTCATCGTGTTGGGGGATCAGGTGCATCGGATCCGGCCGACCGAGATTGCCGGGTCGGTGGTGGCTGGTGGTCGGGCGTGGACAGTGGAGGCGTTGGCGGCGAAGAAGGGCGAGTTGTTCGGGGGCGGGGCGTCGGGCGTCCCGGCCTGGGGCGGCCCCCCCATGTAATCCTGCTGGGCAGGTCAAATTCCTTGGGCGCGAAAGGGTGCCAGATCGCGTCGGTTTGGTACCCAATGGGGACGGCTTCGATCATTGATCGACTTGAATTGTTCGCCCATCAGTAGCGACCGGTTTCTGATCGACATCGAGTGATCCTCATCGAGTGGTCCTCGTCGAGTAACCGTCGGTGGGTGACTCGCATCGGGTGATCGTCGTCGAGTGATCCTCGTTGAGTCAATCGAATGGGGATGAGAGTGACGCGATCTGGCACGGTTTCGCGCCCAATGGATCATGCGAAATCAGGGGGAGGGGAGCGGGACTTTCAATGGGGATGAAAGTGACGCGATCTGGCACGGTTTCGCGCCCAAGAGAATTGCGCCCGGCGAGATTAGTGGGGGGCGCCGAATTGGCGGTCGCCTGCATCGCCCAACCCGGGCACGATGAACGCATTCTCGTTCAACCGCTCATCAATCGCCGCCGTGAAGATACGCAGATCCAAATTCCTGCTGCGTAGAAAATCGATCCCCTCGGGGGCGGCCAGCACACAGATCACCGTCAACGGCCCAGTCGCATTCCGTTCCATCAGCAACTCACACGCATGGGCCAGCGACCCACCGGTCGCCAACATCGGATCGAGCACAATGCACATCCGCCCGGCCAGCGTCTCGGGCAACTTGTTCACATACGGCTTGGGCTCGAACGTGGCCTCATCCCGGCTGATCCCCACAAATCCCACATCGGCGTTCGGCATCAGTTCCTGGGCCGCGTGCACGAACCCCAGCCCGGCCCGCAGCACCGGCACTACCACCGGTTGACTGGCCAGGGCCCGACCGCCCGTTTCCACCAGCGGCGTCTGCACTCGCACGTCCTTGGTGGGTAGCACCCGGGTGGCCTCCGCCAACAGCAAGGTGCCGACCCGCTCCAATTCTTGGCGGAAAAGAGCGTTGGGCGTGTCCTTATCCCGAATACGAGTCAGGGAATCGGCGATGAGCGGGTGTTCTACGACATGGACTTCGACGGACATATCTCTATTGTCGCGCGTCAGCGGGTCTGAGCCCCCATGGCGAGCTCGGCCCGCAGCAGGGCATAGCGAGGCTTGATCAGCCCGTTGATCACCCGCAACCGCTCGGGAAAGGGGGCGAACGCGCTCTTCATCGCGTTCGTGGTCAGCCACTCGAAATCCTCCAGGCCCCAGCCAAAGGCCTCCTGCAACTGGCGCAGTTCCTTGGACATCGACGTATCGCTCATCAGCCGATTGTCGGTATTCACCGTCACCCGGAACCGCAACCGTCGCAGCAGTCCGATCGGATGCTCGGCAATCGAGGCGCACACCCCGGTGTTCACATTGCTGGTCGGGCACAATTCGAGTGGGATACGTCGATCCCGCACGTAGGCCGCCAGGCGTCCCAGGACTTCATGGCCCTCGGGGCCAGCGATGTCGTCGATGATGCGCACCCCGTGACCGAGTCGCTCGGCCCCGCACAACTGCACGGCCTCCCAGATACTCGGCAACCCGAACGCTTCACCGGCGTGAATGGTCGAGTGGAAATTTTCGCGCTGCACATGATTGAACGCTTCGAGATGCCGCGTCGGGGGATGTCCGGCCTCGGCACCAGCAATATCGAAGCCCACCACCCCGCGGTCACGCCAGCGCACCGCCAAGTCGGCAATCTCCAAACTGCGACGCGCCGTACGCATGGCCGAGCAGATGGCGTAGATCGTGAGATCGGTCCCCGCCGACCCGCGAGCGAAACCGCCCATGATGGCCTGCATCACTTCATCGAGAGTAAGCCCCTCTTCGGTGCATAATTCCGGAGCCATGCGCACTTCGGCATACACCACACCATCGTTGGCTAAATCCTGCGCGCATTCATAGGCGACGCGTTCGATGGCATCACGATGTTGCATGACGCCCACGGTGTGAGCGAAGGTCTCGAGATACAGAACTAAGTCGTTGCGCTTGGCCCCGCGATAAAACCATTTCGAGAGATCGTCGATGTCGGTTGTCGGCAGATTTTTGTAGCCGTATTCGCTCGCCAACTCGATCACCGTAGACGGCCGCAATCCACCATCTAAGTGATCGTGCAAAAGCACCTTGGGAGCGCGAGCAATCACGTCATTGGGTACGACACCGCTCATCGACTCACCGCCACCTGATCGAGACGCCGCAAAGGCACATCATCGCGGCGCTGCAACCAATTCCACGATGGATAGTCCGCCGCCGCCGACACGCAATGCAGTGAATACGCATGACGACTCTTGTCACTGCGATTCACATCACTCCAATGGGGGAGCAATCCGTGCAGAATTACGAGCGTGCCAGCAGTGACTTCCAAAGGCACCAGACCCTCAGGTGGTGTGGGCAACGGCGTGTCATCGTGAATGGTGAACGTTGCGCCATCATCGGTGGCGTTACGTACGAACGTTTTGCGCAGTGTGGTGCGGTGTCCGCCGGGCTCGGCCCACAGACAACCGTTTTCCAAAGTCGCATCTTCAATGGCAAACCAGAAACCGGTCACCGTCACCGGATCGGTGTATAAGAATGTGGCATCTTGGTGACACCCCACCTCACCACCAATACGGGGCTGTTTGCAGATGTACATGGTCTGCACAGCTACCGGGTCGGTAAGGCCGATATCGCGAGCAACGGCTGCCAGTCGCACGTTGTACGTGAACGCTTCGAACACGGGGTCCAGATCGTGCATGGCGTGACCGATCTTGTTGATGCTCAATTCCTTGGGCTGTTGTAAACGGCCCTGTTCATCAAAGGCTTCTTCTTCGAAGAAACAGTGAATGCCCGAGGCTGAATCAATAAATTCGCGGTCGGCATGACGGGACTGTTCATTGGTGGTGAACACACTGCGGTGGGCATCGGGATCGAAGTCGTGCAGGATCTGCTCGGCCCGGGCCTTCAATTGCTGACAGGCCTCACGACTCACGAAATCAGGCAGGACCAGGAAACCATCACGGTGGTAGTCGGCGATCTGGTCGGCATTGAGGAGTTCTCCCATGGCGGGATTCTAGGACCAGGGCTCGCCCAGTTGACAGCGGTGCCAACTCAGGCCGAGCGCCGTACGCTTGAACCATGCCTACGAATCACAATGCCCCGGCGACTTCCACGCTGACGGTGCTCGGTGCCACGGTGCGCGAGGCCATCGAGCACGTTGAAGTCTTTCCGGCACCGGTCAATGTGTCGACCGTGCGCTTCACCACTGATGAATTGTCCTCCGTGTGTCCGGTCACCCAGCAACCCGACCTGTCGCGCCTGGAGATCGAATACACCCCCGATCAATGGTGTGTGGAGTCGAAAAGTTTGAAGCTGTATCTGTGGAGTTTCCGAGACCGAGCGGTGTTCGCCGAAGCATTGGCCGCCGAAATTGCCGGTGAGATCATGCACACTGCCCGACCGAAAAACGTGACGGTCACGCTCACGCAGCGTCCCCGTGGCGGCATCGAAGTGCAAGCGGTGGCGCACCTCGACGCCTGAAAGACGCGCCAGTCGAACTACTCGACTAGTGATTCTCGCCCGGGCGATAGGGCTGTCCGGCATGTGCGGGCGGGCGCAGCTGCTGACGCGCTCCGGCCAACACCAAGACGGTCACGATATAGGGCGTGGCTTGCACGAATTCACGCGGCACATCGTCCACCAAAATGTACGTCAGTGCCGCCACGATGGCTCCAGTCAGGGCACCGGCAGCAACACGAGATTTCTTCGCCTGCATCAAGATCAGAGCCACGACGAACAAGATCACCGCGCCCACCAATAACAGAGCAGGCACGTTCTTTTCGTCGCGGAATTTCAAAGCCGTTGGAAAGCCGAAGAGCAATGCCCCGCGGAATACCCCGAATGGATTCCAGTTGCCAAAGATCGTTGTCGCCAGACCAATGAATCCCTGACCTCCCACTTGGCCTTGGCGATACGTGCTCGTGAACACTGCCGACAGGTATGCGCCACCGAAGGCCGCCAATGCTCCGCTGATGGCCATGGCCTGATAGCGCAAGCGCACGATCGGGACGCCCAGGCTTTCACCAGCGCGCGGGGCTTCGCCACTGGAACGCAGACGTAATCCGAATCGCGTGCGCCACAAAATGTACGCGGTCAGTGGCACGAAGGTCACGGCCAACAAAGTGGGCAACGACGTGTCGCTGATGATGCCTCTGACGAGTGCCGCAAGGTCCGGTAGCAACGGCCAATTGTCGTGACGTTCGATCCACCCCAAGATGTCCGGCGTTCCCCAGGGCCCCAAGTTTCCTCCGGCCAAGAAGGGCATATCGAATTCGCCGTACCCACCCTTGCCGGCCGGTGACTGGCTTTCACCGCCCCCGGCCTGTCCTTTGAAAAAGATGATGGAGAGATACTCCGTCGAACCGGCCGCGAGAATGTTGATCGAGATTCCGGACACCACATGGTCCACGTTGAAGCGCGCAGTTGCCAAGGCGTGAATCAATCCCACCAACACACCACCGGCCATGGCGAGGGCGATGCCGGCCCACGAACCCCACTTCCAGGCGCCATATCCGCCCAACCATGAGCCCACGATCATCATGCCTTCGATTCCGATGTTGACGATGCCGGCCCGTTCAGCCCACAGGCCAGCAAGACCAGCCAACAGAATGGGAGTTGCAACGCGCAACGTCGATGACACAGTTCCTGAACTGGTGAGGTCGTTGGCATTGGTGGCGATCCGCACCAAGGACAGAATCATCACCACACCGAGTGACAAGATGATGCTGCGCTGCGCTGGTGACAACGCTTTGAACGTGGTCATGCCGACACCATCTCAGCTTCCAATAAAGCAGCGGCCTTGCGTTGAATACGGCGGTCGTCCCAGCGTTTCACGGCCTCATTGATGATCACCACGGCGAGCACAATGATGCCCGTCATGATGGTCACGATTTCTTTGGGGATGTCTTCGAGCTGCAATTTGCCCGAGGCCTCGCCAAGAAAACCGAACAGCAATGCCGAGAAGAAAATACCCAGGGGATGATTGCGCCCCAAGAGGGCCACGGCAATACCGTTGAAACCCTGTTGTTCGGCGAGATTGTTTTGATAGGCGTGCACATCGCCGAGAAGAGCCCGCATACCCACCAGACCAGCGATGGCGCCCGACAACAGCATCGAAACCATCACCATGCGCTTCGGATTCACGCCGGTGACCCGCGCCGCTCCTGGATTCTGACCCGAGGCTCGCAGTTGGAATCCGAACCTGGTCTTCCACACCACCACGTAGAACACGATGAGCACCACAATCGCTACCAGGAACATGCCGTTCAGGCGACGGTCGACGAGATCGGGGAACCAGGCCGACGTCGGAAGTTCCTTGGTTTTCACCAACAGGCTTTCGGTGGGGCTTTCCACTCGGAAGAAGTCATCAAAGGCCCAGGCCACCATGGCCAGTGCGATGAAGTTCAACATGATGGTGGAGATGACTTCGTTGACGCCGCGCTTCACTTTCAACCAGCCGGCAATACCCGACCAAAAAGCGCCAGCGGCCATGGCCACAACGAGACAAAAAGCAATGTGCAATGGCTGAGGGAGATCGACTGCCGCGCCGAGAACTGCGGAGGTCAAGAGCGCCACGCGCATTTGGCCTTCGACGCCGATGTTGAACAGGTTCATCTTGAACCCAATCGCCACCGCAGCGGCTGAAATCATGAGTGGTGTGGCGCGGTTGGCCGTGCCCTGCAAAGTGCGGGTATCACCCGCAGCGCCAAAGAGCGTGCTGTAGGCCTGAATCGGATCCTTGCCGGTAATGATCAAAATCACCGCACAAATCAAAAGCGCCACGATCACCGCGAAAATCGAACTGGCCGAGGTGACAAAGATTCGTTGCAGGCGCGGATTCATCGGGTCTCTCCCTGTTGCGCCGAGTCTCTCGCGAGGACTCCACCACCAGTCATATACGTTCCGAGAAGTTCGGGTGTGGCGGACTTCGGATCCAATTCGGCAGTGAGATGCCCATCGAACATCACCAAGATGCGATCCGATAATCCGATAAGTTCTTCCAAGTCGGCCGAGATCAACAGCACGCCCAGTCCGGCATCACGCGCCGCTCGCAGTTCATCCCAGATAGCCGCTTGTGCACCCACGTCCACACCGCGAGTCGGATGAGCAGCAATCAACACTCGTGGATTACTGGCCATTTCTCGACCGACTACCAGCTTTTGCTGGTTGCCACCCGACAGAGCGAACGCCGGAACTTGTTCGCTTGGCGTGCGCACACCAAATCGTTTGATGATGGAGCGGCTGTCGGCTTCCATCTTTCGCCGCGACAGAAATGATCCTTTCATCAGGTCATCATTGAATTCGCGACCAAGGAACGTGTTCTCCCACAAAGGTGCATCAAGCAAGAGGCCTTCACGGTGCCGATCAAAGGGGATGTACGACAGTCCACCTTCAATACGTTCACGCGTCTCGGTGTGAGACATATCAGAGCCACAAATCTCGACGGCACCAGCAGCCAGTGGACGCAGGCCGAGAATGGCCTCGCACAATTCGAATTGGCCGTTGCCTTCCACGCCGGCGATGCCCACGATCTCGCCTGAGCGCACCGATAGTGAGATGTTTTCGAGTGCTAACTTCGCCCCGGCAACTGCGCCGCTCACATCAACATTGGTCAAGGTCAACAGCACCTCATTGCCGATCAATGTCTCCCGACCCGAGGGATCGGGTAAATCACTGCCCACCATCATCTCAGCCAGTTGCTTGCGGTTCACTCGTGATGGGGTCGTACTGCCCACTGTCGTTCCCTGGCGGATGACCGTGATCTCGTCGCTATAAGCCAACACTTCATCCAATTTGTGGGAAATGAAAATGATCGTCGAGCCCTCGCTCACCAGTCGCTTCAACGTCACGAAGAGCTCTTCCACTTCTTGGGGCACCAACACCGCAGTTGGTTCATCGAGAATCAGAATCTTGGCTCCACGATAGAGCACCTTGAGAATTTCGACGCGCTGGCGTTGGCCCACACCAAGTGTTCCAACCGGAGCATCGAGATCGAGTGAAACCCCAAGAGACGCCATGAGCCCGTTGATTCGTTCACGAGCGACGTCGAGACGCAAGCGACCCCGTGATCCCACCGGCTCGTCACCGAGAATGATGTTTTCCAGGATCGACATATTGTCGGCCAACATGAAGTGCTGATGCACCATGCCGATTCCCACGCCAATGGCATCAGTGGGAGAGTGAAAAGATTGCACCTGACCCCAAACGGCAATGGTGCCCTCATCGGGTTGGTGCATGCCGTACAGCGTTTTCATCAATGTGGACTTTCCAGCACCGTTTTCACCCACGATGGCGTGAATGGTGCCGGGCTGCACCCGAAGATCGATGTCGTAGTTGGCGATGACTCCTGGGAACTTCTTGGTGATACCACGCAGTTCAACGGCGAGATCGCTACCGGTCGGCGCTGAAGAGTCGGTCGCTGTGCTGGTCATGCCGGTCTTATCTCTACCACGCCGCCCAAGACGCGAAAGAACCCGGGTCATGGACCCGGGTTCTTTGCGGTACTTCACATCACTGCCGGGCACCCGCAAGTGCTCAGCAGAATTGGCGATGATCAGGGGGCAGTCGGGACGGTGATGTCACCGGCCACGATCATGGCCTTGATCTCGTCGAGCTGCTCCACGAAATCGTCGATGTATCCACCCGAGGTGGAGTAGCCGACGCCATCGTTGCTCAAGTCGAATACCTTGATGCCACCAGAGGTGTCACCGTCGTTCACAGCCTTGATGGTCTCGAACACGGCAACATCGACTCGCTTCAGCATGGAGGTCAAGATGACCGCCTGCGCTTCTGGAGTTCCTGCGGTCAGGTACTGGTCGCTGTCCACGCCGATGGCCCACTTGCCAGCCTCAATGGCTGCTTCAATGGTGCCCGCACCTGAACCGCCAGCAGCGGTGTAGATGACGTCGGTGCCAGCGGCGTACCAGCCAGCGGCGATTTCCTTGGCGCCAGCAACGTTGCCCCATGCTGAGTTGTCACCTGCTGGTCCGAGGTACTTCACGTCCACAACGATGTCGGGGTTGATGTACTTGGCTCCTGCGGTGTAGCCGGCCTCAAACTTCTTGATGAGGTCGATTTCCTGACCACCAATGAAACCGATCTTGCCGGACTCGCTCTTGAGAGCAGCAGCCGCGCCGACCAAGAATGAACCCTGCTCTTCGGCGAAGATCAGGCTCTTCACATTGTCGGCTTCGACGACGGAGTCAACAATGCCAAAGCTGATGTCGGGGTTAGCGGCAGCTACTTCAGCCATCGGGTCAGTGAACATGAAGCCCACTCCCACAATGACAGCGTTGCCATCGGAAGCCAACAATTCGAGGTTGGCTTTACGGTCCTCATCGACAGTGGCTTCGAGTTCGGTGATCGAAGCACCTAGTTCGCTGGTAGCGCGTTCGCCACCAGTTGCCGCTGAGTCGTTGAAGGTTCCGTCACCACGTCCGCCAGTGTCGAATGCGATACCGGCCTTGATGCCGTCTCCGCCACTCGAACTGCCGCCGTCGTCGTCTCCGCCGCAGGCTGCGGCGATAAGGCTGAGTGCTGCCAGCGATGCTGCTAACAGTCGTACGTTCTTACGCATATCTGATTGTCCTCCCCTATGTCGACCAGCCGAAGTGCCGGACGAATGGTGAGGCCACAATACACCAGCACCTACGGGGGAGAATGCGTGTGCTGGGAACGGCTACTGGTCTCGTCCGCGCTCTTGAATGGCCGCTCGGCGGGCGGCCACCTTTTCGGGGGAGAACTGCTCTTTTTGCCAGTGGGCACCGTCTCGATTTTCGATCGCCCAACCCTCGGCATTGGCGTGGATTTCGGCGTAGGTGCGGCGGATCTGACGAACTCCGTCTTGTTCGTTACCGGCGATATCGCGGGCGATTTGCCTGGTGAAAGCCATCATTTCGTGGTGATCCACGACGTGGTTGACCAGACCGAACTGGAGAGCCTCGTGGGCGGACAAAAAGTTCCCGGTGAAACTCATTTCACGGGCGCGGCGCACCCCGATGGCCTGGGGTAGGAGCACGGTCAAACCCCATCCGGGCATCACTCCCACCCGAGCGTGCGTGTCACCGAATTTTGCCCGATCGGAAGCAATGAGGAAGTCGCAGTTCAACGCCAACTCGAATCCGCCGGTGATGGCCACACCGTTGATGGCGCCGATGACCGGTTTGTCCAGCGGAGGAAACGGTCCGCGCCGCGCTGGCCGTTCATTATTGACATGCGATGGAGACGATGTGGTGCGCGGCGCGCTGGTGCCGATATTGGCAGCGGTCGACCCCAGTTCTTTCAAGTCGAGACCGGCACAAAAAGCCGGATCAGCACCGGTGAGAATGATCACGTCAACGGAGTCGTCGTCGTTGGCAATAGTCATCAATGCGGGAAGAAGACGTAAAACTTCCGACGACAGAGCATTACGGGCTTCGGGTCGATTCAAGGTAATGGTGGCGATCCGATCCTCGACATCGAGCAGGACCACGCGGTCATCAGAGGTTCGTAACGTCATGAGATTCTCGTTTCAGGCGTTGTCGTCGGCGGGAAAGAAAACGTAGGGCACATCGGCCAACTTCACCAACATGGCAGCAATCCATCCACCGAGAGCGCCGAAGTGATCATCGAGCACGGTGCTGGCACCATCGGCCAGTGATTCCTCGCTCAATTCATACAGACCCTCATAGGTGGTCTCTACTGCGTGTTCGGGCGGTTCGTCATCGTTGCCATACGTGGTTTCAATGGTGATGGCCACTCGTTCCAGGCGGCCATCACCGATTAACGGACTGGTGGCCGGCGTGATCGAACGCACTGCATCCAAGACGGGAGCGTCTTTGATGCGTTGAATCCGCAACGTGATTTCCATTTCGATGGCTGGCTGTTCGCTGATTTCGAAATCGGTGTACCACTTGCGATAGGCAGTCTGGCTGGCTGAGGGCCAATCAAAGGTGATGTGGGCCAGCACCCGTGGGGGCTGTCCTTCACCCGGAAGTCCATAACTGGTTTCCCAACTGAGATCGCCCAACAGCACATCGGCTTGGAAGTGTTCTTCGAAGGCTTGACGTTCGAGAAATGCGCGCTCGAAGGCATCGCGCAGAGCGCTGATGACATCAGTGAACACATGGTCGAGCATTGATTCCGACGTTAGTGGTGTAAGCCCTCAGGATGTCAGCGGGAACGGCGTTGCTCGACAAACTTACGATGAACGCAAGTATTCGAAGACAGGGCTGCCGAACCCTTCGGGCATGATCAGCCGGTTACGCGGACCGGGCGCATCCGGGTCACCGGTGTCGTAGCCGGCATCACCATTCCACAACAGCACGGCCACTCCATCGCGGGTCATGGTTGGTCGGGTCACATAGGCCGGCGGTGTCGCACGGCCCCGCCAAATCGATTCGGCGCTGCCTGCTTCGTGTAGTTCGTGCAAGGTGACAATCGTCGGTGGAGCCATGGGTAATCCCGCCTGCAGTGCTTCATCGGGGGCCATCCAGGCGTGATCCACGATCTCATGACCGTCGACGGTGATCTCACCTCCATCCCAAGGTGCTACGAAGAACCAGGTGGTATAGCGCGCTGGAGCATTGGCGGGTGGCGTCCAATGGCTCCACGTGACCAGTGATTCGCGTGCTACCTGGGCTGAGACTTCTTCGGCTGCCTCGCGCACTGCGGCGGCAGCGGCGCGAGCCAGTTCGTCGGGGCCGTCATCGGCATCGTCGACGCGGCCGCCAGGAAAGACCCACATCCCGGCAAAGGCACCCACATCCGAACGCCGCAACAACAAGGCCTCCACCCCGCACGATGAGCGTTGGCTCTCCCGGGTGAGTACCACGGTCGCTGCTGGTCGGCTGGGTCGGGCGGTGGCACCGTCAGGGGCAAGAGAGGTCATAGGCGCACTGTAGATGAACCCATCGGACCTGGCAGGATGACGAGGTGACTTCGACCGAACCGCTCGTACTCGTCTCCGTCCTCGACGGAGTTGCCACGCTCACCTTGAACAATCCTGCTGAGCGCAACACACTGACCGCGCCGATGGTGGATGAAATCGTGGCGGCCATGGATCGCATCGAAAGCGATGTTTCGATCGGAGCATTAGTGGTGACTGGTGCGGCTCCGGCTTTTTGTGCTGGTGCGAATTTGGGGAATCTGCAAGAGAGCAGTGCGGAAAGTTTGGGTCGCATCTACGAAGGGTTTTTGCGGATCGCTCGCAGCCCGTTGCCCACATTGGCCGCAGTGAATGGTGCGGCCGTTGGTGCCGGCATGAATCTGGCCCTGGGCTGCGATGTGCGCCTTGCGGCCCGCAGCGCCAAATTCGATACGCGCTTCTTGAAAATTGGTCTTCATCCCGGAGGTGGGCACACCTGGATGCTGCGCCGGATCGCCGGCCCGCAAACGGCGATGGCTGCCGTGGTGTTCGGCGAGATTATGGATGGTGGCGAGGCTGAACGTACCGGCGTCGTGCACCATTGTGTAGCCGATGATGAACTACTTGAGGTAGCCCAGACCATGGCGGCGCGGGCCGCGTCGGCACCGCGCGAACTGGTCATCGAAACCAAAAAGACCATTCAGGCCATGGCTGATATCGACAATCATCCAGCGGCGGTGAAACACGAACTCACTCCGCAACTGTGGAGCACTCGCCAGCCATGGTTCGCGGAGCGCATTGCCGCTCTGCAGAACAGAATTTCCTCGAAGAAATCCTGAATCAAGTCAGCGGAGGAACAGTCGGATCCTCGAAGAGGCTGAAAAAAATCGCCTCGATGAAGATTTTGTTCCAAGCCTCTTGGTCCACGCCATCAGGATCAATTTCGATGAGAAAGCGACCTTCGATTTGGCCGATGTACCACATGAACACGGCTTCGACATCCACATCTTGACGAATGAGTCCCCGCTGTTGCAGGGAGCGAAAAGCGACAGCGAAGTGGTTGCGCATGATGCGCAACTGGTCGACCACTGCTCGTTCCAATGTGGATTGATGGACGAGTGACCCGAGAACCTCATGGCGGAGGCGTCGGTGGATGAACCGATCAGGGCCGAGAATCGCACGGATCGCTTGTAACAGGGCAGCTTTCAGTTCCTCGACGGTTGTTGATGCGGCGAAGATTTCGGGCAGATTGAACGCCGTTGCGCGCCAGGAGCGGATGTACCGCTCGGCTTGAGCCGCCACAATCAAACCTTCACGACTTCCGTAGGCCTTGTAGACAATGGGAGAAGTAACTCCGCAGGCTGCGGCCACATCACGGATATGGATGGCCGCCTCACCGTCGGTGTCGAGGACGCGCACCGCTTCGGTCAACAGGCGTTGAGGCGTATCGGAGCGAAAAGGCACGCCATCAATGTAGTTCTCACGGGTAGACGGATCGCCCTTGACATCGGCCGAATCTGTTGTACGGTGGCCCCAAGGGGAGTTCACGGAACCTGTAAAGGAGGGCCGATGAGCAAGCGCCATCGAGGTGAGGAAGCAGTTCCGCTACCAAAAGCCGAGTTGAGGGCCCACGCCCACAACGAGCGCCACCGCGTGAAGGGCAAACTCCATGAATTGGCTGACATGGTCAGTCACGGAGTTGAGCCCGATGATGTGGTGGAACCGGGAGCGGCCTGGAAACCCAGCCACCATCACGACGCCGAACGAGCTGTGAAGAAATTGAACGGCTCACGAAATCAGCGTCACTGGAAAGTGAAGGCTTGGAAACGGCGTACTGCGATTCGTCAGCAAAGGGCTGCTGCCTATCGCAATCTCACCCAAGCGTCGTGACCATTCTCTGACCAGCGCCGATGGCGCAATCATCAGAGCCAGTCGCGGGTCATTTCGTCGCGCCGTTCGGTCCATTCTTCAGCGGTGATCGCATAGCGCACATGGTCTTCCCAGACTCCGTTGATCTCCAAAAAGCGCAGAGCGGTGCCTTCGTCGCGAATCTGCAACTTCTCCATCACCCGTCGGCTTTTGGCGTTACGCGGGACGATGCAAATCTCCAGTCGGTGCAGATTCACATCTTCGAATGCGTAGCGCATCAAGACCACCACGCCTTCGGCGACGTATGAATGGCCGGCGTGGGCTTGGTCGATCCAATAGCCAATGGTCCCGGTCATCAAAGCGCCTCGTTGCACCATATTGACGTTTACTTCACCGGCGAAAGCATTGTTCACGAACAAACCAAAGGCGTACGCCGTGCCATTTTGGCGTTCGCGTTCTCGCTGGTTGCAGCGAGCACTGAACGCCTCGCGATCAGTAGCGGGATCGGGCAGATATGGCGACCGGGTTGGTTCCCACACTGTCAGCCAATCGTGATTGCGTTGGCGCACATCGGTCCAGGCGGGAAAATCGGGAGACATCAACGGGCGCAACATGACGCGTCGACCGTAGAGCCGCGCTCCGGAGGTGGCGCGAGCCGGATGGGCATCGAAGTGCCGGGTCATCTCAGGGTGCCACCCGTAATTCGCTGCATAGACCGTCCAGGATATTGCGTGTCGAGACGGTGAGTTCTTGCACATCGAGAGAGCGCATGAAGGCCACCAGCACACAGCATCCGCCAACAATGATGTCGGCACGATCTCGGGGCAAACCGGGATTGAAGACCCGATCAGCGAATGCCTCGGTGGCCACGGTGCGAAACACATCTTCCGCTGCGGCGCGGGTGAGGACAAAACCCTGGAGCGCGGCTCGGTCATAAATCGCCAGTCCCAGTTCTACGGCCGCCACGGTGAGAATCGTGCCCGAACAGCCAATGAGTTGGTTCACGGCCGCTAAACCATTCATATTGCGACAGGTATCGGTGAAAAGGTCCTGTACTTCACCAATGGCGTTGGTGAGTTCTTCGGGCTGCGGGGGATCGTGACGTAGATGACGTTCGGTCAGGCGCACCGCTCCCACATCCAAACTACGAATGTCGATCAGTGCCTCGCCGCCGGTCATCAATTCCGTTGATCCGCCACCGATATCGAGGACTGCATGCCCCATGATCGAAAGCGGAAGGCCGCTCACCGCACCCAGATATGTCAGCCGACCTTCGTCGGCTCCGGTCAAGATCTCCGGTTGGATTCCCACGATGGAGGCCGCTTGATCGAAAAACTCTTGGCGATTACGGGCGTCGCGACATGCACTCGAGGCCACTACTCGTAGCCGAGTGACATTGTGTTCATCGAGGTGCCGGCGATAATCGCCCAAACAGGCCAATGTTGCTTCGATAGCACTGTCGGAAAGGACACGGGTGCGATCAACGCCCGCACCGAGGCGGGTCGATGTTGCGAGGCGCAGGACGTCTTGGTCCGATGAATCAGTGATCAACAGATTGGTGGAATTGGTGCCGATATCGATGGCTGCGACGCGGTTTGTCATGACGAGCTCAGCCGTTCGTGCACCCAACGCCCAACTGGATCATCGCCGCCAGCCAAGAGATAGGCGTAGTGAGCGTGTAAACACTTCACTCCGGTGCGCGTACCGGCCACGCCTCCCGTTGGCCGCGGTCCCTGGTGATTACCGGGAATCTCCAGGTCGCGCTCGGCGGAATAGCGAGTATGAGCGGCGGCAATTTCAGTAGCGTCGACGTCCAGCTCAGCACAGCGCACTCCACCGGCTGCCTCCAAACGACTGATGACGGTCAACAAATCGGGATCGCAGAGCCAATACAACGTTGGCATCGGAGTGCCATCATCCATGAACGGTGCATTGCGAATCACCATCGGTACACCAGCGGCACTGCGCACGACAACGGTGAACGCTCCTGATGGTTCTCGACCCAAGAGGTGGGTCACAATGGCGCGATCGTCATCCACCAGCGAAAGAAGCGAGTTGTCCTACTTGCGGCGACGCAAGAGCCACACCAGCACGAGAAAACCGGCGAGAACCGGCAAGAGTCGCTTCAACATGGCTTCGCCAGCCACGCTTTGCAGGTTCAAGGGCTCGGCTGCTGGTCCTTCGATCTTGCGTACCACTGGTTCGGCCGGTGCAGCCGTTTCGGTGGTGGCTTTGGTACCCGATTTTGCTGCTGATTTTGCCGCGGGCTTGGCAGCCGGGGCCGCGCTGGCCGAGGGAGCCGGAGCTCCGCCTTCTCGATCGATCAGTCCGTTCAAGTTGTCAGCAAATTGGGCGATCAACTTTTCGCTGATATCAGCCAACGCGCCGCGGCCGAACTGCGCCACTTTGCCGGTGATGGCCAAATCGGTGACGACCGTACAGGTGGTGGTATTCGGCGTGACCGCGATGAGTTCGGCAGTGATGGTGGCTTGAGCATTGCCCTTGCCCGTGGTGTCACGGCCAGCTGCTTTGAGGGTGGCTTTGAAATTGGCGTCGTCCTTTTCGGCGAACTGTGCTTCACCTTTGAACTGGGCCACGATGGGGCCGACCTTGATCTTGACGACACCTTTGAAGACCTCACCGTGGATCTCTTGCAGTTCGGCACCGGGTAGGCACGGGGCGATGCGCTCCAAATCGGTGAGAATATTCCAGGTTTCAGCGATGGGTTGATTAACCGTGAAAGAATGATTCAGGTCCATTGCGCGAGGTCCTCCTCGGTGTCGATGTCGGCGGCCGAACCAGGGCAATCTACTTGCGAAACCAGCTCAGGACGCATGGTGATCAGATCTCGGGCTCCGGTATCTCCGGTCGTGGGTAACAGTGCCCAGGTGGAATCAGCCAACCGCACGGGATTTCCACGTCGTCCGCGATAGGTAGCGACAGCAATGGGACTCTGGCTTGCGGCCACTAGGCGCCAGGCCTCGGGGAGCACAAAGGGTTGGTCGGCGAGGCCCACCACTACTGCAGTGGCCCCAAGGCGTTTGGCTTCGGTGATGCCCACGGTTAAAGAGTGGGCTTGTCCATCGCTCCACCGGTGATTGTGCACCACCACCACGCGCGGATCTCGCACCATGGGCGCAGGAATATCGGCGGCCCCGGAGACGACCACCACCTGATGAAATCCGGCGTTCAGGACGCTTTCCAGCGAGGTTTCAAAGATCGTGCGGTTGTCCTCACCCGGAAGGGAGGTGAGCAGTTTGTGATCCGGACCAAGAAATCGTGATCCGGCTCCGGCAGCCAAGAGGATCGCGCTGGTGGTTTCCGGCAGGGCCTCGGCACTCATTGTGGTAACCCCTCGAAAAAGGAAAGGTCTGCAGTGCTGGCCACCGAGGTGG
>JBEIGJ010000002.1:0-57443 GCA_040381935.1 Acidimicrobiaceae bacterium | reverse complement strand
CTCGAATCCCCTCGACTTGATCGGGCATTCCGGATTGGTTTTGGTCCAGGTGGAAGCCACGGACACCAGGAATAGAAACTCGTAACGCCCCCAGGCAGGTTGCCTCCATCTACCGGATCCGCAAAGTGCGAGCCGTCGATTTCGATAACCGAAGTGAAAGATTCATCATTCGGTTTTTCTCTATCGGATTTCGTTGATATGTACCGCTCGCTGTTTATCTCGGTCTTCGCTCTCAGCTCATGTGCTTCTTTCAATTCATCGAACCGCGATACGTTGGCCCCTTTAATTGATCCACCGGCGGCTACGTCTACCAGCACTCTGGTGACGGTCACCACAACTGTGTCCACCAAGCCGTCGAGCACATCATCTGCCACTCCGCAGATTCAGGGTGCGCAAGCATTTCCCACCAACCATCCGGACGGGAACTGTACGCCTCGGGCTATCGGAGAGAATTTCGGAGTAGAGCCTGAAACTGAAGTGAGCTGTTCTGGATCATGGGCGATCACACGCGTTCTCGCCTGCCCACCGGAAACGGAATGCGAAGGACTCGATGTCTTTCGCTGGACCACCGATGGATGGCAGCATCGCGGCTTTCACTATTCACTGTGCGCATCCGCAATGGATGTATCAGGACTCCCTCAATGGGCATTCGACGAACTCATTGGCTTCAGTCTCGACTGCGATATTCCCATCCGATATGTTCCCGAAAGTGCTATCGGGACATTGGCCCTCGGCGACAAAGGTCCGCGGGTAGAGCGTTTGCAGCAGCGGTTACGCGATCTTTCTCTGTTACGCGACACGCCAGACAGCTACTTTGGCCGTAATACGAGCAACGCGGTGATCGATTTTCAGTTCTTGGTCGGTCTGAATCCCGATGGCATCGTTGGACCAAAGACAGCGATCGCCCTCGGTCTTCCCGATCCCTAACTCCCAAAAGTGACTCGATCCAGATCCTTACCAACCGTGATGTTTCCCGTGTACCCGGCATTACGCAGATCTTTTTGAAATGCTTTGATGTCGTCATCGTTACGTGGCTGGGGAATCAAATGAGTCAGCACCATATGGCGGATCCCATAACGCTGTGCGAAGGAACCAAGTAGCGCGGTATCAGCGTGATAGTCATAGATTTTCTCGAAAACGGATCCCGCAACTGCTGCTGACATTGCAGTTTTCCGGCAAGCCTCGTGAACCAGAACATCAGCTTCTCGAGCCAACTCGAAGACCTCATCGCACACTCGGGTGTCACCCGAGATCACGACCGATCCATCCGGAGTCGTGACGCGAAAGGCAACAGAGGCCTGAACCGGCTCATGGTGAACGGCCACTGCTTCGACCACAACTTCCCCATCACTACTGCGCCACACAGTGTCCGGCTGCGACTTCGGTGCAAAAGGAAGAACATTCATTTGTATGGCATCGGAACCTACGTGCTGGCGACGAATGAGTACGTCATCGTCGTAAGGATCCAACATCCGATGGACGAAAGCTGTTGCCGGACCTTCTGGAACCACAATGTCCAAGGGTGGTGCAGGGTGCAGTTGCCCCATGATCCAACGCGTCATGACGACATCAACCAAATCCACTACATGATCGCTGTGGTAATGAGTCACGAACTGAGCCGACAATAGATGTGGCATCAAACCCGCCTCGGCCAGTCGCAACACCGTGCCACGACCAGCATCGAATTGCAGGTGCACCTGACCATGACTCACGAGAACCCCTGCTCCTGCCCGGCCGGGCGCGACATGCGGAACGCCCGTCCCCGTCAAAGTCACCGTTGTGGTCATGACAACTCCCTTAATCGAAGAGCGACCGTTTCCAATTCATGACGATCCTTCGCCATGGCCGCCACATAACCGTCGGGTCGAATGATTGCCGCACACATGTTGTCAATCACATCGCCATCAACCTGAACGGTCTCAGATACCCACGTTTCCAAGGAATCGGGCACCATGATGGCGCTATCGGTAGTGGCTATAACGAACGAGGCCCCATTGATGCGCAATGAATCGTAGACCTGGCGCTGATAGGGAAAGGGTCGTCCGACATAATGATGACCCGACACGATCAAACCAGTCTCGAACGAAGGTTGGGGTCTTTTGCCGCCGTACCCCGAGCTGTGATCGAGGCCGTGACTTTCTCTTTCAGCCAACTGGTCGATCAAACGACCCATATCAGCGGCGTGTTCCACCGTCGAACGGACGTGAGGAACGCGTTCCGTTGAATACGTCTCGAGGAGACGCTCTTGGGAGCGTCCGTGATGAACAAAGGCTAATTTCCAAGCCAAATTGGCGGCATCGCGGGAGCCTGAGTTCAAACCTTGACCCAAAAAGGGAGGCATCTGATGCCCAGAGTCTCCCGCCAGAAAAACAGGACCATTCTGCATCATCGGCGCTACGACGGCGTGAAACCGATAGGCCGCTGAGCGAATGATGCGCGCATCGTGGGGAGACAACCAGCCATCGAGAAGCGACCACAGTCCATCTGGGTGCAAGAGGGCATCGACATCTTCGTCGGGCTGAATTTGAAATTCCCAACGTCGATAACGGGCGTGTCCGGGTACGAAAGTAACCGGACGGTGAGGATTGCAAACCTGCTGCAGGACCGTTGGCAATGTCGCAGCATGGTTCTCGTGTAGTTCAAGATCCACAACCAGCCACTGTTGATCGAAACGCAAATCCTCCAGCGTCAAACCCGCAGCTCGACGCGTCCAACTCGACGCCCCATCGCAACCCACGAGCCAACGACTCTCAACCGTCGATTCATCATCCAATGTCAGCACTATCTGATCGGAGAGAACGTCGAGAGTCTCTGCCCATCGACCACGTACGAAGATGCTGCCTCTGCTTTCTGCTTGAGCCTGCACCATGGCATCCAATTCAGGTTGATAGTGACAGACCACGGGTGGCAGACCATGTAGACCCACTGGAGGTATGTCCACACCCAAAATCCTCTTGCCCCCTACATCGACGAACTCGGCTCCCGGCAACGTCGTCGTGATCTGCGATAACTCTGCACCCATTCCATGTTGATGAAAGAGCCTCTGGATTTCGTCATCCATGACTATGGCTCGCGGTAACTGGTACGGCTGGAGATCGCGCTCCACCACAACGACCTCAAGACCCATATCGCGCAACAACACCGCCAATAAACTTCCCACCGGCCCACCACCCACTATGGAGACATCAGCCGAGTAATTCACACCAATCCGTCCAACGTTCGGTTCCTCTGACGACGCACGATGTTGCGCACCTCATCGATTTCGTCATCGGAAATATTGGCGACCGCCATGATGAACGGCTCCAATGCCGCCCATCCCATTTCCATTGCCATGCCCATCGCCACCAAAGCTTTGGTCTGAAGATCGGGCTCATTCAGGTGCCGCCGAGCCGCCAAATGCTCGAGTGCACCGCGAGGAATCGAGTACCCCGTTTCGATTTCGATAGCGGCCAGCTCATGTTCACCGTCCAAAACAGCACGGACTACGGCACGGAGATACCGCTGATCACCAACCAGAGCCAACGGCGCAGGGATGGCTCCGCCACCAGATTTCTCTTTGGCGAAATCACGGTGTTCCTCCACCAGTCGGGTCATTGCTGTCTTCAGGAGTTCCGCTTTGCCCCCGAAGTAGTGGTGAATGAGGCCATGATTGACACCAGCGCGTTCGGCGATCATGCGCACGGTTACCGATCGAGGGCCAACTTCACCCAACAAATCTGCGGTTGCGGCAATGAGATCCTGCTCAACACGTTCGCGACTCCGCACTCGTCGACGATCAGTATTCACCTCACGCACCAGATGTGGCGTAGTCCACCAACGAAGCCATGTCCTCCCCATTACGTCGGCGCTCGATCAAGGCCTCGAAATCCACATCGATCCCAATGGGATTGGCAGCAAAGGCATCAGACGCCATGAACGCTGCCGAATCTTCAACAGACATACAGTCAATTTGGGCTTCCACTTGATTGCCATCGGGATCTCGGTAGTAAGCGGAAAAGTTCATTCCGTGGTTGATCATCCAGTACGGCATGATCCCTTGAGTTTTGAGCCGCTCGTAGTGAGCAAAAAGTTCATCAAGAGTCGAATAGGTGAATGCGAAGTGCTCGACACCGACGGTGCGATGATCTCGTGGCTGCAAATGCGGCATTTGAACAATGGCCAAACGGTGATGTTCGTCGTCGTACGAAAGAAATGAGATGAAGTCATTGCCATGACGAATATCTGCTTGCAAAAAGTTTTGCCACCACGACACCATCTCTGAATATTGGGTGGTTTTGAGGACAATATGAGCAAATTTGATCGGCGATGCCACGGAACAGCCTCCTGATGCCATGACTCTCTGAAAATCATGACTCTCTGAATATTTAGTCATTTGGATAACTCTTGCTAGATTTTGTCTCATGAGCTTCCGTTTCGCAAATGTTCGTGGCCGATCGGCGCTGGTCAGCCTCGATGGCTCTCGCTTCGCCGATCTCGCCTCAGCTTCGGGCGACCGCTTCAACTCCCACCCCATGACGGTCTTTCCCCGCTGGAATGAATTACGCGATTTCGCAGCGAGTCTCGACGATGCCGCTTTTGACACCCCGCTCGATCCCGCAACTCTCGGTGCACCCGCACCCCTGCCCTTGCAGGTCTTCGGAATCGGATTGAACTATCGCACTCATGCCGAGGAATCCGGAATGCCCATCCCGGCCAGTCCATTGACCTTCACGAAATACTCCAGCTCTATCTCTGGACCCAATGACGACATCACCTTGGGTGGAAGCTCCGTGGACTGGGAAGTTGAGTTGGTCGCAGTTATCGGCAACGGCGGTCGCAATATCGCCACAGCTGATGCGTGGAACGCAGTTGCCGGTCTAGGGGTCGGTCAAGATATCTCCGATCGAACACTGCAGTTCGCAACGCAACCCCCACAGTTCAATTTGGGAAAGAGTCGCCAGGGTTACTCCCCATTCGGTCCCTGGCTCACCGACGCCCACGATTTGACGTCTCGCGATCGCCTGCACCTGTCTATGACGCTCAACGGCCAAACCGTGCAGGACACTTTGACAGATGATCTCATCTTCGACGTGCCGGCGATTATCGCCTATCTCTCGACCATTGTTGAATTGTTACCGGGTGATGTGATCTATACCGGCACCCCAGGGGGTGTCGGTATGTCCCAGAAACCACCGCGCTTTTTACGACCGGGAGATGTGATCACGTCTTCGATCGATGGCATCGGCAGTACCACCAACCGTTGTCTATGAATCCATCCACTCCCATCTGTCACCTCCTGTTCATTGGGGTAAGTGGATAACCTCAGTCATCTCATGGAACGTTTCGGCCTCGTCGGCCTGCCCAATGCGGGGAAAAGCTCTCTTTACAACGCTCTCACTGGCGGCGGAGCGCTGGCTGCGCCGTACGCCTTCGCCACCAAGGATCCGAATATAGGCGTCGCCAAGGTGCCTGATGATCGGCTTGACCGGCTCGGTGAAATGTCGAAATCCAAGAACATCGTGCACGCCGCAGTGCAGGTCGTAGATATCGGTGGACTGGTGGAAGGGGCCAGTAAAGGAGAAGGTCTCGGCAACAAGTTTCTCGCCAACATTCGTGAAGTCGACGCCATCGTCCTCGTACTTCGAGCATTTGCCGACGACGATGTTCCAGGGCCATCGGACCCACTCGACCATCTGCGAGTTGTCGAGATCGAATTAGCGCTCGCCGATCTCGAAACAGTGGAAAAGCGTCTGACTCAGGCCACGCGTCAAGCCAAACTCGACAAGACCGCTGCTGGAGAAGTGGAAGCCTTGCAGGCGGCGTATGACTCTTTGAGCCAAGGAATTCCCTTGTATCGCGCCGGCTTGAAAGACGAATGGCGCGAAATTCTCAATCCATACTTTTTGCTTACCAATCGATCGGTGCTGGCCGTTGTCAATGTCGGTGAAAACGAGTTGGAGTCCATCCCCGCAGTTGAGCAGCGAGTTCGAGACGAGTTCTCTTCAGCTGGAGCCAATGTCGAAGTCATTGGTATGTGTGTACAACTGGAGGCTGAAGCAGCCACGATCACCGATCCCGTTGAGCGTGCTGAAATGCTCGAGGGCTTCGGCTTGGGAGAAGGTGCTTTGTTTCGTATGGTACGCAGCGCTTATCACCTACTGGGTTTGCGAACGTATTTCACCACCGGCGAAAAAGAATCACGGGCTTGGACTTTCTACGCCGGCTCAACGGCTCCAGAATGCGCCGGCCGGATCCATACCGATTTTCAGCGAGGATTCATCAAGGCCGAAGTCATCCATTGGGACGATTTATTGGAGATCGGCTCGTGGAACAAGGCCAAAGAACTCGGCAAGATTCGCATCGAGGGCAAGGACTACCACCCCTCTGATGGGGACGTCATGGAGTTCCGCTTTAACGTGTAGCTATGGGTTCTCCATCTGCAGACGATCGCACCGTTTCCACTGACCATAATGACCACTGAAGCCTGGATCGTCTCAGCAGGCCGGGTCCTGGCAAGTGCCCACATTGCCGCCGACCGCGCGGAACGACGTCGTGGTCTTCTCGGACGAGATTCCTTCGATGGGGCATTCGTGCTACCTCAGTGTCGTTCGGTACACACCATAGGAATGCGCTTCCCAATTGATGTCGCCTTCCTTGATACTGATCACCGCGTCAACAAGATCATCTCGATGAAGCGCTTTCGAGTATGCATCCCTGTTCGCCAGCCAACAACGGTGATCGAAGCTCAAAGCGGAGCCTTTGAACGTTGGGGCGTGCGGATTGGCGACGTCATCGATATTCGAACCTCTACCGATATCCCACCGAACGCGACGTAGTCATGGGATCGCTTATTCTCGTTGCGACACCAATTGGCAATTTGGGAGATCTGGCTCCCCGGGCTATCGAGTATCTCCGCACCGCAGGAATGGTCTGCTGCGAAGACACCCGTCGCACCGGTATGTTGCTGCACAATTTGGGAATCGACGCCAAACTCCTGCGCGTCGATGAACATACTGAGTTCCAATCCATTTCACGGGTGATCGACATACTGATGAGCGGTCACAATGTGTGCTTGGTGACTGATGCCGGTTCACCCGGTATCAGTGATCCCGGATCTCGATTGGTGGCCGCCGTCGTTGAACAGGGTCACAACGTCAGTGCCGTACCCGGACCTGCTGCTCTCATCATGGCCCTGATCATCAGTGGACTCCCCTCTGATCGCTTCGTCTTCGACGGGTTCCTACCGCGTCGCGGCGGCGAGCGTACGGAGCGATTGGGCGAAATTGGGCGACAGACGCGAACCACAATTTTGTACGAGGCCCCACACCGACTGGTTCGAACTCTTGAGGATCTCGCTGCCCACTGCGGCGCAGAGCGCAAGGTCGCTATTTGCCGTGAACTCACCAAGATCCACGAAGAAGTATGGCGCGGAACTCTCAGTGCAGCCGTTCAGCACTACTCCTCTCACGATCCCCAAGGTGAATTCGTCCTTGTTCTTGGTGGCGCGCCCGCCCCTTTGCCTTCAACTGACCTTGATATCGACCGAGCCTTGAAAGATCGCCTCGCAGATGGTTGTAGTACTCGCGACGCCGCATCCCAAGTGGCCGACCTACTCGGGGTCAGTAAAAAACTGGCCTACGAAAGAGCACTACATCTACAAAGTGGGTTGAAACCCTCCGGTTGATCTCAGGACCTTGGAGCCAGCGCCAACTGGCGACTCTGAGCCACCAGGACACCACGACTGTCCCAGATTTCTCCGTCTTCTTCGAGAAGTCCGTTTTGCAAGTAGCGAGTGGAGAAATAACAAGCCACCGGACCAGGAGCGGGAATGGCCCGCGTGTGCAGGGTCATCTCCACCGTTGGCACCCAGTTCGCAGGGACGTCGAGGGTGAATACTGCCGGAGGGAACGCGTCACAAGCCAAGAGCAAGGCACAGCTATCCACCGGACGGTCATCAGCGAAACTGAACCAACCGCGCATCATCCCCAAGCCAGTGATGTGTCCATCGCGAAAGCCCACATCCTCGGGTTCACCGCGAGTACCGAGGCGACCATGAATATGAGCGAAGTCGTTGATACTGGTTGCTCCCAACGCGACACACGTCTCGAATGCACTGATCGGGGGCTGTGCATGCATAACTGCAGTCGGACCACCCGGATCATTGGCAAGGTCAGCCATCGTGGCCAGTACCTGCAGGATCTCTCGCTCCTGGCCATCAATGTGGGCGGTCATCGTGGCGGTCGCCGTACTGAACCGGCGACCAGCGCGAACCGGAGTGACCCGAATGGTGATATCTGCGGCCGGACACGGAGCCAAGTAGTGAGCAGTTATCGTCAAGCAGTCGGGGCGGCCTGTCGCCAGTGCCAGAGCATGGCCAACGAGGGCCAAAAGGTAACCGCCATTGGCGTTTCCCATAATGTCCCATCCCGGATGAACTCGTCCTGAATAGATCGTGGTTGATGAATGCGTCGCAATTTCTTCTAGAGCAATGACGCGATCGAATTCAAAGGCACCCGACGATAGGGGATCTGAAACTGGCATGAAAGTGACGCTACTCAGGTCGTAGCCTCAATAACGTGGCCACATCCCCCGATGACAAACCTCCTCAGTCCTCTCCCGATGAAGCCGTGAAAGAAACATCTTTCTACGCCACGACACCTATTTATTACGTCAATGCCAAGCCTCATCTAGGGCACGCCTACACCACAATCATTGGTGATGCCCTTGTTCGCTGGCATCGACTTATCGGAGATCAAGTCCACTTTCTCACTGGTACCGACGAGCATGGCCTCAAAATTCAACAGGCAGCCGACGCCGCCGGAATGGCCCCTCAGGATTTTGCCGACTCCATTGCACCGCTTTTCGCCGAGGCCTGGACCCGCCTCAACATCAGCAACGATGATTTCATCCGCACAACCGAAGTTCGTCATCGCCTCGGAGTCCAAAAACTCTTGCAGGCTTGCTATGACAACGGGGATATAGAACTCGACACTTACCGTGGCTTGTACTGCGTGGCCTGTGAGGCGTATTACGTCGAGGACGACCTGACCGATGGGAACTGTCCAATTCACAAAAAACCGGTCGAGGCGGTAGAGGAAGAGAACTATTTCTTCCGACTCTCTCGTTATGGAGACCGCCTACTCGAGTGGTATGCCGACCATCCCCAGGCAATCGTTCCCGATTACCGAATGAACGAGGTCATCGGCTTCATCAAACAAGGCCTACTCGACTTCAGCATCAGTCGAACCAGTTTCTCTTGGGGGATTCCGCTGCCCTGGGATGATAAACACATCACCTACGTGTGGTTCGATGCATTGGCGAACTACATCACAGCAGTGGGCTATGGCACCGACGACGCGATGTTCAAGAAACATTGGCCGGTCGATTATCACCTCATCGGTAAAGACATCATCCGTTTTCACTGCGTCTATTGGCCAGCCATGCTGATGTCCGCTGGAATCGAACCGCCAAAAGGCTGGGCAGTGGGTGGCTGGTTGCTGGTCGGTGGCGAAAAGATGTCGAAGACCACTGGAAACGTGGTTAATCCGCTCGATCTCATCGACGACATCGGAGTCGATGGATTTCGTTACTACGTCTTGGCTGAAACTCCCTACGGAGCCGACGGCGATTTCACCTACGAAGGTTTAATCGGGCGTTTCAATTCTGATCTGGCAAACAACCTCGGCAATCTTCTGAGTCGTGTCACCACCGTTGTCACCAAGAAGTGCAACGGCATCGCTCCTTCGCCGCGACCTGATAGCGCTCTTGCAATTGAAGCAGAGAAATGTTTACGCGAAACCATGGACCGATGGAGTGATGTGCAACCAAGCCGCGCCCTCGAAGCGACCTGGCAACTCATTCGTGCCACCAACTCATACCTTGAAACCCATGAACCTTGGAAAGCAGAACCAGGTGCTGAAGTCGATGCAGTGATGGGTGATGCCCTCGAAGCCTTACGTATCGTTTGCGTCTTGGTTTCTCCCGCTATTCCCACTACTGCCCAGACGATTTGGAAAAGAATCGGAATGCCTGGCCTAGTCAGCGATCAGCGGTTACCCCACGATGGACGTTGGGGAGGTTTCATTGGCGGACACCAGATCGACAAAGGTGAACCGCTGTTCCCACGACGACAGACCCCTGCAAGTTGATGACGTCACATACTTGGACTGACACTCACTGTCATCTTGATGACGACCGCTATCGCGGTAATGGGGCGCGAGATCTCGGTGGGACCGATGGAGTGTTATCGGCAGCGCGCCAGGCTGGAGTTGGAACCTTCATCACTGTCGGCTGTGATCGCTCCTCTTCTCAAGCAGCAATTTCTTGCGCAGCGGCCCATGATGATGTGTGGGCCAGTGTCGGACTTCATCCCCACGAGGCGATCCATGGGGTGTCATCAATTGTCGATTTAGTGACCTCTCCTCGGGTTGTCGCAATCGGCGAGGCCGGACTCGACTACTACTACGACCACTCACCGCGCGACATTCAGCGCCAGTGTTTTGCCGAGCAGATCCAACTTGCTCACCACCACGACCTGCCACTCATCATTCACACTCGTGACGCTTGGGATGACACCTTCGACATTCTGCGAGCCGAGAAACCCCCGCGGCAGACCATCTTCCATTGCTTTTCCGGCGGGGCCGATGAAGCCAAAGCCGCTCTTGACCTCGGCGCTTTTCTCAGCTTTTCTGGAATCGTCACTTTTCCTTCGGCCACCGACGTCGCTGCGGCCTGTGCCCTATGTCCCACCGACCACATCTTGGTAGAGACGGACAGTCCGTATCTGGCTCCCGCGCCCCTACGTGGCCGCACCAATCAGCCGGCCAATGTGGCCGTCGTTGGCACCCATGTGGCCAGTATCAAAGCAGTCGATCCCGAGGAATTCGCCGCTCTCACCTCGGCCAATGCCTGCATTGCGTTTCCGCGGTTGAATTCCTAGCCTGGCAACAGCGATGTTGACCTTTGCCGAACGCCGTCGCCTGGTCGTGGCCGTTGCGCTCACCGTCATTCTGCTTCCCTTCATGTTCGTTGGCGGCGGAAAGAGCAGTGAGTCTTCTGACGACTCTGCGATACCGAGCACTCAGGCGGTGCCTGGGGTGGCCAACGATACCGAACCAGCGAATCCCGCGTTCCTTCCCGTTGAAGGCAATTCCGCGGTACCCGAAATCATCACCGTGAATGTGCCGGCGCCACCATCGGGGACGATCATCAAAGGAAATGGGACGTTCATTCGCTGGCCACAAACTATGGGCTTACGTCCTTGTGCGACCCCGCATGCTGTGATTGGTTCTGTCGTCACGGTGAAGAATCTCAACAATGGTCGAACGTTGATCTGCGACAACGTCTCGATCCAAGCCTTGACGGCAGGGAATGTGATCGTCATCCACACCGAGCTCTTCGTCGAGATCGCTGACTTGGTGGATGCCCCGGTGCCAGTGGAAATCAGTTTCTGAATAGTGACCACGTGACCCTCAGCCGCACCGATATCACTCGTCTTCTCGAAGAACACGGCCTGTCGCCCCGCCGCTCTTTCGGGCAAAACTTTGTCACCGATCCGAATACCGTGCGTCGCATCGCCCGCCTGGCAGGTGTTGCTCCTGGTGACATGGTCGTTGAAATTGGCGCCGGTTTGGGCTCGTTGACTTTGGCCTTGGCCGAAACCGGAGCCGAAGTCATTGCCGTCGAAGTGGACCACGGAATCGTCCCCGTTCTACGCACTGTCGTGGCTGGATCTCCGAACGTCACCGTCGTCGAAGGCGACGCCATGACTCTTGACTGGGAGCAGTTGATTCCCGCCGACCGGACGGCGACGGTTGTCGCCAATCTCCCCTACAACATCGCCACTCCTTTGATCGCTGATCTACTCGACTCCATGCCACAGATCACGCGCTATGTAGTGATGGTGCAAAAAGAAGTTGCGCAACGACTGGCGGCTGCACCAAGAACGAGTGAGTACGGCGCAGTCAGTGTGAAGGTGGCGTACTGGGCCGAGGCCAAACTTCTCGGTGATGTTCCGCCCAGCGTTTTCATCCCCCGGCCAAAGGTGACATCCAGCATTATCGAGATCACCCGGCGCGCCAAACCTGCAGATCAGGACGGTGACGGCGGTGTTTCTGCTGACGAACTGTTTGCCGTGGTGCGCAAGGCATTTGGTCAACGTCGAAAGATGCTCCGTCGCTCACTGGCTGAGATCACGTCTTCGGAAACCTTCATTCGGGCCGATATCTCGCCCGAGGCTCGACCCGAAGAATTAGATGTCGCTCAGTGGATACGACTGACGGGTGAGATCATGCTTTCCCACCCCGAAACCGCTTCACCAGTCAATTCCGTTACTCGAAAACCAAGGCCATGACCGCCATCAACACCCATTCACCCTCCGTAATTCGGGCTCCGGCCAAATTGACCTGGTCTCTGGCGATCACCGGTCGCCGCAATGATGGATACCACCTCTTGGATGCCGAGATGATGACCCTCGATCTTTGTGATCTCGTCGTCTTCGAAGATGACCAGACTGGCATCGTCATCGATGGACCTTTTGGCGGAGGGATTCCCACCGATGAGCGCAACTTGGTCCATCGAGCGTTGAATTTCGTAGGACGCCAAGCCCGGGTGAGCGTGACCAAGAATATTCCCCATGGCGGAGGCTTAGGTGGTGGATCCGCCGATGCCGCCGCGGTGCTGCGTTGGGCCGGACGCTCTTCCCCCAATGACATTCGGCAAAGCGCAACCATTGGTGCCGATGTTCCTTTTTGCGTGGTTGGCGGACGGGCACGAGTTCGAGGGATTGGTGAAATTGTCGAGCCCCTGCCCTACGTGGATCGCCGAGTGACTTTGGTGATACCTCCCCTCCACGTGAGCACGCCCGCGGTGTACCGAACCTGGGATGAACTTCAGAGCACCAATGCACCCCCAAGCCTTGAAGCACCACCTGGGGAGCGAATCAATGACCTAGAAATAGCGGCTCTACGCGTGGAGCCGTCCCTCCAACGCTGGCGCGATCGAATTCGCGAAGCCTGCGGTGTCAACCCCACCTTGGCGGGGAGCGGCGCAACATGGTTCGTCCCGGGTTCTTTCGGTCACGTCTCCGATGCCCTCACCGAGGCTCAGGTCATTGAAGCGCGCACCATCCCGGCGACATGAGAAAAAGACATTGCCCCAGCAAATTTTGCTGCAACCGGCACAGGTTGAAGACGTCGACTACTTACGACGCTGGTGACGCGTCCGACGGAGCATTTTCTTGTGCTTCTTTTTGCGCATCCGCTTACGGCGCTTTTTGATTAGCGAACCCATACAACCTCTTCGACGACAGGTGCCCCACGCTACCGAGGAATTCCCGGCCATCCAAACAGGATGATCACTTGAGTCCGGTTGAACGCGGGCGGATCGGGTTCGAAACGGTAAATTCAAAGCGTCGTTCGTCGACTGTTCACTCTTTCCGGGGTCGTTCAATGGTAGGACAGCGGATTTTGATTCCGCGAATAGGGGTTCGAGCCCTCTCCCCGGAGCTCTCACGATGGCCGTACTGCGGCTGGTGAAAGGACCGATTCATGCCCGTCTACGCCATTGTGTTGGCTGCTGGCGAGGGGACGCGAATGCGATCCCAACGACCCAAGCCCCTGCATTTAATCTGTGGGCGACCAATGGTCCTCCATGTCATTCATTCGTTGAAAATGGTGCAACCAAATCGAACCGTGGTGGTCGTCGGCCATGAAGCCGACCGAGTGCGCCAGCGCATCACCGCCTTGGCGCCGGACTGGGCCCATGTGAATTACGCCGAACAACCGGTTCAACGGGGAACCGGAGATGCCGTCAGTGTGGGATTGGCAGTCCTCGATCAGGACTTGCCCGATGAGCATGACGACACCTCAACTATTTTGGTTTTGCCGGGGGACACGCCTCTCCTTCGACCAGAAACCATCGACGACCTGGTCAGTCATCACGAATCCCATGGTCATGCGGCGACGGTTTTGGTTTCGGCAATGGATGATCCCACCGGTTACGGACGCGTGGTGCGAACCAAAGATGGTCGCGTCGCCCAGATTGTTGAACATCGCGATGCACCACCAGAGGTCTTGGCAATCAAGGAGGTCAACACCTCGATCTACGCCTTTCGACGAGATCTGCTGGGGCCAGCCTTGCGACGCATCTCCCCCCTGAACGCCCAAGCGGAGTACTACCTCACTGATGTCATATCGGTTCTGTCGGGGATGGGACATCGAGTAGGAGCAGTTTCGGCCCCGGCGCCAGAAACCCAGGGGGTCAACGATCGTTGGCAACTGGCCTTGGCCGAGCGAGAACTACGAACGCGCACTAATCGTCACTGGTTGCTCAATGGAGTCACCATGCTCGATCCCAACCAGACATTCATCGATACCGATGTGCGCATCGGACAAGATGTCACTTTGTTCCCGGGGACAATTCTGCAAGGACGAACTGTCATTGGCTCGGGATGCGAAATCGGTCCGAATACCCGACTGGTGGACTGCAACGTGGGCGATAACTGCCGCCTCGATAACACCGTTGCCCACGAATCCACCATCGAAACGAAGAGCGAGATCGGCCCGTACGCCTTTCTGGCCTCGGGAACCACAATCACTGAGGGCTCGCGCAGTGGTGCGTTCTATGATTCGAACCGGGGACCGCTTTCGTAATTCGTCTTAGTTACGACCTGGCGACTACGAACTGCCACCCCGCAAAGAAAATGTGAAGTGCCGTCAACAACTGCCAGAAGAGGTTGCCCGTGAGCCAGGTCGACAAGGTCACTACGAAACGCATGGCCCTCTACTCGGGTCGAACTCACCCCGAACTAGCTAGTGAAGTGGCCTCGTACCTCGGCATCGAATTGGGCGAACCGCATCTGGTCGAATTCGCCAATGGAGAAATCAGACCGCGTTTTGGCGAAAGCGTCCGAGGGTGCGATGTCTTCATCATGCAGAGTCACTTCGGTTTCAACGGTCACTCGATCAATGATTCGATTATGGAGCAATTGATCATGATCGATGCCGCACAGCGAGCATCCGCCAAGCGGATCACTGCGGTTTGTCCCTTCTATGGCTACGCGCGCCAAGATCGCAAAGCCGAAGGGCGCGAACCCATCACCGCCCGGCTCATTGCCGACCTTTTCAAGGCGGCGGGAGCCAAGCGGATGGTGTCCATCGACTTGCACAGTGGCCAGATCCAAGGATTCTTCGATGGCCCCGTCGACCATCTCACGGCTATGCCGGTGATTGAGCATTACATCCGGGAACATGCCACTCGTCCGGTCATCGTTTCCCCAGATGCCGGTCGAATCAAAGTTGCTGAACGGCTGCAACAACACCTCGGCGAGGAACTGGGAGCCGACCTGGCCTTCGTCTACAAACGACGTCCTAAGGGCAGTACCAATGTGGCCGAGGCACTCGACGTTATTGGCGATGTTGAAGGACGTCTTTGCATTCTCACCGACGACATGATCGACACTGGAGGCACCATTGTGTCGGCCGCCCATCTTCTCTTGGACAAGGGAGCGACCGAGGTATGGGCCATGGCCACCCACGGCGTACTCTCAGGACCTGCCATCGAAAGACTCAGTTCCTCACGGATCAACCGGGTGGTGTTGACGAACACACTGCCCCTCAGCCCAGCGGCCAATATCGACAAGATCAAGGTGTTATCGGTCGGCAAGATCATCGCTGACGCATTGGCCGCCGTCTTCGACGACACCAGCGTGAGCGAAATCTTCGGTGGCGAAAACCAAGCCTGACCTGCTCTTGCCACCTCTCGGGCAAAAGACCGGCGAGACAACTGACTGGTTCGGACTTGACCCTTGGTCAAGGTGGTGTTCGGGGGCCAAGGTCCGTAGTATTGGCCCCTGTTTGCAATGACTTCGGGCTATTTTCGCATCTCGCCCGCACGAAAGGTTTGCCATGTCCACGACACTCGTAGCAACTACTGGCCGAGAAACCGGCAGCAGCGCCTCGCGCCGACTGCGCCGTGAGGAGAAAATCCCAGCGGTCATTTACGGGCTGGGTATGGATCCCCTCGCGGTGATCGTCGATCGTCGTGATCTCCGTCAGGCTCTTTCGGGAGCTGCTGGTTCAAACACCATTCTCGAAATCAGCGTGGACGGTCATACCTATCCCGCAGTGGTGAAAGAAATGCAGCGCCATCCGGTCCGTCGCACCGTGGCCCACATCGATTTCCTCCGCATCAACATGAGTGAAGAATTGACCATTGCGGTTCCCGTTCGATTGGCAGGCGAAGCCAAGGCCGTCATTTCCGAAGGCGGATTAGTCGACCCCTCGGCAGACACCATCGACATCGTGACCACCCCGGCCAATATGCCTAGCGAGATCACCATCGATATTTCGGCGATGAAGCCTGGGGACGTCATCCGCCTTGGCGAAATTGTGTTGCCCGCAGGCACACGAGCACTTGGTGATCCCGATCTTCCAATCGTCACTGCCATCGCTGGTTCGCGCGTCGATGCACCTTCAGCGGCAACTGCCGCCGAAGCGGCCCCTGAGGCTGGCGCCTCCGGCGACAACGCCTGAGTTCATTGATGGGCCTCTTTGGCCGCTCCGACAAAACGACCACATCGGGCTCGTTCGATGTCTTGGTCGTAGGACTCGGAAACCCGGGGAAACAGTACGCCCGGACTCGACACAACGTTGGCGAAGAGGTCGTTACTGAATTGGCCCGTCGGCACGGTGGAGAACTGCGCGCTGGTCGGGACTCGGCGATGGTCGACGATGTTCGCATCGGAGACAAGCGCGCCGTCTTGATATTCCCCATGACTTTCATGAATGAGAGTGGTCAGGCCGTGCGCAAGATCATGCGCCGATACGGATTCAAAGATGCTGATGCCCTCATCGTGGTCCAAGACGAACTCGATCTGCCCCCGGGTACCGTAAAAATAAAAAAAGGAGGGGGTCTCGGAGGCCATAACGGACTCAAGAGCATCTCGTCGCATGTCGGCACTCATGACTACATTCGCGTGCGCATTGGCATCGGCAAACCAGGTAACAAAGAGCAAGGGGCAACCCACGTTCTTTCGAAAGTACCGGCTGAGGAACGACAAGAACTTGACCGTGCCGTTGTTGTGGCTGCCGATGCCGTGGAGTCGATTGTCACCAAAGGCCTGAACGCGACAATGAACGCGTTCAACGCAAAGTAGTCATTCGATGACCGACGTTTCCGAGGTAGCAATCGCGAGCGGAGACGGCATTGACGGCGTCCTTGGATCGTTGCCCGCGCTTTTGCGCAATGACACCGTTTTGACCTCTCTGATTGGCACCGTTGATGCCACGGTGGCCATTCCTGAAGTGGGTCGAAGTGTGGCAGTCGCTGCTCTCGCTCAGCTCTCGGGTCGTCGCCCACTGGTCGTGGCCTGTCCCACCACCACCATGGCCAATCACCTACACGCTGACTTGCGAGCGTTTTTCCCGACCGGGGATGTGGTTGGCTTTCCCGCTTGGGAAACCCTGCCCTTCGAGAGAGTCAGCCCCAGCGTTGAGACCATGAGTCGACGCCTCGAGGTCTTGTGGCGTCTACAAGATGCCTCGCGCTACCCGCGCATCGTGGTCACCAGTATGCGCGCCCTCCTACAACAGCTGGGGCCAAAGACGGCCGAGATCACCCCGATCATCATCAGTAAAGGATCTTCGATCGATCCCGATGACCTCTTGCGGAAATTGGTGCTGAACGGGTATCGACGTGAGGAAATTGTGGAACACCGCGGCGAGGTCGCCCGACGCGGTGCCATCATCGACGTTTTCCCGCCGACATCTGATGCACCTATTCGCATCGACTTGTGGGGCGATGAAGTCGACCGGCTCACGGCCTTTTCGGTCCACGATCAACGCAGTGATACCGATTTGGATGAAGTGCTCATCTTCCCGGCACGCGAATTGCTACTCGACGATGCCGCCCGACAACGAGCACGTGACCTGGTCGCCCTCGAACCGTGGGGTCGGGAACAGTGGGAGAAATTGGCCGAGGGCTCCATTTTCGACGGTATGGAGAGTTGGCTTCCGTGGCTGACATCCACTCCGACTCTGCTCAGCGACGTCTTGCCCGATGATGCCAAGATGATCTTGATCGAACCGCGGCGAATGCGTGATCGAGCAGTGGATCTCCTGGCCGAAGAGGCTGATCTAGCCAAGGCCTTGGCTTCGTCGTGGACTCGCGATCCCGAGCGGTCATTTCCCCGTCTGTACGCCGAACCGGATCGATTGCTCGGCGCGCAACGCGGTTCATGGAATCTCATCCCGGTGGCCGATGGCCCGGACATTCCCTACATGGCCACCAGCGGTTGGGGGGCTATGACCGGCGGTGACGCCCTTGCTCACCACCTCCAGACCCTGCTCGCCACTGGCTACCACGTCATCGTCACCGCCGATACCGATACATCTGCCGAACGCCTGAGTCAGACCTTCAGCAATGCTGGTGTCGACCTGGCCCTCTATCGCAACAATGTCGTTCCCGACCTCACTCGTCCCGGCGGCGCAATTGTGGTTGCCAATCTGCAACGTGGCTTTCATATTCCCTCAGCCAAGGTGGCCGTCATCACCGAATCGGATGTGACGGGGAGGCGACGTTCACATCGCACGCCGCGTTCGCGCCAGCGAACGGGCATCACCGTCTTTGAAGATCTCAAACCCGGTAATTACGTCGTCCATTACGTCCATGGCGTTGCCAAATACGAAGGCATGGTCAAACGAACTGTCGGTGGGATCGAGCGCGACTATCTCCTTTTGGCTTATAAGGGTGGCGACAAGTTGTATGTCCCCTCGGACCAAATCGATACCGTTCGCCACTACGTGGGTGGCGAGACACCGGTGGTTCATCGCCTTGGTGGAAGCGACTTCGCAAAATCAAAAGCTCGCGTCCGCAGCGCGGTCCGTGAAATTGCTCAGGAACTGGTCGTCCTCTACCAAAAACGGGTGACCGCTCCCGGTCATGCTTTTGGGCCCGATACCCCATGGCAATTCGAAATGGAGGACTCCTTCCCCTTTGTCGAAACTCCGGATCAAAAGCGGGCTATCGAAGAAACGAAATCAGATATGGAACGCCCCTATCCAATGGATCGGCTCGTTTGCGGTGACGTTGGATTTGGGAAAACCGAAGTTGCCATACGCGCCGCTTTCAAAGCCATCCAGGAGGGCAAACAAGTCGCCGTCCTGGTCCCCACCACTCTGCTGGCATCCCAGCATGGCAACACTTTTGCCGACCGCTTTGCCGGATATCCGATCCGTATTGAAGTGCTGTCACGTTTTCTCACCACTGCCCAAGCCAACAAGGTGATCAAGGGACTTGCCGATGGAGAGGTCGACTGTGTGATCGGCACCCACCGACTCCTGGCCAACAACGTCACCTTCAAAGATCTGGGCTTGCTGATCGTCGACGAAGAACAACGCTTTGGAGTTCAGCACAAAGAAGCAATGAAACATCTCAAGACCAACGTCGATGTTCTCACCTTGAGTGCCACTCCCATTCCGCGCACCCTCGAAATGAGCCTGGTCGGGATTCGCGATCTCAGCCTCTTGCAGACTCCCCCGGCCGATCGTCAACCAATTCTGACCTTTGTCGGCGAATACGATGAACGTGTCGCCATCGAGGCGATTCGACGTGAACTGCTACGCGAAGGTCAAGTGTTCTGGGTTCACAACCGAGTGCAATCCATCGAAGAGTGCGCAATGCGCCTGCGCGAACTTGTCCCCGAAGCGCGCGTGGCCGTCGCCCACGGCCAGATGGATGAGGGGACCCTCGAACAAGTGGTGGTCGATTTCTGGGAAGGCGAATTCGATGTCTTGGTGTGTACCACGATCATCGAAAGCGGTATCGATATGCCAACAGTCAATACTCTCGTGGTCGAACGTGCCGATCTGCTCGGACTCGGCCAGATGCACCAGTTGCGCGGCCGGGTAGGTCGAAGTGGTCAGCGGGCGTACGCCTATCTCTTTCACCCCCGAGACAAGACTCTCTCCGAGGAGGCCTACGAAAGGCTCCGCACCATTGGTGAATCAACTGATCTCGGCAGTGGTTTCAAGATCGCCATGCGAGATCTGGAGATTCGTGGCGCCGGCAACCTGCTCGGTCAATCTCAAAGTGGGCATATTGCCGCCGTTGGCTATGACCTCTACTGCCAAATGGTGACCGAAGCAGTCGGCGAAATGAAAGGCGAGCCCATTCGCCAGCCGTCGGAAATTCGTATCGATGTTCCCACCGACGCTTTCTTACCGAAGGATTACGTCGCAAAAGAGGAACTGCGCCTCGAGGCATACCGCCGTCTGACCTTGGTCACCACCCTCGAAGAGGTCGACGACATCACGAATGAGTGGTTGGATCGTTATGGACCCATCCCCGCAGCTGCAGCGATGTTGCTGACCGTGGCGCGCCTGCGGGCTGAATGTCATCGACTCGGACTCACCGAAATGGTCATTTCCGCAACTCAGGCTCGGATCAGTCCCACGGCTCTCAGAGTCAGCGAATCGGCTCGACTCCGCCGTCTGGCGCGCGATGCCATTTACAAAGAAGCCCTCCAGCAACTTGTTGTGCCGATCCCGCGTCACGCCGAACCCGCTCCTTTCATCCTGGAATTGCTGGGCGAACTCGTCCCGGTCCAGGCCGACGGATAGGTTTGAGGCTTGTGCTGACCTCCCTTCGCCCTCGCTTCCGTCCGATCATGGCTACCTTGGCCGTCGCCATCGTGCTTTCGTCGTGTTCGACTACTGCCAAAGATGCCGTCCGAGTCAACGGCCAATCACTGTCGAATCGCGATTTCGACGAACTAGTCGATGGTTATTCCGGTGTGGTGAGCGGAGCGTTATTGGATAGCGGGAACGTCAACATGGTCGCCGCACGTGGCATTTTGCAGGACTGGATCAACACCGTGGTACTCGAGTCTGTCCTCGAAGAGGCTCGCATCGCAGTGACCGACGAACAACGTGAAGTTGCGCGTGCCGGGCTCAGTGCCCAAGGTGGTTTTACTGCTGCCCCCCAAGTGGTGCAGGATTTCTACGTGCGCGCCGCATCGGTCCTTGAGGCTGCCGGTGCAGCCTTCACACCCGATGCCAGTGAACTTGCAGCAACTTATGACCAAGGCCCACTCGAATCTGGGGTGGTCTGTTTACGGTTGATACTGACCAACACCCGCGAAGATGTCGATGCCGCCGTTGCCCGAATCGCCGCCGGTGAATCATTCGCCGAAGTTGCAGCTGCAACGTCCATTGACATCTCGGCCGCTGACGGCGGAGTTCTCACCGATCAAGAAAATGGCTCGGCGTGTGTGCTGCAATCGGTGCTCTCCACTCAAATCGTTCCCGAGTTCGTGAACGCTATAAGCACTGCCGAAGTCGGTGTGGTTTCGGATCCCTTCGAGGTTCCCGGGATCGGTTGGGTAACGATTTTGCTCCGTCCTTTCTCCGAGGTCAGCAAAGAAGTCGCCGATCTTCTCGGACCTTCCACCGCCGCTCGTATTGGACAAGAAGCCTTGAAATCGGCATCGATCTGGATCAGTGCCGAGTACGGGCAATGGGATGCCGAATCTCTGCAAATCATCGACATCGGGCGCTGAGGGTTCCCCACCGATGACCAAACCCCGTATCGAGATCATCGGTCTCGGGCCAGCCGGTGAGGAATTCATCACCGAGCACACACGACTGCGCATCGCCGCCCATCGACACCGGTACCTGCGAACGAGTCAGCACCCGAGCGCTCATCTTGTGCCCGATGCTCGCACCTTGGATCATCACTATCAGCAGGCAGACACCTTCACTCAGGTCTACCGCAACATCGTCGAAGACCTCGTTACTGCAGCTCACAAACATGGTGAGATTCTCTATGCAGTTCCCGGTTCACCCCTCGTGCTCGAGCAAACGGTGAAGATACTTCTCGCTGACGGTCGCGTCGATTGCATCGTGCAACCCGCCATGAGTTTCCTCGACATGGTCTGGTCACGTCTGGCAATCGACCCGATCGAAGCCGCAGTCACTCTGATCGACGGACATGAATTCCCCACTGCATCAGCAGGATTGGCCGGGCCATTACTCGTTGCCCACTGTCACGCTGATTGGGTTCTCTCTGAAATCAAGCTGTCAACCGAAGACACCGGCGATCAAACGAATGACGATGTGGATGTCATCGTGCTCCATCATTTGGGACTTCCAGACGAGCTGGTGATCACTGTTCCCTGGAGCGAGATGGATCGAACAGTACGAGCCGATCATCTCACCTCATTGTTCATTCCACACCTGCATGTTCCCGTCGGACGGGAACTCGTGGCCTTTCACGAGTTGGCCCGACGACTGCGCCGCGAATGTCCTTGGGATCGTCAGCAAACCCACCAATCCCTCACCACTTACCTCCTCGAAGAAACGTATGAAGTAGTCGACGCCCTCAACGCTTTGGACCCCAATGATCCGCTCACTGACGAACACCTACTCGAAGAGTTGGGCGACTTGCTTTACCAAATCGAATTCCACGCCGCTATCGCTGAACAAGAAGGGCGATTTACAATGGCCGATGTCGCCCGCGGGATCCACGACAAACTTGTCCGGCGACATCCCCATATTTTTGGTGAGTCTTCATCGAGCACTGCTGATGAGTCCGGTACCGAAACACTCTCTCAAACCTGGGAGGCCATTAAACGAGCAGAAAAGACCGCCAAAGGCCTCGTTCCTGGTCCTTTTGACGGGGTTCCTCGTTCGTCGGGCTCTTTGTCCTACGCAACAGCAGTACAAAAGCGGGCGGCGCGGGAGCAGATCTCCATTGATGTTCCCCGCTCAGGTCTGGCTCTCGAGGGCGTCGCCGACCTTGGCCAATTGCTCTTTGAGATCGTGGCTGAATGTCGCCAGCGAGCCATTGACCCGGAGGTGATGTTGCGCATCGTCACCAATGCCCATCGCGCGGCGATCGAAAGAACTGCATCCTCTTGAGGGGCGACTCGCTTCACGTCGTAGGGTTGGGGGCATGACCGACATCATCAGCATCATCGGGCGTGAAGTTCTGGATTCCCGGGGCAATCCCACCGTCGAGGTGGAAGTTGACCTCGCCTGCGGGGCCGGTGGCCGCGCCATGGTGCCCTCTGGAGCCAGCACTGGCGAGCACGAAGCCGTCGAACTCCGTGACGGTGGTCGACGATTCGGTGGCAAAGGAGTACTCACTGCAGTTGGGTTCGTGAACGGAGAGATCGAAAGTGCCTTACTGGGCTGCGACGCCCTTGAACAGCGCCTCATCGACACCATCCTGATCGGCCTCGATGACACACCGAACAAGGCCCGCCTTGGAGCGAACGCCATGCTCGGAACCAGTCTGGCTATCGCCCGCGCTGCAGCCGCCTCTTTGGAACTTCCCTTGTGGCGTTATCTCGGCGGACCCAATGCCCATGTGCTTCCCGTTCCAATGATGAATGTCATCAACGGTGGGGCTCATGCCGATAACACGATCGATCTTCAAGAATTCATGATCATGCCCGTTGGCGCGCCCAGTTTTCGTGAAGCCGTTCGCTGGGGAGCCGAGACCTATCACCAGTTACGCAAAATCCTGCAAGAACGTCATCTCTCCACCGCAGTAGGTGATGAGGGAGGATTCGCCCCCAACTTGTCCACCAACGAGGACGCCATCAAGATCTTGGTTCAAGCCATCGAAGCTGCCGACTTCACCCCCGGGGTCGATATCGCCATCGCCCTCGATCCCGCTATGAGCGAGTTGTATCGAGATGGCCACTACCACCTTCAAGGCGAAGGCAAAGTTCTGTCTGCTGCGGATCTCGTCGAATACTGGTCACGACTGGTTTCGCTCTACCCCATCGTGTCCATCGAAGACGGTATGGCCGAGGATGACTGGGATGGATGGGCCGCACTATCCGAACAATTGGGACGTTCGATTCAACTCGTGGGCGATGATCTCTTCGTCACCAACAGCAGTCGCCTCTCCATGGGTATCGAACGAGGGGTGGCCAACAGTGTTTTAGTGAAGCCGAATCAAATCGGATCCCTCACCGAAACCCTCGAAACTATTGAACTCGCCACTCGCCACCGATACACGAGCGTCATGAGTCATCGCAGTGGAGAAACCGAAGATGCTCTCATTGCTGATCTTGCGGTGGCCACCAATTGCGGACAGATCAAGACGGGCGCCCCGGCACGTAGCGATCGGGTCGCCAAGTACAACCAGTTACTCCGCATCGAAGAACAACTGGGCGAGATTGCCGCCTACCGCGGCCGATCGGCCCTCGCTCCGCTGGCCTGATCGAGGTCAGATCGCCATCATCGCAGCCGAACCTGACCTCACTACTCAGGGGCGGTGCGCAGTCGGCACCAATGGTCACATTTCGGTGACCCCACCTCGTGGGCACAACTTGGCAGAATGTCCTGGTGTCCCGCGGCTCGAAGACCTCCAGTATTCCGCGCGCCACCTCGCGCCAGAAGCAGCCGACCACATCGCGCCGGAAAACCGAGATCCAGCTATCAGACCTGACTCGGCCCACTCCTCGCTCGGAGCGTTTGATCCCCCGCTTTTTTGGACGCTTCATCCTCGTCATTGGAGTGGCGCTGGTCCTCATTTCCTTTGGTAACTCCTTCGTCCTGCTTCCTGCCCAGTCCTGGTTGGGACAAAAAGATGAGATCTCCTTCCGCCAAGAGGAATTGGAAGTCATCAAACGGGCCACCGATCAACTTCAGATCGAAATCGACCAGCTGCAGACGCCGCGCGGAATCGAACAAGCGGCCCGCTCCGAATTGGGTTACGTGATGGATGGTGAAAAGCGTCAGGTACTAGTGGGAACGGCTGCCGCCCCCCTCGATCTCCCCGGAGGTTGGCCCTACGACCTGGTATCGAGCATCATGACCGTCAAATCTGCCGAGGCCGAAACTAGCCCACCCTGATCAGCCGCCCGACCGTGACGGAACCGGGTACCGAGGAGTAAGGTCGCAGTGACCGGGCGGCCCGGTCAATCGGAGGATTGCCTCCGACGGATATCCAAGTGACACGGGGGTTCAGACGTGACTGGTGGAAGTATTCTCGGCAACCGGGTTCTTCGTAAAGAGGATCCAAAATTTCTCACGACCGGCGGCGTGTACGTCGACGACATCAATGACGAACCACACCTGAAGAACGCGGTGTACGTCACCTTTGTACGGTCTTCAGTCGCTCACGGCAAGATCTTGTCGATCGACACCTCCGATGCGCTCAACATGCCCGGTGTCATTGCCATTCACACCGCTGAATCGCTTGGCTTGCAGCCTGAACCTGCGGCCTTCAATCCCATGGTGGCGCGCACCATTTTGGCTAGCGACAAAGTGCGCTACGTCGGCGAACCAGTCGCGGTGGTGATTCATGAAGAGCCCCATCAAGGTGAAGACGCCGCCGAAGCCGTCTACGTGGATATCGACGTCTTGCCCGCTCTCGTCGATATCGAAGAGGCCATGACCTCGTCGAATCTGATCTATGAGACCGCAGGCAGCAATGTGGTCTTCGATACCACTGCCCTCGGAATGCCCGATAACACCGGAGATGATTTCTTCGCCGGCTGCGAAGTGGTCGTCAAGGGTCGTACGTGGAATCAACGCGTTGCCCCATGCCCGCTCGAAGTGCGCGGCGCGGCCGCGGCGTGGGTGGATGGCCGACTCTTCCAATGGGTCTCAACCCAACATGCTCAGGGCATCCGTCCAGTGTTAGCCGGCGCCAATGGTTTAGCTCCCGATCAAGTGCGAGTCATCACTCCTGATGTGGGCGGTGGATTCGGAGCCAAGATCGGCGTCTACGGCGAAGAAAAAGTCCTTGGTCGACTGGCCAAAGAAGTTGGTCGCCCGGTGCGTTGGCGTGAAACCCGAAGCGAGAGCATGATGGCTCTGGGTCACGGCCGCGCCCAGCTGCAGTACATCACCATCGGTGGCAGCCGCGACGGCGTGGTCACTCATTATCAATTGCACGCCTTGCAGGACTCGGGTGGATTTGCCGATATGGGAACCATCTTGGCTCCGTTCATGACTCGTCCGATGTCGAGCGGTGTCTATGCCATTCCGAATATCGAAGTGCGTACAACATCGGTGGTCACCAACACCACACCGACCGTTGCTTATCGCGGAGCGGGCCGTCCAGAAGCCACTGCCGCTATCGAACGGGCTATGGACCTTTTCGCCGCTGAAATCGGAATGGACGCAGCCGAAGTACGGCGCAAGAACCTGATCGCCAAGTTCAACGAGCCGCACACCACGGCCATCGGTCAGACCTATGACGTAGGCGACTACGAAACTGCTCTTGACAAGGCTTTGGATGCGGCTGATTACAAAGCGCTGCGCGCCGAACAGACCAAGCGTCGCGCCAACAACGATCCCAAGCAGATCGGTATCGGCGTGAGCGTGTACGTGGAAATCACCGGTGGCGCACCGCAACTACACGAGAACGCCCGTGTCGAGGTATTGGAGAACGGTCGGGCCGTGGTCTACACCGGCACGTCCCCTCATGGTCAAGGACACGTCACAGCCTGGAGCATGATCGCCAGCGAAGAAACGGGTATCCCGATGGCTGATATCGACATTGTCTGGGGAGATACCGACTTGATTCCCGAAGGTGGCGGAACCATGGGTTCCCGATCCCTGCAACAGGGTGGTGCGGCGGTCAGCAAGGCCTCTCTCGAATTGGTTGAAAAAGCCAAGGGCATCGCTGCTCGGCTCTTGGAAGCCAATGAATCCGATATTGAGCTCGACAAGAGTCGCGGCGCATTCCATGTGGCTGGTACCCCATCGGTTTCCAAGACCTGGGCCGACCTGGCCCTGGCTGCTCCCGCTGATGAAGGTCTGAACGTGGAGACTCGCTTCGATGCCCCCATGCCTACCTTCCCGTTCGGAGCCCATGTGGCCGTTGTTGAAGTCGATGTGGAAACCGGTCGAGTCAAGCATCTCCGTCAGGTGGCCTGCGATGATGCCGGTCGGGTTTTGAACCCGATGTTGCTCGAAGGTCAGATCCATGGTGGTGTGGCCCAAGGTGCTGCTCAGGCTCTCCTCGAAGAAGTCAAGTACGACGCCGACGGAAACCCCACCACATCGAACCTGGCTGATTACGCCTTCATTTCGGCGGCCGAATTGCCCATGGTTGAAGTCGTCCATATGGAGACTCCAACATTCGTCAATCCGCTCGGAGCCAAGGGCATCGGAGAATCAGGAAGTATCGGTTCGACGCCATCGCTGCAGTCAGCCGTCATCGATGCCGTCTCCCACCTCGGGGTGCGCCATATCGATATGCCCTGCACCGCCGAGCGCGTGTGGCAGGCCATCGCTGCCGCCAAGTAACCGAACCGCCATCTCGCCAGATAGCCACCGGGCTAGCCATTTTTCGTCACCGGGAGGAACTTTTTCCCGGTGACGACAGGGCAACGGGGTAACCCGGGGACCGGTTTCAGTTGTAGCGTGCAACTTTGTGAATGAAGCCCCGATTATTGCCTCAGGACTGGTCCGCCACTTCGGAAGCGGTGAAAACATCGTCAAAGCCGTCGATGGGGTTGACCTCGAGGTGCGCCAAGGAGAGATCTTCGGCTTTCTCGGGCCCAACGGTGCGGGCAAGAGCACCACGGTGCGGATGCTGACAACATTGCTGACCCCCACTTCGGGGACGGCGCGTGTTGCTGGTTTCGATGTGGTGACCGAAGCCAACAAAGTACGGCGCTCTATCGGCGTTGCTTTGCAGGACGCAGCCATCGATCCCCTGATGACCGGTCGTGAACTTCTGGAGTTGCAATCAGTTCTCTACGGATTGCCCAAAGTCACGGGTCGCCAACGAGGTATCGAGTTACTCGAAAGAGTTGGCCTGACTGCCGCTGCTGATCGTCGCGTCGGGACATACTCCGGAGGTATGCGTCGCCGATTGGATTTAGCGTTGTCACTGGTACACGAACCTTCAGTGCTCTTCTTGGACGAACCCACCACTGGACTCGACCCCATGAGCCGACTCACCTTGTGGGAAGAAGTCCGTCGCCTCAATAGCAACGGCACCACAGTTCTTCTCACCACCCAATATTTGGAAGAGGCCGACCAATTAGCCGACCGGATCGCGATTATTGATCACGGACGAATCGTACGCGAGGGTGTACCGCGTGATCTCAAGGCGCAAGTTGGCTCACCAACTTTGACCATCAGCGTGGGTAGCACTCACAGTGATCAAGCAAGAACTATCTTGTCGGGCTTTGGAGAACTTCGTCCTACCGCAGAGGGCACTCTCGGTGTCGGTTTGGCTCGTGGCGCCGAAGATGTCGCCGCCGTCATTCGTACCCTCGATGAGGCTGGGCTGAAAGTTCGTCATCTGCAATTGGACGAACCCAGCCTGGACGATGTTTTCGCCGAAGCCACCGGATACCGCTTGGAAGGTGCGGCATCTCAAGGCCCATCTGAAGCGTTACCCGAGGAAGATGTTGAACCAGTTCGTGGTCGGAGGCGTTCGCGATGACTGTTGTCATGCACAGTGTGGCTCTAACCAAGCGCAGTGTTCGCGGTCGTATTCGTCAACCTGCAGTTCTGGCGCCATCGTTCATCTTCCCGCTGTTCTTCGCCGCCCTTGGTTCAGCCAGCTTCAGTCGCCTGGCGGATGACCCGTATTTTTCCACCAATATCGCCTCGTCGTTTCTCAACTACGCAGTGGCTGGCGCCATTTTGCAGGGAGTGCTTTTTGCCTCGACATCAGCCGCCGGCGATCTCGCCACCGATATCGAACAGGGATTTTTCGAACGACTTCTCGCCTCCCCAATCTCTCGAACATCCATTGTCTTTGGGCGCCTGGCGGGATCGATGGTGGTAGGTGTCGTTCAGGTGACGGTCTTCTTGATCATCTTTGCGGCCTTTGGTGCTCGTGTCGAGAGTGGCCCGCTCGGCATTGTCGGGTTGATAGTTGGTGCATCCTTGCTCGGCTTGGCCATGAGCGCCCTCATGGCAGGTCTCGCCATCAAATCGGGAAGTCCTGAAGTCGTGCAAGGAGCGTTCCCCTTGGTGTTCGTTTTAATGTTTCTCTCTTCGGCATTTTTTCCCCGCTACTACATGTCGGGCTGGTATCGCACCGTGGCTGATTGGAATCCCCTGTCTCACGTCGTCGAAGGTATGCAGGGGTTCATGAATCAGGACTTGGACATCTCGCAATTCCTCAAGGCCTGGCTCATCCCTCTTGCCATTGCGATCATCAGTATCGCCTTCGCCTTGCGGACATTGCAGCGTCGATTGGCTGCATCATGACGACCACAACTTCACCTCAACCTGTCACCCTCGACGACGAACACCACGACTCGAGTGCCCTGGATGTCATCGGCATCCTGGTCAAGAGATCCCTGGTTCGAGTGCGCCGTATGCCCTCGGCCTTCGTGCCGTCACTGGTGATGCCGGTCTTTCAACTCATTGCTTTCAGCGGAGCCTTCGGATTTGCCGTCACCCGACTTGGTATTGCTAACGCTCTCGACTGGTACGTCCCCCTCAACGCCATCCAAGGAGCCAGTTTTGGCGCACTCGGTGTGAGTTTTGCCCTGATCAACGATATGCAGACGGGCTTTTTCGATCGGATCCGCATGGCCCCAACCAAACGCTGGGTTCTCATCGCGTCTCCAATGGCCGCGGCCGTGGCTCGATCCACCGTTCCGGTGATCTTCGTTGTCATCGTCGGATTCATTGGCGGCATGAATGTCCCAGGTGGACCACTGTCCATTGTTTACGTCGCCATCGCCGCCGTTGCTATTGCGGTGACCGCAGCGGCCTTTGCCTTGGGACTGACCTTCCGGATGCGCAATATGGGAGCCGCCACTTTGACGCAGTTCGCCATTTTCTTCACCATTTTCTTGTCCACTTCCCAGGTGCCCTTGGCCGCCATGAGCGGGTGGTTACGCGGTGTGGCCCGGATCAACCCGATGACTAACGTGTTGCGTTTCGCTCGACAAGGTTTTCTCGGTGACGTGACCTGGGATCAAACTTGGGGTGGCCTCGTCGCCATGGCATCAATGCTGATCTTGGCGACAATCTTTGCTTTGACCGGTCTCAGGTCTTTCGAGAAATAGTTGCCCCGGTCGGCAATTCCTCAAGCAACGATTCCGAAACCCAACAGCGCGTCAGATGCAGTGTGGACTCGATCCGCACCACCCTTTTTTCTTCATGTACGCCACGTCCACACATCGACAAGGCGGCCTGCACGCAGTCTTGTTCGTCTTTGAGCACCATCGGCATCCGACTCCGCCGAACACCAGCCGGTCCAGCCGTGAAACAGTTCAAATAGGTTTTTTGCCAATCGATCTTCTCGGCAACCGACACTGGAATGAAATCAGCCAGACCGATACCCAGAACATTGCCCGCTGAAATATCGGTGATACCCAAAAGAACCACCGTAGAGACCTGTGGTTGTGCGAAGTCTTCGAGGCCGTGCACCCAAAATCGGCCGATGACATTGGGGTCCATCGTGGTCCCGGAAATGTCCTTACCGCCACGTTCGATGATCAACACATCGATATTGGCGAAGGGAAGTGTAGGAATGAGAGCGCGGGCCATTTCGGTGAGCATTTCTTCACGTTCTGCTCCAACATCGCCAGCTGTCAATCCCTCGACGGCCACCACTGACCCGTCAGCAGATTCCACCGAGGCCACCCCGCCAAGGAGGCGCCCCGTCGCCCGTAAGGCATTGATCCCGTCAAGGAGGCGATCCCGCATTTCCAGCGGTCCACAGGAGTGAATCTGTGCCGCACCGGGTTGCTTGCCAAAACCGACAACTGCCATCTTGGTGCAGCCGCTCTCAATTGGCCCCTTGAAACACGTATGGGGTTTCACCCGATTCACCGGCAGGATGCGGTCGGCACCCGCTGCATGACGATCGAGATACAGAGGCATTCCTCGGGCGGTGCGGGCCACCTCCACGGTCTCCATAGTGGCGCGGATCTCGGCACCAATGGACTCCTCGGTGATCCCCAAGGTCTTCAGCATGTCGAGTTGGCCCGTGGCCGTTCCTCCCCCATGACTTCCCATCGCCGGTACAACAAAGGGATCGGCTCCCAGTTGGCGAAGGCCACTGACAACTCCGCGCAACAATGCGACCCGTTGACTCAATCCCCGACTGCCCGCACCAACCGCCACTGTCATTCCTGGCTCGACACCAGACACCAGAGAATGCGTGATCGCTCGTTGAGCAGCCGACTCGACATCAGCAAGTGGCGTTGAATGTTGCGTCGGAAGGTGTACCTCAACCAGAGCCGGAAGTGCGATGTCAGGGTCGAAGGGCAGTTCAACCCCGGCTCGCAATTGATCCCATCCGTTTCCACTCATGGGTCCATCGTGGCAGATGATTACTCTGCCATTGTGCGTATTGTCAGCCTCTTACCATCGACCACCGAAATCGTCTTCGAACTCGGCCTGGCCGATCAGCTGGCTGGGGTGACTTTCGAATGCAATTTCCCACCCGAGGCCCGACAGGGTCGGGCCATTGTCGTTGGTGGAATGGATACTGCCCATCTCACTCCGCTGGAGATCGACGAACTGGTCCGTCAGCGATTGGCCCAAGGCGATGATCTCTACTCATTGGATGAGGAGGCTCTCACTCGCTGTGATCCCGATCTCATCTTGAGCCAGGACCTGTGCCGGGTTTGTGCCGTATCCAGTGGCAACGTGGACGAGGCCGTGGCTCGCCTCGGCTGTCACGCCGAGGTACTTCAAATTGATCCACAGACTCTGGATGAAGTCATCGACTCAATTCAGACCGTGGCCGATGCCGCCGGGGTTTCCGAACGGGGACGCCAGGTGATCGCAGGTCTGCGAAACCGTCTTGAAAGACTTCAGCAGTCCATCGCCGGTCGTCTCGCCGGTGAAAAGCTCCCCACCGTTTTCGTTCTGGAATGGACCGACCCGCCCTTCGTGGGGGGCCACTGGGTGCCCGATGTGGTGAGCGCCGCCGGCGGAGCACCAGTGCTCGCCCGACCGGGTGGAAAATCGATCCCCACCACCTGGGACGACATTGCCCGTGCGGACCCCGATCACATCGTCGTCGCGCCCTGCGGGTACGGGCTGGCAGGAGCCGTGGCCCAGGGACGAGAAATTCTGGACCGCCTCCCAGCGCGGGCCCAGGTGTGGGCGATCGATGCCGATGCAGTCATGGTTCGACCGGGACCGCGTTTAGTGGACGGAGCCGAAGCATTGGCCGCCGCATTTCATGGCCCAGAGGTTCTCGGACGCTCTGCACTTCCTGACGACCTCCTCTTCCGTCTACGGTAGAGAGGGTCCGATACGGGAGACCACCCCGCCATCGGGCAGAATGAGATTTCCGAACACGTCAGGTACCCACTGCCCGTGTCGGTTCAAAAGGGGGAAACCACCGTGGAAATTCGGGTCACCGTCAACGGCAAGCAGCACTCGAGTGAGGTAGAGCCACGCACTCTGCTCGTGCATTACGTGCGCGAGGTTCTGGGATTGACTGGCACCAACATTGGCTGTGACACATCGTCGTGTGGCGCTTGCAGCCTCCACGTCGATGGCGAAGCGGTGAAGAGTTGCACCTTGCTCGCCGTCCAAGCCGATGGTGCAACCATCACCACCATCGAAGGTATGGCTGCCGCTGATGGCACCTTGCATCCGATGCAACAGGCCTTCATGGAAAATCACGGACTGCAATGTGGCTACTGCACCCCGGGCATGGTCATGGCCGCCACCAGTCTTCTCAAAGAAATCCCCAATCCAACCGAGGAAGACGTTCGTCTTGGCCTCGAAGGCAACTTGTGCCGGTGCACGGGATACCACAACATCGTCAAGGCCGTTTTGGCCGCAGCAGGCAAGTGAGGAAACCATGATTCCCGCAGCATTCGATTACGTTCGCGCCAGTTCGGCCGAAGAAGCCATTTCCCTGATCAACGAGCACGGTTCCGATGCCAAGTTTCTGGCTGGTGGACACAGCTTGTTGCCACTGATGAAACTGCGCCTGGCCCAACCAGCGGTTCTGGTGGACATTGGGCGACTCAAGGATCTCTCGTACATCAAAGACGCTGGAGAGCACATCGCCATTGGCGCTCTGACCCGACACATGGACGTGGAGAAGTCACCCCTTTTGGCTCAACACGCTCCCTTGTTGGCCCACGCTGCCGGTCATGTCGGCGATCCCCAGGTTCGTCACCGGGGTACCATCGGCGGGTCGATCGCCCATGCCGATCCGGCCTCGGACTTGCCGGCAACCACCCTGGCTCTTGGCGCCACCTACGTTGTTCAAGGCCCGAACGGGACCCGGGAAATTGCTTCCAGCGATTTTTACCGAGGCTTCTTGGAATCGGATCTTGCTGCCGATGAAATGCTGACCGAAATTCGTGTCCCGAAGATGAACGGTGCGGGTTGGAGTTTCCAAAAGTTCAACCGTCGGGCCCAGGACTGGGCCATCGTGGGTGTTGCCGCCTGGCGTCGTAACGGCTCTTCGGGTGTGGCACTGGTCAACATGGGACAAATTCCCGTGCTGGCTTCACAGGTAAGTCAGGCCCTCTCGGGTGGAGCATCAATTGCTGATGCCGCCGAATTGGCAGCTGCCGATGCCGAGCCGACCGCCGATAACAATGCCAGCGTCGAATATCGCACGCACTTGGCCAAGGTCTTGGTTCGTCGCGCTCTCGAAGAGGCCAGCGCCTGATCTTGTTATTCCTTCGGGTCGAATGAACACTTGAAAAATGCCGTAACTTTCAGTTCCCGCGTGCGCTCGATTCGCTTCGGACTATTCCTGGTCTACGGATTGGTCTTTGTCTGGTCGTTCGCTTATAACGGTTTGCCCGTAGCCCGTCTGTCGGTTTTGGCTTGGGTGGCAGTGGCCTTCATCATCAGTGCTGTCGGCTGGCCATCTCATCAGCAACGGCAAATGATCAGCGACCTGACCCTGTACGCCGGAATGTGGTTGGCCTACGACTACAGCCGGGGTATCGCTGATTCCGTGGGCTTTCCCCTCCAAGTTCAGCTACCCCGCAATATCGACCGATTCATGTTTTTCGGCACCGATCCAAACGTCTGGATTCAAGATCAGTTTTGGCGACCGCGAATCCAGTGGTACGACGTGGTGGGGTCCTTGGTGTATTTCACCCATTTCATCTTCCCCGTCGCTCTCTCCGTTTACTTTTGGATGCGCTATCGATCGGAATGGGTGCGCTATGTCCGACGTTTTGCCACCGTTCTTTTCGCTGGTGTCGCAACCTACGTCGTGCTCCCCACAGCACCACCATGGATGGCGGCCAGCCCGAAATATCCGTATCGCATCCTCGAACCTCTACAACGTTCAACGGGGCGCGGCTGGAGTTGGCTCAATCTGGATACGGTCAACAGCGTCATCTTGCGCGGTCAGCAATGGGCCAATCCCACGGCCGCAGTACCTTCACTGCACGCGGCCTTTGCCCTTTTCATGGTGGTCTTCGTTTGGAACCGGATACGCCGCAGGGGGATACGCCTCGCGCTGGCTACCTTTCCCGTGGCCATGGCCCTGTGTCTGGTGTATTTCGCTGAGCACTACGTCATCGACGTTCTTCTCGGTTGGGTCTATGTGGCCGGAGCATTTTGGTTCTGGCGTTGGTGGGAACAGCGTCGCGCCACCACCTCCCCCATTGACGACGGCTATCCTGACCCGGTCAGGAGTGATTTCCGTGAGCACCGCTGGTGATCCAACCGAATACGATACGCGCAGCCTCGAAGCAATAGCCGACGCCGATCCTTATCCCTATTGGTATGAGGACGCCGATGAGCCACCATCGAATCCCACTTTGGTCCGTACCGAAACCTGTGACCTGTGCGTAGTTGGCGGTGGATACACCGGGTTGTGGACGGCGATCATCGCCAAGGAACGTGACCCATCGCGCGACGTCGTTTTGATCGATGCCCACGAAATCGGTTCGGCTGCGAGCGGTCGTAACGGCGGCTTCATGGATGCATCTTTGACTCACGGCATCGCCAATGGACAAAAACGTTTTCCCGATGAGATCGCCCTTCTCGAAGAATTGGGCGTTGCCAATCTCAATGAAATAGAGACCGCTATCAAGCGGTACGGAATCGATTGTGATTATGAACGCACCGGCGTGATCGACGTGGCCACCGATGCCCATCCGGAGAGCTACTTGGACGAACTACGCGATGACTATCAGCAATTGCGTTCACTGGGACAGCGCGTATCGTGGCTCGATCGGGAGCAGATGCAAGATCAGGTCAGTTCACCCACTTACACCGGAGGTTTGTGGCTCCACGATCGGGCAGCCTTAGTCGATCCGGCGCGATTGGCCTGGGGTTTGAAACACGCTGCGGAATCTCTCGGAGTCCGCATCTATGAAGACACCAAGGCCACATCACTGGATCGCGACGGTGTGGGTGTACTCGTGCATACCTCATTGGGTCGGATCCGAGCCGGAAAAGTGGCCTTGGCCACCAATGCTTTCAAGCCGTTGTTGAAGCGTCTCAACAACTACATCATCCCGGTCTACGACTACTGCATGGTGACCGAACCCCTCACCCCAGAGCAGTTGGATCGCATCGGTTGGAAGAATCGCCAAGGACTATCGGATATTCCGAATCAATTTCACTACTACCGTCTCACCGAAGACAACCGCATCCTTTGGGGTGGATACGACGCCATCTACTTCTTTGGCGGGCGAGTATCAACGGAACTGGAATCCCGACCAGAGAGCTGGGCCAAGCTGAGTTCGCACTTCTTCCGTACCTTCCCCCAACTCTACGATGTGCGTTTTTCCCACATGTGGGGTGGAGCAATCGATACTTGTTCGCGCTATTGCGTTTTTTGGGGACAGGCAATGAACGGCCGCGTCGGGTACGCCTTGGGATATACCGGTCTCGGATCAGCCGCATCGCGCTTTGGGGCCGAAGTCATGATCGACCTTTTGGACGGACGGCGTTCTCGAGCAACGGAAACGAAATTCGTCCGCAAAAAGCCCACACCCTTTCCCCCCGAGCCGTTCAAGTTCATGGGTATTCAGGCCACGCGCTGGAGCCTTGATCAAGAGGACAAAACGGGCAAGCGCAACCTTTGGCTGCGGTCATTGGACCGACTCGGACTTGGCTTCGACAGCTAGTCGTTCAGTCAGCCACTCCTTCAGCGAGGCAGCTTTCAGAGCCGTTCGATGATCGTCACGTTGGCCTGACCGCCACCCTCACACATGGTCTGCAGGCCAAATCGGCCGCCAGTGCGCTCCAATTCATGGAGCAGTGTGGTCATCAATCGCGCTCCGGTTGCTCCGAGAGGATGACCAAGGGCAATTGCCCCGCCGTTGACATTCACCTTGGCGTGATCGAATCCGGTTTCGCGCATCCAAGCCATGACCACCGGAGCGAATGCTTCATTGATTTCCACTAGATCGATGTCATCGATCGACATACCGGATTTTTGCAGGGCACGCTTGGTGGCTGGAATCGGCGCTGAAAGCATCATGATCGGATCATCGGCCAACACGCTGATGTGATGAATGCGAGCCCGTGGCTTCAAACCGTGAGTCTTCAATGCCTGTTCATTGGCTACGAGCAATGCGGCGGATCCATCGGAAATCTGACTGGCGCACGCCGCGGTCAGTCGACCACCAGGAGTCAAAGTTGGTAACGACCGAATTTTCTCCCAGTTCGGTTCCCGCGGACCCTCATCATGGTGAACACCGTTGAGGGGGGCGATCTCAGCCTCAAAGCGCCCCTCGGCTCGGGCCCGAATAGCCCGCTGATGGGACTCGACGGCGAACTGTTCCATCTCGTCTCGCGAAAGATTCCACTTCTCAACCATCATTTCGGCGCCGACGAACTGGCTCACTTCACTGGTCCCGTAACGAGCCACCCAGCCCGGTGAGCCGGTGAACGGATCATCGAAACCTAGGGCTTGTCCGGCAGTCATGGCCGATGAGATGGGAATCATGCTCATGTTCTGCACACCGCCAGCCACGACCAGGTCCATCGTGCCGCTCATCACCGCTTGAGCGGCAAAGTGCACCGACTGCTGGGCAGATCCGCACTGTCGGTCGATAGTGGTACCCGGTACATGTTGAGGCAATCCAGCGGTCAACCAACAAGTCCGGGCAATACAGCCGGCCTGAGGCCCGACCGAGTCGACGTTGCCGAAAACGACATCATCAACGGCATTGGGGTCGACCCCGGTGCGCTCAATGAGGGCCTTGATGCTGTGGGCACCAAGATCCGCCGGATGAACTGAACTCAATCCGCCGCCACGACGACCCACCGGGGTCCGTACGGCATCAACGATAAAGGCCTGAGGAATGCTCATGAAGCGACGATAACCGATGAGCCGTGTCCGAACAGTCCCTGGTTGGCGGTGATGCCGACCCGAGCACCCTCGATTTGGCGACCTTCGGCCTGACCGCGTAACTGCCACACGATTTCGCATACCTGCGCAATGGCTTGGGCCGGAATGGCCTCGCCAAAGCAGGACAGGCCACCACTGGGATTCACCGGAATACGACCGCCAATGGTGGTCTCCCCCGATCGCAAAAGACCCTCGGCCTCACCCGGAGCACACAAACCGAGATGTTCGTACCAGTCCAATTCCAAAGCAGTCGAGAGGTCGTAGACCTCGGCGAGGGACAGATCTTCTGGTCCGATGCCGGCTTCTTCGTAGGCCGCCCAACAGATGGAGTCCTTGAATCCTCGAGTTGGCGGAACCACGACTGCCGATGAATCGGTCGCGAAATCGGGAAGTTCCAAAGTGGTCTGCGGATACGTCGGGGTCACCGTGCTCACGGCTTTGATGCGTGGCACTCCCGCCAGAGAACCCAAATGACGTTCGGCATATTCGCGACTGGTCACGATCATCGCCGCTGCTCCATCCGATGTGGCGCAGATATCGAGCAATCGCAATGGATCACTGACGATAGGGCTGTTCAGCACATCGTCGATCGCGTTTTCCTTACGAAATCGCGCGTAAGGATTATGCAGACCGTGACGAGAGTTCTTGACCTTGACTTGAGCAAAATCCGCCGAGGTTGCACCATAGAGATCCATCCGGCGGCGAGCGAAAAGGGCGAAATACACCGGATTGGTGGCCCCGAGAAGATGAAAGCGCAGCCAATCCGGATCGGTCTTACGTTCTCCGCCGACCGGCGCAAAAAAGCCTTTAGGAGTTGTATCGGCACCGATGACCATGGCCACATCACAAAAGCCCGCCAAGATCGAGGCGCGCGCCGTCTGCAGAGATTGTGCCCCACTGGCACAGGCGGCATAACTCGACGACACTCGCGCTCCGGTCCAGCCCATTTTTTGGGCGAATGTCGCGCCCGCGATGAATCCCGGATATCCATTGCGAATGGTGTCCGCTCCGGCAACGTATTGGACGTCTTTCCATTCGATGCCAGCATCTTTCAAAGCGGCTCGCGCCGCCACCATGCCGTATTCAGTGAAGTCACGTCCCCACTTGCCCCAGGGATGCATCCCCACTCCGAGAATGACAAGGTCGCGATCGTTCATGACTGCGCACCTTTGGTTGCGGCCGGTGCCCAAACATAGATCATGTGATCGATTCCGTCTTCTCGGTACAGCACATCAGTCTCCAATTGCATGGGTTGGCCGACTTTCAAGTCGGCCGCCAGAACTCCTTTGGGCGCCTGTCCCAAAATAATGAGGCCTTCTTTTTCCAGTTTCACTGCCACCAGTGCATACGGTTCGAATGGTTCGGCTGCTCGGTACGGCAGAGGTGGCGCATACTGATTTTCGGTGTAGCTCCACACCGTTCCAAATCGTGAAAGCGGGGTGGCAGCAAGGTCATCGCTGTCGCAAGCCGGATTGGGACACGCTCCGTCCCGTGGGGGAAAGACGTACGTGTGGCACATCGTGCACTGGGAGCCAATCAGATGAGGTTGATCATCGAGAGTGAACCAACCTTCGACCGAGGGCACTTGGCGTGGGTTATCGACTGATGAAGCTGACACTTGCCCACCCTAACCAATGCCTGAACTTTGTGGAGAATGAACTGCGGCTTCCAAGATAGGCAGAACCTCGGCGGCAATGATGCGATTGAGGGCCGACTGTTCGAGATGCACACCATCGGAGCGCAACGAGCCAGCGGGTGATTCCTGGCGCTCCAAAATTCCCGCCCAATCGACAAGGGTGATGTTCGGCCACTGCTGCGACCATCTGCTGATCTCAGCATTCCAGGATGCCACTCGTTCATCCCGGGAAAAAGGAGCACCGCCAAGGGCCCCTCCGAAAATGCGCGGGCTGGTGAAGAAGAAGAGTTCAATATCTCGTTCGTCGAGCAAAGACATGAATTCGGCCATAAAGGCATCATGGGTGGCGGTGAAGACTGGATCGCCGACCAGGTGCCAGGCGGAATCTCCTGGATACATCTGCTCAGCCTGTTCGGGAATCGCCACCACGATCATGATGTAACGGGGTTCGAACACGTCAATGAGTTCGCGCCACTCGGGATTCAGGGTTGGGCAGGATTCCATATCGAATTCGACACCCTCCCACCATCGCAAACGCTCTACGTCAACCAGTGGACAGTTCCGCCGTCCCGACCAGAGCACATTGAAGTGATCGCCAGCAACCGCATCAATAGCAGCCGAGACGCCAAAGGAACTGGAGTCGCCAATAACCATCAGTCGTTGTCGGCGATCCTCACCCTCGATCTTGTCGACGATGACCTGCAATGTTTCCAGTAGCACCGCGTCTGCTGGGCGTCGTAGGGCTGTCACCCGCGCATTTTCCATACCGGCATCGGCCAACTCATTGGCCAACTGATCACCTGTGCCGTAATCAAGAAAGACGATCTCACCACTCGGTAACGCATCCAGTATTTCGTTGGCATAACGGTTTGCTTGTTGGAAGATGTCGAGTCCAGTGCGACTCATTTCATCGATGATCCATTTTCGTTCGCTCTCACCAATGCCAATCACGATGACATCGATCTTGTCTTCACTTTCCAACTCTGCCAGCCGTTGAGCAACCGAAGCACAGCCGTTGACCACGCTGATCGACCCCATCGTCGGACACCGAGTGTCCACCGCATCGACAATTTCAACTGATCTCATCGCACCGACGGCTCTGCGGGTATCGAGCACGGTTGCTGGGTGACTTCCCAGGATGGCTAGGCGCAGTACGGGCTCAACAGTGGCGGCACCGAATTCCACCACGGTGTCGGGAGCATCGAGGCCCGCTAATACCGATCGGGAGGTCTGAGGAATGAAAAAGACTGCACCGGCAACGATGCCACTGACACTGACCAATACGAGAGCACCTTTCGCTCGTGATCTCGCGAACCGTCGCTGGCGAATAGGCATCTCGACGAAGTGGGACGACAGCTGCGCCATCGCCAAGGTCAATCCCAATCGAAGAGCAATCAATGGCAGACCACTGAGTCCGGTTCTTTCGGTATCGATCAGGATGAAGATCGGCCAATGAAATAGATACAGGCCGTAACTCAATTGTCCGATGGCCACGATGGGACGACGCTCGGCCAGCCAGCGCAATGGTCCCGGTCGTTGTACTCCAATCACCAAAAGTGCAGATACGAACGAAAAGAGAGCAAATCCACCTTGGTAGAGCCATCGATCCGTGGTCTCAGCAGTGATCATCAGCATTAGGAACACGATGAGGGCTGCAATCATCACCGCGCCAACGAGACGGCGCCAGACAATCTTCGTCTCTGCCAGAACCATGGTTGACAACGCAGTAGTAGGCAGGACGAATGCCAAGAGTGATCCGGTGAGTAGTTCTACGGCTCGAGTATGAGTGCCGTAATAAATGACGTCATCAGCAAATCCCACAAAGGACAAAGAGAAGCTGGCCACCCAAACCACCATGAGACCAGCGGGTACGACCCAACGACGACGCATGGTGAGAAGGCCAGCCATAAAAAGGGGAAAAACGAAGTAGAACTGCTCCTCGATTGCAAGAGACCAAAAATGCAAGACCGGAGACGGAGTTGCCGAAAAAAGGTCGGCGTAGGAAGACCCAGCGGTCATGAAGCGCCAGTTGGCCACGTAACCCAAGGCGGCCCACACATCACCATGTACTGATGGTGATCGATAAACCTCCAAGACCAACGCCACGACGACGATCATGACCAACGCGAATAGGGCTCCCGGCATTAATCGTCGAAGGCGCCGAATCCAAAATTGACCGAGAGAAACTCTTCCGTATTGCTGATGTTCAGTTATGAGAAGTTGAGTGATCAGGTATCCCGACAAGGTGAAAAAGAGCGACACCCCCAAGAATCCACCGCTGGCCATTTCGAGACGAAGGTGAAAAAGCAAAACAGCGACCACGGCCAGAGCGCGTAATCCATCGAGTCCGGGAATCCGACTGATTCCCACTCGATGTTCCCCGTGGTCTCTCGTGAGTTCATGCAGCGACGTAGCCACGGACATCGTTTGGACTCTAGTTGGGGTCGAATTAGCCCATACGGCTAATGTTCGCCTCGCCATGGATCTGACCGAGACTGCCGACGAAGCATCCTTCCGCCTCGAAGCCCGACAGTGGCTCGAAGCCCATGTCCCTCACGAGCCCCTTGCGAGTTTCGATACTGCAGAGGGCTTCGCTCAGCACCGACAGTGGGAAAAGACGTTGTATGCGGGTCGATGGTCAGCCGTGTCCTGGCCCGAGGAATACGGCGGTCGCGGAGCGGACTACATCAAGTGGTTGATCTTCGAAGAGGAGTACTACCGCTCTGGAGCACCCGGACGGGTCAACCAAAACGGCATCTTCCTACTGGGCCCCACGATCATGGAAGTGGGCACCCCCGAACAAAAATCGCGATTCCTACCGACCATGGCGTCATCAGAGATCGTCTGGGCCCAAGCCTGGAGTGAACCAAACGCCGGAAGTGATCTGGCTGGCATTGCTAGTCGGGCCACTCGCGATGGTGACGACTGGATCCTGAATGGGCAGAAAATTTGGGCCAGCCGCGCTGTTTGGTCTGATTGGTGCTTTGGTATTTTCCGCACCGATCCAACCGCTGGGCGACATCGGGGATTGACTTTCATTCTCTGTCCCCTCGATTCACCCGGCATCACCGTGCGCCCTATCGCCCAGCTGGATGGCGATACTGGTTTCGCAGAAATCTTTTTCGATGATGTGCGCGTCTCGGTGGAGAACACCTTGGGCCCAGAAAATCAAGGCTGGTCAGTGGCCATGGCTACAGCCGGCTTCGAACGCGGTGTCAGCCTGCGCAGTCCAGCACGTTTCACTGAAGCCGTGAATCGATTGATTCATCTCTGGCGCACCTACGCCGATCCGAATGACACTGCGTTGCGCGATGCCGTCACCGATGTGTGGATGCAAGCCGAGGGCTACCGTTTACATACCTATCAAACGGTGACCGGCATCCTCGAAGGTCGACCCATCGGCGCCGAAGCCAGTCTCAACAAGATTTTTTGGTCGGAGATGGATGTCCGGATCCACGAAATTGCTCTTTCGATTCTCGGTCCCGAAGCCGAAAGACTCGAAGGCCCCTTCGAGCGTTGGGTGGACGGTTTCCTCTTCTCCTTGAGCGGTCCCATCTACGCCGGCACCAATGAGATTCAGCGCAACATCATCGCCGACCGCGTCCTGCAACTCCCAAAGGGAACCTGATATGCAATTCTCCTTCAGCGCCGATCAGCGTCTCTTCGCCGAGAGCTTGCGCGAACTGCTGACCAATGAATGTCCACCATCACACGTGCGCAGCATCTGGGAAGAGGGGTCGGGTCACAGCCCGGCGTTGTGGTCGAAACTTGCCGATATGGGAGTGCTGTCACTTCTGGTTCCCGAGGCTCATGGTGGAATGAGTGGCACATTTGTCGATGCCGTCCTCCTGTTCCAGGAATTGGGAAGGGCCGCGGTCCCCGGTCCGATCCTCGAACACATGGTGATCGCCGCTCCCACACTGGCATCCACCAATTGGGGTCCGAGTCTGATCGATGGCACGCATGTCGCTACTGCCTGGGTTGATGACAGTCCTTATGTGGCCCATGCGGCCGTCTCGCAACTCATCGTGCGATCCGATCACGTCCTCACCGACTTCGGATACGAGCCGATACACAGTCTCGATGCCGGACGTCAACTGGCCGTGGTCACCGGGGGGACCGCAATCCCACGAGCGAGCGTTGGAACTTCTCCTATCGAAGAAGTTGATCTGCTGGCTTTGGCGGCGTCGGCCTATCTCATTGGTTTGGCCGAGCGCATGATCGATATGGCCGCCGAATACGCTCGCCAACGCGAGCAGTTTGGCAAGCCCATCGGTTCATTCCAAGCGGTGAAACATCTCATGTCCGACGCCTTGTTGAAAGTTGAGTTCGCCAAAGCCCCAACGTATCGCGCCGCTTGGAGCGCCTCAGTTGAATCAACGACTGCGTCTCGCGATATCAGCATGGCCAAAGCACTCGCTGGTGAAGCCGCGTACCGCGCCAGTCGCAGTTCAATGCAGGTGTTTGGCGGAATTGGCTACACGTGGGAAGCCGACCTCCAACTCTGGATGAAGAAGGCTTGGGCTTTGATGCGCGCGTATGGCGACGCCACCTCTCATCGTCGCCGAGTGGCAGCCAGCGTGCTCGATTCGTAGATCTAACTATTCAGTGATCGTTACTCGGTAAACGGTGGAGCATCGACGGTCAGTTCGGTGATGACACCGTAACCATTCTGAAAGCCGGTGACGTCAGAATCTGGAGTGACCGTGGAAGCGCAATTCGAAGCGTTGTAGTCCGTACCATCGAGAGAGCCCATAGGCACTTCGACAACTCCCCGCAACGTCGTTCCCTCAGCGCAGGTCGGAACATTGATGCTCACGAAGGTCGGTGTGGGTTCGCCATCTTGGCGTGTTTGCAGGGCATCGCGATTGGCTTCGATCCAGGCAATGACCGCATCCACACTTGCTGGATAGTTCGGTGGCTCGCCCAAACCCTGACTCACTGCCACTGAGGGGACATTGCGCATCGCCGCGGCTCGAGCTGCGCCAACCGTGCCCGACAGTGGAGCGATTTCGAAACTGTAATTCTGTCCTTCATTGATACCTGAGACCACGAGATCAGGAATGAAATCGATACCGCCCTGCTCGAGGGCCCAAATCACCGAGTCAGCAGGGAAACCAACAACTGCTTTGGCTGGATATCCACTCTTGGTGGTGGCATCGCTCACCTGGAGAGTTCCATCGGTGGTCTTCCCACCAGAACCACTTTGGTTCTCAGCCGGAGCCACCACGGTCACCATGACATCTTCGAGTTCTAATAGCGCGTTGACCAGGGCGTCGAGGCCGTCAGCACCTACACCATCGTCATTGGTCACCAAAATCATGAACGGCTCCGGTGCCGCAACCTCATCAACAACCGAATCAACTACCGGTGCCGAATCAACAACTTGAACCGTGCTGTCAGGTACTGCCTCGGCTGGCGAGCCCGACTCTCCCGAACAGCCCGATAATGCAATGGCCCCGATAAGACCAATAGCAAGGGCCGAACCCCAACGGCGTCGCCGCAGGTCACTGTCGACCCGATCGAAAGACTGCTCCAACGTCATTCCCTGCATGGTTTCCCCCAAGAGTTGTCGGCCTCTTACCCGAACTCTCAAAACTTACAATGTCGGTCAACGGCCACATGCACTAGAACGGTGTGGTGCCAACGACAACCCAGCATTCCAGCCCTCCGGTGATTCCGACAGTTCTAGTTGGGCTCGGGGCCGGTCTTCTGTCGGGCTTATTCGGTGTTGGCGGTGGCATTCTCGTCGTGCCGGCGCTGGTCATATTGCTCCGTACCGATCAACGCGTCGCCAACGGCACCTCACTGGGCGCAGTACTTCCCATTTCCGTATCCAGTCTTCTGACCTATTGGTCTCAAGGCAATGTCGATTGGTGGCTGGCATTCTGGCTTTCCATTGGTGCACTGGGTGGTGCAGTTCTCGGTACTCGCTGGATCCACGTTCTTCCTCGCCACATCCTCGGCTACATGTTCTCTGTTGTGCTGATCCTCACCGCCATCCGTCTATTCATTCCAATGAACGCCACCGGCCGAGACGCCATCAATGTCGTGACGGCCATCGTGTTGATCGTCATTGGCTTTGCCACCGGAGTTTTGGCTGGACTCCTCGGTATCGGGGGCGGTGTGGTGATGGTGCCTGCCATGGTGGTGTTCTTCAGCGAACCTTCAGTCATTGCCAAGGGAACATCGGTCGCCGTCATCATCCCGACCGCGATCATGGGTACGTGGCGTAACTGGAGGGCCGACAATATCGATATCAAGGTTGCCGCCATCGTGGGCATCTCTGGCGTGCTCTCGGCAGTCCTTGGCAGTTTGATCGCTGATCATCTATCCGAGGATCTTTCAAATATCCTCTTCGCCTCACTGATTCTCTTGGTGGCGACGCGGATGATCTGGGATCTTCAACGCAATGGCACAAGGGCCTGAAACTCAGGTTCGCGCTGCGACAACCTCAGCCAAGAGACTGACCATGGCCGGATCGCTAGAAGCCGGAACCACGATGAATTCATCAGCACCTTCGGCTTCCACCGCATCGAGAACATCGATGAGCCGCTGTGGATCGTGCAAGGTCATGGCGTCGGCCAAACTCGCCGCGAGTTCGGGCGAAAAAACGTGGAGATATTCAGCGGCAAAGGATCGCAACGTCGACGCAGCATGCGGGCCAAGGGCCACGAATGAACCAGTGACCAAGCGCGGCTTTTCAGTGCGTCCCGCTTGAGCCCACGCTTGTTCTGTCGAACGAAACAGACGCGAAGTCTCGTCAGCATCTCCCAAAAGGGTGAAGCCGCTGATGCCCTGCGCCCACCGCGCCGCCCGGGCCAAGGATTTCGGCCCCATGGCAGAAGCCAGTAGCGGTGGTCCGCCAGGTTGCACGGGGACCGGTCCAACCGGCTGACCGTCCGCGGCCAGACCTCCCGCCCAAAGTCGCCGCAGCTCATCGACCCCGACATCGAGTCGACGATGACGGCCCGAAAAGGCGGCACCGAGTGCGGCGTAATCCTGTGAACGACCACCAACCCCGACCGCTACATCGATCCGACCGCCCGAAAGCACATCCATCGATGCCAACTCCTTGGCCACCAGTGCCGGTGCGTGCCATGGCAACACCACAACGTTGACCATGATGCGAACCCGTTCGGTGAGCGCACTAGCCGCAGCGCACAAAGTGAACCCATCCAAGTTGTGAAATGTGATGCGTTCCCCCGCCGACAGGCTGGAAAAGGGTCCAGCGTCGACTTCCCGACACCAGGCCATGAACGTCGCCCGATCGAGCCCCCGGGCCATTTGTGGGAGCGCCACACCAACGGTCATCCTCGAGCCACTCGATTTCATCACCACATGCTCCCCCAGCCAGTCCACCTGACCATTCCCTACGGCCACATTTTTGCCGGTCACCAGCCACTACGAGGGTAGCGAACCGAAGCTCTGAGCCCTATTCCACGCAGAATCTGACATGGCGTCAGATTCCAGTGCTACCCTCTTGATATGCGCGAACTGCCCAAAATCATTTCCGTGGATGACCACGTCACCGAGCCGGCCACCGTATGGACCGATCGTCTTCCCAAAAAGTACGCCGATGTGGCGCCACGAGTTCACCGCCTCCCCGTCAAGGAAATGACCTTCGTCGGCGGCAAGTTCACTGCCATTCCCGGCGCCAAAGGTGATGAGGGTCCCTTAGCCGACTGGTGGTTCTACGAAGACCTTCGCCGTCCATTGACCCGTCTCGATACGGCAGTGGGCTTTCCTCGCGATGAGGTCATCTTGGCCGGCATCACCTATGACGAGATGCGTCAAGGTAGCTACAAACTCAAAGAGCGACTCGAAGACATGGACATCGCTGGTATTGAAGCGTCACTCTGTTTCCCTACCTTCCCTCGTTTTTGCGGTCAAACTTTCTTTGAAGCACAAGACAAGGAGCTGGCCATGCTCTGCGTCCAGGCCTACAACGACTGGATGGTCGATGAGTGGTGTGGCGAATCTGGTGGACGCATGCTTCCCTTGTGCATCGTGCCCCTCTGGGACCCGGTAGCGGCAGCAGCCGAAGTTCGTCGCAATGCCGCCCGTGGCGTGCACGCCGTTTGTTTCAGCGAAATTCCGACCAACCTCGGTTTGCCCAGTATCCACGACAAGAACGGATACTGGTTGCCCTTCTTCGAAGCCTGCAACGAAACCAAGACCACCATCAACATGCACATTGGTTCTGGTTCCAAAATGCCGAGCACATCAGACGATGCACCGGCCGCAGTTGGATCGACGCTGACCTTCGCTAATTGCTGTTTCAGTATGGTCGACTGGCTCATGAGCGGGTTGTTCACACCGTTCCCCGATCTCAAGATCGCTTATAGCGAAGGCCAGATCGGCTGGATTCCGTACATCTTGGAACGCGCCAACACCGTTTGGGAAGAGAACCGCGGTTGGGGCGGCGTTGCCGACAAAGTTCTGGAACCACCCAAGGAACTCTTCAAGAAGCACATCTACGGCTGCTACTTCGATGATCCGCACGGTCTGCGTAGCCTCGATGACATTGGAGTCGACAACGTGACCTTCGAAAGTGACTACCCGCACTCGGACTCGACTTGGCCTCACACCGCCAAGATCGCCTACGAACAGACTCTCCATCTCAGCGATGAAGTGGTCTACAAATTGATGCGTGGTAACGCCATCAAGATGCTGCACATCGATCATTTGAAGTGATTTCAGTCAAGGCGATTGCAGGTCAGTGAACCAGTCGGCGTTTGCCGATCATCGTCCCCCCTCACTCACTCTTGGGGGCATCGTTCGTGCTGCAGCGTCACATTTCGGCCAGGCCGAAGCCCTGGTTGATGGTGAGACGAGACTGAGTTTCGACGAACTCTCCCGTCGCATCGATATTGCGGCCAAAGCATTTCTTGCCCACGGTCTGAACCCCGGGGATCGCGTTGCGGTGTGGGCTCCCAATAGCGCCGAATGGATCATTGCGGCGCTTGGCGCTCAATCAATTGGCGGGGTGTTGGTCCCGCTCAACACCCGTTTCAAGGGCGATGAGGCTGCCTACGTGATTGAGGCCAGCGACGCTCGATTTCTCTTTTTGGACAACAGCTTTCTCGGCGTCGACTACATCAGCGCGCTGATGTCAGCCTCGATCACGACCCCCCATCTCGAAGCAGTCATTCGTTTCGCCGGGGATGCACCAGTGACAACACCCATCGATGCTCTGACATGGCCAGCATTTCTCGCAGCTGGGCAGACCAAATCCGATTCCGATCTACGCGAGCGGCAGGAGCGGGTACATCCCGATGATCTCTGCGACATCATCTTCACCTCGGGAACCACAGGTCAGCCCAAAGGCGTCATGTCGCGCCACGACCAAACTGTCAAAGTCTTTTGGGAATGGTCGCGCATCGTCGGTCTCAATCATGACGATCGTTACTTGATCGTCAATCCCTTCTTCCACACCTTTGGTTACAAGGCCGGTTTCCTGGCTTGCTTGATGCGTGGGGCCACCATGATTCCCGAGCCGATCTTCGATGTCGAGCGAGTCTTACAACGCATAGGAGCCGAGCGCATCACCGCTCTTCCCGGTCCACCCACGTTGTACCTGACCATCCTCGATCATCCCCAGCGTCATTCTTTCGACTTGTCGTCATTACGACTCGCCGTCACCGGCGCTGCAGCAGTGCCCGTGGAGATGATCCGCCGTTTGCGCGAAGAGCTGAGTTTTTCCACCATCCTCACCGCTTACGGACTCACCGAATCAACTGGCACGGTCACAATGTGTCGTCCCGATGATGATCCTCATACCATTTCGCAAACCAGTGGACGCGCCATCAGTGATGTGGAAGTTCGCATCGTGGATGATGAAAATCGGGAGCTTCCCCTCGGAATGCCTGGTGAAATTGTGTGTCGGGGTTACAACGTCATGCCCGGCTATTTCAAGAATCAAGAGGCCACTGCTGAAGCCATAGATGCCGAGGGATGGCTCCACACCGGAGACATCGGCACCATGGATGAACGCGGATATCTGCGTATCACCGATCGTAAGAAAGACATGTTCATTGTCGGCGGGTTCAACGCCTATCCGGCAGAAATCGAAAACGCTCTCATGGGACACCCCTGGGTATCTCGAGTAGCAGTCGTCGGGGAACCCGATGATCGCATGGGTGAAGTGGGACATGCTTTCGTCGTCGTGCGTCCCGATGCTGCGCTCGACCCACAGACCTTTCCCGCTGAGTTGATTGCCTGGTCCCGGGAACGTTTGGCCAACTACAAAGTGCCTCGCCGAGTCACGGTGGTGGACGATCTCCCGATGAATGCCAGTGGGAAGGTTCTCAAATATCAGTTGCGTCACAATCTCCACGTTCCAGGCAGGGACCTCGGAGCCACTGGGCACTGACCGAATCGATAGAACCCGGCACCAACGGTTTCTGACTGGCCGTCAGAAGTCTGGGAGGGACGCACTAGAGTCAGGTCGTCCAAAGGGGTGCCATGAGGGGAATTGTTTACGACGGATCAACCACGGAATTGGTGGACGGGCTGACCGTTCGCGATCCGGGACCACGAGAAGTACTGGTGGATATCGCCGCTGCTGGCCTGTGCCATAGCGATATCTCCTATATGAGTGGGCTCTATCCCGTTCCCTCTCCCGGAGTCTGCGGCCATGAAGCCGCCGGTGTCGTGGCCGCGGTGGGCAACGCTGTCACCCACGTCCAACCCGGTGATCACGTCATCATCGCCACTTTGGCGGCCTGCGGATTCTGCCAATACTGCATGGACGGTCGTCCAACAGCGTGTCGCGCCACACTCGGCAACTGGAGTCAGCCGTTCAGTCTGAACGGTGACCCGATTTATAACTTCGCCGCAACGAGTGCCTTTGCCGAGCGCACCTTGGTCCGCGATGTGCAATGCGTCAAGATTCCTCGCGATGTCCCTCTGACTTCGGCAGCGCTCGTGGGCTGTGGAGTCGTCACCGGTATGGGAGCCGTGTTCAATCGAGCCCACGTGCGTCGCGGCCAATCGGCGATCGTCTTTGGAGTCGGCGGCGTAGGCCTGAACGTCATCCAGGCGCTCAGAGTTCAAGGGGCTACCACGATCATCGCAGTCGACACCATCGCCGACAAGGAGCCACTCGCTCGACAATTCGGTGCCACGCACTTCTTAGATGGCCGTACCGATGACATCGTGGATCAAGTGGGAGCCCTCATGCCCTATAACGAGACCATGGTTCGCGGTCCTTTCAATGCCGGTGGCGTGAACTGGGCCTTCGACTGCGTGGCCCATCCCACCGTGACGCGCAATGCTCTTGAATGCCTGGATTGGGAAGGCACAGTTGTCGTCATCGGAGTGGCGGGACAAACTGCTGAATTCAGTGGACTCTACGGTCGCCTCACTCAAGTTGATCGAGGCATTATCGGCTGTCGTTATGGCACCATCAGTCCTCAACGAGACATTCCGTTCATCATTGACCTCTATCGACGCGGTGAGATCTTGTTGGACGAACTAGTCAGTGCAACCTTCCCACTCGATCATTGGCGTGATGCCGTTCATGGCCTCGAAAGCGGCACCGTCGCTCGCGCCGTGATCACTTTCTGATTCGGAACTCCATGTCATGACTTCGCACCTCGACGTCTTGTCCACATCTGGAAAAACACTTTGGCAGCTGATCTGTGAGCGAGCCGATCTCACTCCCGACAAGCAAATGGCTCGGGACGAAAACGGACGCACCTTGACATTCGGCGAATACCGCACGTGGTGCGAACGAATGGCAGCGGGTTTGTTCGAACACGGTGTTCACGAAGGAGTCAACGTCTCTTGGATTTTGCCTTCGCGATTCGAATCCCTCGTGCTCGCAGGGGCCCTTTCCCGCCTCGGCGCAATACAAAACCCGATTCTGCCCATCTATCGCCAGCGCGAAGTTACTTTCATCGCCGAACAGTCCGGCTGTCGAATCATGATCGTGCCCCGCACTTTTCGCGGCTTCGACTATCCGACGATGGCTGCCGAGGTAGCCACTTCGTTGCCGACACCTTTCGAAATCATCATCGGTGATCCTGATCTTCCCGAGGCAGATCCTGTTCATTCGTCGATGCCGCCCTATCGAGCGGCTCTCGACAGCATGCGATGGTTGTTCTATTCATCGGGAACTACTGCAGACCCCAAAGGCGCCAAACACAGCGACAACAGCCTGTCGGCTGCCAATGACGGTATGCAGTGGAGTATGCAAGTTGGTCCCGATGACAAAGCAGCGGTCGTCTTCCCCATTACCCATGTTGGAGGACTGGTCTGGCTCTTCAATGCCATGCAAACTGGTGTTGAACTTCTCATGGTCGAGACCTTCGATCCCATCAAGACTCCTCTCTGGCTCGGAGAAAATGGTTGTTCGTGTGCGGGAGCAGGAACGGTCTTCTGGTTGGCTTATCTACATGCCCAGCGGCAACTACCTGCCGGACAACGACTTCTACCCAACGTTCGCATTTTCAATGGCGGCGGTGCGCCGAAGCCAAAGACGTTGCATGCCGACATGATGAAAGCCTTTGGCGCCCCACTCATTGGCGGTTGGGGACTCACCGAAGCCCCGATCAACACCATGGTCCACGTGGACGATCCCGATGACAAGAAGGCAACGACCGATGGACGACCCTGTCCCGGAGTGACCTTGCGCGTAATCATGGACGATCGCGAGTGCGGCCCGGGCGAAGAGGGTGAACTACGCGTCAAGGGACGTCAAGTGTGCAGTGGTTACTTGGATGCTCGTTTGGATGCTGAGGCATTCGACGAAGACGGATGGTTCCGAACTGGCGACCTGGGAATTGTCGATTCCGAGGGATTCGTCAGTATCACCGGCCGATTGAAAGACATCATCATTCGCAAAGGTGAAAACATCTCGGCCAAAGAAATCGAGGATTTGCTCTTCGCTCATCCAGCGGTAGCCGATGTTGCAGTCGTTGGTCTGCCCGATCCCATCAGTGGTGAGCGCGCCTGTGCAGTAGTGGTGACCGAAGCCGGGCAGTCGCTCTCCTTGCCCGAGATGGTCAGTTATTTGAAGGATGCTCAGCTGTCAATGCACAAAATTCCCGAACAACTCGAAATCGTCTCCGCTCTGCCACGCAATCCCAGTGGCAAAGTCTTGAAGCGCGATCTCCGAGCCACATATGGAGGTCAATCATGAACAGCAAGCGTCAACCCTCACCTAGTACCGCGCCGACGTACAAGCGCCTCAAAGACCGTCGCGTTCTGGTGACGGGAGCGGGTTCGGGCATTGGAAAGGCAACGGCGTCACGTATGGCCGCCGAAGGCGCTCATGTGGCCTGCGTCGACCTCAAAGGCGCAAAGACCACCGCCAACGAGATCAAAAAGGCCGGAGGACAATCCATCGGCTACGACCTCGATGTCACCGTGGCCGCCGATGTGGAGACAACGGTCAATAAGGCAGCGAAGTTTCTCGGGGGACTCGACGTCCTGTGCAATATCGCCGGCATCGGACACTTTGCCCATAGCCACGAAGAAACTCCCGAGTGGTTCGATCGCATCGTCTCGGTGAATCTCAATGGCACGTTTTATTGCTCCCGATTCGCCCTTCCCCATCTCATGAAATCGTTTGCTGCCACTGGCCGTGACGGTGTCATCATCAATACCGCTTCGACTTCGGGTCTGATGGGTGCACCTTGGAGCGCCGCATATTGCGCCAGCAAAGGTGGTGTCGTGAATCTGACTCGCGCACTGGCCTTCGAATACCGCGGCCTTGGTGTGCGGGTGAACGCCATTGCTCCGGGTGGAACCAACACGAACATTGTGCGCTCGTTCATGTCGCTTCCCGAAGGAGCAGACTTCAAACTGATGAGCAAGATCATGACTCCTATGGAACAAGCCGAGCCCGATGAAATCGCCAACATGTTCACCTTCATTGCTTCTGATGAGGGTCGCTACATGACCGGATCCATCGTGGTGATGGACGGCGGAATCACATGTTGAGTGAGGTTGAGTCATGAGTAGTCAGCAAACAGGACTGTGCGATGAACGAGTCGTGATCATCACTGGTGCCGGTCGCGGCCTGGGTCGGGCTCATGCATTGGCTTTCGCCTCCGAAGGAGCCAAAGTTGTCGTCAATGATGTCGGCGCATCGCTGACGGGAGAGGGTCACGACTTGTCGCCAGCGGCCGAAGTGGTCGCCGAAATCACGGCACATGGTGGCCAAGCCATCGTCAACGATGACGACATCAGTGACTGGGACGGTGCGGGTCGTCTTGTGCGACAGGCCATCGAGACATTCGGTCGCCTCGATACCGTGGTCTGCAATGCTGGCATCGTGCGTGACCGCATGATTGTCAATATGTCGGTCGACGAATGGGATGCGGTGATGCGAGTCCACCTGCGGGGCACGTTTTGTCCCGTTCGCCAAGCCATCGACTATTGGCGCTCAATGAGCAAAGCAGGAACCCCAATCGATGCGCGCGTCGTCACGACGTCGTCGGGTGCAGGCCTCTTCGGCAGCGTTTCGCAGGGCAACTATTCGGCGGCCAAGGCCGGTATTGCTGCTTTCACCATTGTTGCCGCCGCTGAATTGGATCGTTATGGCATCAAGGTCAACGGCATTGCCCCATCGGCTCGAAGTCGTATGACCGAAGAAGCCTTTGCCGACATGATGCGCAAACCAGAGTCAGGCTTCGATGCTATGGACCCTGCCAATGTCAGTCCCCTCGTCGTTTGGCTGGGCTCATCTGATTGTCAGGTCAGCGGACGGATGTTCGAAATCGCCGGTGGTCAAGTTTCGGTTGCCGATGGGTGGCAGCACGGCGAAGTTTTCGACAAGGGCGCCCGCCTCGCCCCCATCGAAATGGGCGATATCGTCCGCGATCTCATTTCTCGTGCACCCGCACCGGCCCCCGTATACGGAGATACCCGGTGACCAGTCGGATCCTGGCAGCAGATGGCCGGTCGATTGGGGCGCGAGCCCAAGTAACCAGACGGCGTCTTCTCGATGCCACCGCCCGACTTCTCAGTGAGGTCGGCGTTCTCGATTTGCGGGTAGTCGATATCACGCGCGCTGTTGGCACCTCACCGGCCACCTTCTATCAATACTTTGCCGACGTCGATTCAGCAATCTTGGCGCTCGCTCAAGAAGCCACCGAAGATGAACGTCCACTCGTGGGCTTTCTCACTCCTGGTTGGAGCCCCGCAGAAGGAATGAGCCAAGCACGTCTCTTCGTCGACGCGTACATGGATTTTTGGAACTCACATCATTCGGTCTTACGTATTCGTAATTTGAAAGCCGAAGAAGGAGACCCACAATTTCGTGCCGTTCGCAGTGAAGCAAACCTTCTGGTGATCGACGCCATGCAAACCATGCTGCGGTCCAGTATCGAGGCCGGCCGGCTACCAGTGGCCCTCGATCCTTTTACTGCCGCCGCGGCCATGGTGGCCATGATCGAGCGAATTTTGGCCTTCCAACCCGAGATGGCCCGTCGCGGCGCCGACCGTCACAAATTGCTCGAGAGTCTGTCGATTTTGCTGTACCGAGGACTCACCGGCGCTCAATGATCATGAGCCCAAATCGGCACTGATGGTCAGAGACTGGGAATCAAAGTGGAGAGTTGCTCGAATTCCTTCATCGTGACGGCCGCAGGATTGGCCGAAAGCACTTGCACACAGACGTGATCGGCACCAGCGTCAAGGTGGGCCTTGACGCGATCATGGATGTCATCAAGTGTGCCCCAGGCAACGATGGCATCAACGAGACGATCGGATGGTCCGTGGGGTCCAGCGATGTCGTCATCGGTCCAGCCCAGGCGACGCAAATTGTTGGTGTAGTTCGGCAAACCAAGATACGTCGACATGAAACCCCGAGCGACGGCGCGCGCCTCATCGGCGTTTGTTGAAAACACCACAGCTTGCTCGGGGGCCAACAACGCGTCAGGACCGAGTGCCGCCCGCGCGATCGGAGTGTGCTCAACGGGAACGAAATATGGATGCGCCCCCAAGGATCGCTCGGCGGCGAGTTTGAGCATCTTGGGGCCCAGAGCAGCCAGACACCGCGCTGGAGGCGTGGTCGGTTGAGCGGCGAAGTACAAACCGCGATCCATGGCGTCCAAGTACGAAACCATGGTCGAATAGGGTTTGTTATAAGCCGCGCCGTGGAAACCTTCGACGGCCGGCTGGTGACTCACACCGATGCCCAGCAAGAAACGATCGGGAAAGGCTTCAGTCACCGTCTTCCAACCGGCCTGCATGGTCATCGAGGACCGTGCGTGCAAAGAGGCGATACCCGTAGCCAAGATGATGCGCTCACTGGCCGAAAGAAGAAGCGACGTTGAGGCAAATGGCTCGCGACCAACTGCTTCTGGAACCCACACCGCTCCAAAACCCATTTCTTCGATCTGAGCGATGTACTTCTGCGCCTCTTTCATGGGCTGCATATCCAATTGGAAGGTCCAAAGACCCAACTTGCCAAGTGATGTTCGCGTCAAAGCCATAGCGAGAACCTAGGCCAGACACCCACCCAATCGTCAACCCACAAGAAGATTCAGACAGCGAAAGACATCAGGAACCAAAAAGTTTCAAGATGGTTCGCTCACCCAAGCATCGATCAACTTGCGAGCAATCGAAATACCCGGAGGGATCGGCGGAAGATCGTCTTTGCGATACCAGTTGGCGTCGAGAATTTCCTTGGGGTCACAGACAATGTCGCCACCGGCCCATTGCGCCCGGAAACCCAACATCAAACTGTGCGGGAATGGCCAGGGCTGACTACCCATGTACCGCACATCGCCCACGTGCACACCCACTTCTTCGCGAACCTCCCGAACCACCGCCCCCTCCAAGGTTTCACCGGGTTCGACAAACCCAGCCAGACAGCTGTACATCGGCATCGGAAACTGCACACCTCGAGCCAGAAGCGCCTCTTGTTCCCGGCCGGGCTCGCCGCGGGTCACCAAAGTGATCATCGCCGGAGCCAGTCGGGGAAAATTCATCAATCGACAGCGCGGACAACGCATGGCCCGCTCTCCCGCCGCCGGTTCAGTCTCGATTCCACAGCGACCACAGAAACGATGTGTACGCCCCCAATCCACGATCTGCACGGCGCGGCCAGCAACTAACCAATCCTGTTCCGTGGCCCGTCCGAAGTAACTGTAGAGATCCACTGCACCCCCATCGGATGGATCCATCCCTTGGGGAACGTCGATTCCCCAGCAGGCGACTCCGTCCAATAGGCCGAGGAAATGGCGCTGAAATGCAGGGTCAGCGGGCTCTTCGTACTCCCAAACTCGACTGTCCACCACATGGAAATAGCGGTGGCCGGCTACGTCGTCGGGAACAACGGCGGTCGGGATGAAAGTGCTGGGGCGAGATACCGAATCGGTCACCCCCACAGCATGACCCTAAGATGCCCTACATGTCGAATGCCGCCTCTTCAACCTCTCCCTCTTCTTCGTTTTCCGGACGCACGGTGGTCATCGTCGACGCCGTCCGCACCCCGGTGGGACGCCGTAACGGGGGACTCTCCTCCCTCCATCCCACCGATCTTCTCGGCGTTGTGCAAAAAGCTCTCATTGAGCGCACGGGTATCGATCCGGCCCTGGTCGAGCAGGTCGTTGGAGGCACGGTCAGCCAGGTTGGTGCCCAGAGTTTCAATATTGCCCGCACTGCCTGGCTCTCTGCTGGTCTGCCGATGACCACAGCGTGCACCACGGTGGATACGCAATGTGGATCCAGCCAACAAGCAACAGGATTGGCCGCATCACTGGTGGCCTCCGGTGTGGTCGACATCGCCATGGCCTGCGGAGTCGAATCAATGAGCCGGGTGCCTATTGGCAGTAACTCGGACAAGAAGCTCGGTCTGGGCACTCCGGTGTCAAAGAGTTACTTCGAGCACTACGAGTTCACCTCTCAGTTCGAAGGTGCAGAACGCATTGCCGATAAATGGAATATCACTCGCGCCGATACCGACGCCTTCGGACTCGCCTCCCAAGAGCGCGCGGCGCGCGCATGGGCAGAAGGACGCTTTGACGGCCAGTACGTAGAAGTCCAAGCCCCGGACCTTGATGGGGAAGGAAAGCCGACCGGCTCGTTCCATACGGTGGACCGTGATGAGGGCATGCGCGAGACCACACTCGAAAAACTGCAAACTCTCAAGCCCGTTGCTCGGGAAAATGGCGTGCACACCGCCGGTAACTCATCGCAGATTTCCGACGGGGCCGGAGCCGTTTTGATGATGACTTTGGAAAAGGCCGTTGAACTCGGACTGAAGCCCCGCGCTCGGATCGTCGACAACTGCTTGGTGGGCGTGGACCCCGTTCTGATGTTGACCGGCCCGATTGACGCCACTCAGCGTCTGCTCGCTCGCAATGAACTCAGCATCGAAGACATCGACACCTTCGAGATCAATGAAGCCTTTGCATCCGTCGTGTTGGCCTGGGCAAAAGAGGTCGGTGCCGATTTGGAAAAGACCAACCCTAATGGAGGAGCCATTGCCCTTGGTCATCCCCTCGGCGGTACTGGCGTCATTCTCACCACCAAAGCGCTCTATGAATTGGAACGCACCGGTGGTCGCTACGGCATCATCTCGATGTGCTGTGGTGGTGGCCTCGGAACCGGAACCCTG
>JBEIGJ010000001.1:0-98240 GCA_040381935.1 Acidimicrobiaceae bacterium | reverse complement strand
CTAGTCGTGGTGATCAACTCTTTGGCCATTTGGCTACGCAACCGATTCGATCGTAAGTGGTGACAGTGCAATGGCAACTGATGACAAAAGTTCGGGAGATGAGGTAATTGGCATGGCAGAGCAGCAGGTTGCGAATACGGCGTCGGTGGCAAGAAGCCCGCTCATCAGGCAGGATGTGAGGGTGAGCGACACCCAACACAACGCACCGGAAACTGATCCAGTCTTTCAAACAAAAGATCTTTCGGTGTATTACGGTGAATTTCGCGCCGTACGCGATGTCAATCTGACTATTCGTGGCCAGGAAATCACGGCCTTCATCGGTCCATCGGGTTGTGGCAAAACCACGGTATTGCGCTGCTTCGATCGGATGAATGATCTCATTCCCGGTGCTCGGGTTGAGGGTGATGTGTCCTACCACGGAATCAACCTCTACGCCAAGGAGGTCGACGCGGTAGAAGTCCGGCGTCGTGTGGGGATGGTCTTTCAAAAGCCGAACCCCTTTCCGAAGAGCATTTACGACAACCTGGCGTTCGGACCGCGACTCAATGGCATCCGTAAGAAGGTAGAACTCGACGAAATCGTGGAATCGTCGCTACGTCGAGCAGCACTGTGGGACGAGGTCAAAGACCGACTGAAGGCTTCGGCAATGGGTCTTTCAGGTGGTCAGCAGCAACGTCTGTGTATTGCCCGCTGTATCGCAGTTGAACCCGACGTCATCTTGATGGATGAGCCTTGTTCGGCTCTCGATCCCATCGCTACGACGCGGATCGAGGACTTGATGCAGGAGATCAAAAAGGATTTCACCATCATCATCGTCACACACAACATGCAGCAGGCCGCCCGAGTGAGCGACCGCACGGCCTTTTTCACGACGGAGATCAATCCGGAAAGTGATCGTCGCACCGGAGTCTTGGTGGAATTCGATTTAACACAGAAGATGTTCTCCACACCGTCTGATGAACGGACCGAAGCGTATGTCACTGGTCGGTTTGGATGAGGAGGAATTGATGAACGAACCTCGTAAAGCATTTCATCGAGATCTCGATGATGTCCAACAGGAATTGGTACGAATTTCCGCAGGGGTCGTGGAAAGTATTGCCAAATGCACGACAGTGCTTTTGGAGCAGGATTTGTCGGCAGCAGAAGAAATGATTGTGGCCGATGATGAAGTTGACGCTCGAACCATTGAAATCGAGGACCGTTGCATTCAGATTTTGGCGCTTCAGGCTCCGGTGGCTGGGGAGTTGCGTAAGGTCATTGCTGCTTTGAAGATTTGTGGTGAGATCGAGCGCTCGGCTGATCTCGTGGTGAATATCTGCAAGGCAGCTAGGCGAATTTATGGGCACGACTTCGACCCAAAATTGCGCACTCTGGTCATGGGAATGTCCGACCAGGCTCGTCATCTCTTTAGTGAAGCGACAAGTGCCTATCTCACAATGGATGCCGCTCGCGCAGCCGCTATCGATGACATGGATTCATTTTTGGACGATCTTCAACGTCAATTCATCCAGGCGATTTTTGAATCCCATGCCGGAGGACGTATCGATTTGCAGGTTGCAATCCAGTTGGCAGTCGTCGCACGTTTTTATGAACGTATTGGCGACCATGCGGTGAACATTGGAGAGAAGGTTCGTTTCCAGGTGTCGGGATGGTTGCCTGAGCATCTCGGAGCTGCTCGACATCACGAACGTGTACTTGGCGATCCAACGCCCATTGGTGGCATTCCCATCGTCGAGTCCTATCCGGAGAAGGGTTCTTGATGAGAGCGTTGTTCAATCGAATGGAGGTGGAAGAAGAATATGAATCGAGCCGCTCACGATGAACTTCAGAGTCTCCGAGCAGAAGCATTGGAACTCGGCGAAATCTTGATTGCCAGCGTTCCAAGAGCGACACAGATTTTGCTCGATCAAGATCTGGAAGGTGCTGAGTACCAAATCTTGTCCGACGACGAAATGGATGCCCGCACTCTGATTTTGGAGGAACGCTGTGTTTCTTTCATGGCCCTTCATACACCAGTGGCCGGCGAACTTCGTCATGCCGTAGCCATCATGAAAATGTCAGCCGATATCGAACGTTCTTCTGATTTGGTAAAGAACCTTTGCAAAGTGGCTCGAAGAATCCATGGCTATCCACTAGATCCCACCTTGAGGGAACTCATTGGTGCCATGAGCCAGCAGGCTCAGTTGCTCCTACGACAGAGTTTTGACGCCTATGGGGCCTTCGATCTACCAAAGGCCAATGCGGTGCGGGACATGGATATGCATCTCGATTCGCTGCACAAGCATTTCATTCAGTCCATCTTCGAAGCACACCGAAACGGGACCATCGATTTACCAGTAGCGGTGCACATGGCCATAACTGCTCGGTTCTATGAGCGCATTGGCGATCATGCGGTGAATATCGCTGATTTCATTCGATTCTTCCTGACAGGAGAACTGCCAGCCCTTTCTGAGTTGCGTCGCGGTTATCCAAACCCCGGTTCTCTCGACGAAGTTGGCGGAATTCGCGTGTGAGCAATCCGACTCCGGTGTTTTCGGCCCGTCAGGAAAGGTCTTGATCATGTCGAGTACGACACTCTTGACGGTGAGTGCCATTCTTGGTTGGTGTGTTGTGGTTGGCATGTGGGTCAGGAGCAGGCAACGCTCGAGCTGGCCGCTGGTATCTCAGGCCGAATTCGAGAGTGACGTATCCGTTGTGCCATTCGCTGAGGCATTGGATTCCATCGCCATCGGTTTAGCCATTGCCTCACCAGACGGTGAAATTATCTATCGCAATAATCAGGCCTGCACTCCAACAGGAGCAGTTCATTCAGATCTGCTCGTGGAGGAGGCCGTCGATCGCCATGTGCATCTGGCGCGCAGTGGGCGGATAGGCCAGCAGACTTTGGACCTTTATGGTCCGCCGCGTCGGGTGGTATCGGTTTTGGCTTCTCCATTAGCCAATGGAGGTGCTGTTGTCCTTGTAGAAGACATCACTGAACGGGCATTGGTTGACGCAGTTCGAACTGATTTCGTAGCCAATATCAGTCATGAACTCAAAACCCCCGTGGGGGCCTTAGCGGTTTTGGCCGAGGCACTTTCACAAGTTGATGATCCAGCAGTCGTGAAACGCTTGTCCGACAAAATCGCCGATGAGGCAATTCGCGCTGGCCGGACAATAGATGACTTGCTGGAGCTATCGCGTATCGAATTTGGTGGTGAGTCAGTTAAAGATGTCGTTGATATCGATGTTGTCATTGTGGAGGCTCTCGGTCGCACTCAGGCTTATACGGAGAGTCGTTCGATCACAGTGACCTACAAGCGAGGAATGGAAAATCCCGCCGGCGATGGACCTCTGCAAGTTCGTGGCGATCGGCGGCAATTGGTTTCGGCTCTGGGCAATCTGATCGAAAATGCCATTAAGTATTCCGAGTCCGGGGGTCGCGTTCATCTGACGGCGGCACAAGAGGGTGGAATGGTAGTGATGGCGGTGCGAGATTTCGGCATGGGGATTCCAGCAAAAGATATCGATCGAATATTCGAACGTTTTTATCGTGTTGACCGGGCTCGTTCGCGAGAAACAGGCGGGACGGGACTGGGTCTTGCCATTGTTCGTCACGTTGTTACCAACCATGGGGGCCAGGTGTCGGTTGCCAGCGAAGAAGGTGAAGGCTCCACTTTCACTTTGACTTTCCCGAGTGCGACGCCCCCCAGCAGTCTGGATGCTGTAGTCGAAAGTTTTGAAGGAACGAGATGACTGAGAAAACGATCCTGCTGGTGGAGGATGAGGAGAGCTTCATCGACGCTTTGAGCGTAGGGCTCAGTCTCGAGGGATTTCGCGTCGAAGTGGCTCGAGATGGTCTGGAAGCGTTAGAGCGATTCGATGCTATTCAACCCGATCTCGTTCTTCTCGATGTCATGTTGCCAAAAATGTCGGGGCTTGATGTATGTCGCCAACTCCGCAAGAAGACTCGTGTGCCAATCATCATGGTCTCTGCCAAAGGCGCCGAGATCGACACGGTTGTGGGGCTGGAAGTCGGTGCTGATGATTACATCACCAAGCCCTACCGTCTGCGCGAGCTTGTCGCTCGAATGAATGCGGTGCTTCGGCGGTTCTCACCGGAGATAGAAGCTTCTGCTGAAATCGATACGCCGATGTCGATCACCGTGGGTGATGTCACGCTCGATCCTGAACAGCACCTTGTCTTGGTGCACAAAGTCGAGGTTCCTATGCCGCTGAAGGAATTTGAGTTGCTACATGTCCTGATGGCCAATGCCGGTCGAGTGGTCACTCGAGAAGTTCTGATCGACCGGATCTGGGGAAATGACTATGTCGGTGATACCAAAACGCTCGATGTCCATATCAAGAGATTGCGCGGGAAAATTGAAGACGATCCAGCAGCACCATCTCGAATAGTCACCATCCGTGGACTGGGCTATAAGTTCGAACGTAGTCGAAACTGAAGTGAAACGATTCCGAGAGTTGGTTCCCTTCTAGAGTGTTGCCGTGACTGACGATCCCAGATCTTCGCTTCCGGGACGGGGCAAGGGACGGGACTATGTTCCACCGGCCCGTCAGCATCGCTTCGTCCCGCAACCCTTCACCCGTCTCGTCCGAGTCCACGCCATGATGGCGGCCGGAGAGGCCTCGATGGCCGTTGCTTTGGCCGACTCGCTGTTCTTGTCGATCACGCCCGGAGAGGCCCGGAGCCGAGTCCTGCTTTTCTTGGCGATCAGTTTCGCCCCATTCGTGATTTTGGCGCGGTTCATCGGACCGGTCATCGACCGTATTCCCGGGGGACGACGGCTCTTGGTGACCATCATTGCGGCGATCCGCGCCGTGGTCATGCTGTTGATGATCTCGCAATTGGATTCACTCTTGCTCTTTCCACTCGCATTTTTGGCCATGGTTCTGAATAAGACGTATGCCGTTTCGAAGTCGGCACTCGTCCCATCTCTGCTTCGATCAGAAAAGGACCTCGTTCAAGCCAATGCCAAATTGGGCGTGACTGCCGGTCTGGTGGGTTTTGTCGCTGCGGCACCGGCAGGTCTCTTGAGCTTGATCTCACCGAAACTGACGTTGGTTTTTGGTGCAGTCATCTTCACATTGGCCTCCCTCAACGCCACCCGTCTTCCGAAAAAGACAGTGGCCCGGGATGCACCGGCCGAATTGGAGATCGAGGAACTCCACCGACCGGGGGTGATCATTGCCGTGTCGGCGATGAGCTTGATTCGCGCCAGTGTCGGTTTCATCTTTTTCCATATGGCGTTTTGGTTCGCTGATCCCGAGCGAATGGAAGTCATTGGCTTGGCTTCTGATGGTCGGTGGACACAAGTGCAATATCACTTTGGTCCACAATTCGGAACTATGTGGTTCGGAATTGCGGTGAGTATGGCCGCAGTGGGATCTTTGGCTGGAAATCTCAGCGCCAAGCGTTTGAGCAAAGTGCAGCCCATCGAATTGCTCATTGTCGGGGGACTACTGTTCATCGGGGCAGCGGGGATATTCACCGCTCTCACTGCTACCACGATTACTGCATTGCTCTTGATGATGTTCGTGAATTATGCCGCAGCCGTGGGCAATATGGCCTTTGAGTCCATTGTTCAACGTGATGCTCCAGATGCCAATCGTGGCCGTGCTCTGGCGAACTATTACACGCGGTTTCAATTGATGTGGGTGGCCGCTGGCATTGTGCCAGTGCTCTTGAATCTGCCCGGTGCGCTGGGATTCGCCATCGTGGCCGGTATCGGCTTTTCGGGTGCTGGTGTGTACTGGGTCGGATTACGTCAATTGGCGCGTGGCGATGATCCAAAGACCATTTTTGGTCAACTCCGCAGTCGCTTCAGTCGTCCTTCGTAATTTCGATACGAGCCAGCCAGAGTCCGGGAGCGTCAATCTCTGCAGCGGTTGGCAGATATTGCGAACCGCGATAGATCTGTCGAAGTCCATCGTCCCCGGAGCGTTCCAATACTCCGGACACAAAGGCGCGTCCGCGATCGACTTGTCGTCGATTGAGATGAAGCCCGAAGAGTTTTTCAACGAAAACAGTCTCATCTCCAGCCTCAACGCGTTGGCGTCTGACGGCCTCGGCTATGCGCGAGGGATTGCCCAGAACCAACGATCCGACGGTGTCGGTCATGTGGTCCGACCATCCAATGACCAGACCCAAAATGGCGTCGAGACGTGGCTGTAGTCGCTCTTGTTCGGGGGAGCGAACAGCTCCCAAGAGAAGTTCGGGATCACTGAGCAGACGCTGCAGTGACTTCATCATGTCTTGCGGGTCTCCGCTGTCGAGGTTCGTCAATCGCTCAGTGATGGCCTGCGGATCTGGTCGGAATGCGGCAACGAAGTCGCGTACCAGAGTCTGCACGGCATCTCGGAAATGCGGGAGGCTGAAGACCGAGTGAATGACCAGTTCTCGAATCAAGGTCCACATTCGTACTTCGTTGCGATCTAAGCCCCAACTGTCGGCAAACGCGTCGACGTTTCCCGGAATGATCAATAAGCCTCGATCCTCGGGTCGGGGAAGTGGCAGGTCGTACTGACCGAAGGACTTTTTCGACAGAAGACCGACCATCGAACCGATAGTCATTCCCATGGTCATCGGCGCAATCAAGTTGGTGATGCTGGTGAAGAAGGCTGAAAATGGATCGGAATCGGAATCGGAACTGTTGTTTGATTCGCTGGCCGGTGAACTCAATGCCCGGGCGAGGTCGGTGAAAAGAGGTCGGTAGTCCTCCAGTGTTCGGCGACTCCATTCTCCCGGGGTTACGTATATGGGTTCGGTGGACAGCACTTTGGTGGGATCACCAAGTCCGGTGATGTCGTGTACGTGCTGGGCCGCAATACGGGCAAGGTCGTTGAACGCCAAACGAAGGGCGGGATCAACATTCGATTCGGATTGTCCACCCGTCGAGGTCATGGCGGCAATTTGCTGAGCGGTGTCCCAGTGAATGGGCCCTTGCTGAGAGAACATCTTCATCATGTCGCCAAACATGGCGCCACCGCCAAAGAGGCCGCCAAAGGGATTGGGCGCATCGTCGTTGTTGGCATTCTCGTCATCGGCAGCCACAGTTCGAGCCTAGGGCCAAAGCGATTCAATCGGCAGGGCACTAGCGTTCGTCGTATGTCATCGCCCACTGGCCTGATTTCGATCGATGGAGTCGAACTCCCAGAGCGGGTACACGATGTCGTCGAACAGTTGCAGGGCCCCAGAAAAATACTCGTCACCGGGGCCACGTGGCCGCTCGGCCGGCGAGTGGTCGAGCGCCTCCGAAGTGAGGATCCGAACGGCGAGCAGTTCATTGTCTACGAAGCTCGTCGCGACGTATGGCCGATACATGAACCATTAGATGTACTGGTGCACCTTGCGCCTGGAGATCACGACGCTCTCGTAGCGCGTGGACGTAGTGCTGTTGTTGGTACACCGGAAATCCTTGCACAGGCCGCGCATTGTGGGGTTCGGTACGTCCTTCTCCTCTCTTCGGCCATGGTCTATGGGGCGTGGCCGAACAACCCGATCCCACTGACCGAAGATGCGACATTGCGACCTGACTATGGGTTTGCCTTTGCGCGACAGCTAGCCACTGCGGAACAACTGGTGGATGATTGGCGAAGCGCTGATACGAACCGGATGGCCTGCATACTTCGACCGGTACCGGCAATGGCTTTTGATGGCACATCGAGCCTGGTACGTGCGTTGGCTGCTGGCATGGGGGGACGGCTCGGTGTCGATGACGTTCCAGCACAGTTCGTGCATCTGGACGATGTCGCAGCCGCAGTTGTTCTTTGTATTCGAAATGAACTTGGTGGCGTATTCAATGTCGCTCCCGATGGTTTCGTACCGGGGTCGCGAGTGCGGGCGTTATCAGGAATGGTGCCTCGGATCAGGCTGCCCGACCGCCTTGGAGAGTTTGTCGCCGATCTGCAGTGGCGTTTTCAAAGAGGTCCCATTCCTCCGGGATTGCGGCCTTATGTGCGATCACCTTGGTTGGTCTCCAATGGACGACTGCGAAATGCCGGATGGATTCCAACGGTGACCAATGAGCAAGCATTCGTCGAAGGCACTGATGCCAAATGGTGGACGATGCTCACTCCGAAACGAAAACAGGAAATTGCTTTGGGGGCAATGGCAACCGGAGTCGTCACCGGGCTACTCAGCGCCCTGTTTCTCCTTCGACGACATCGGCGTCGGTGATCCAGGTCGCCAATGCTGCTTCGATTTCAGTGAATGGAATGAAGCCCAGATCACCGGCCAGATAGGTACAGAGACCAATCAGTCGGCCTGATTTGTCGACAATTGGTGCACCTTCGGCGACCCGGGCAACGTCACCAACTGTCTCTGATGAGGATCGCAGCGACACCAAGACATCGGTGATTTTTTCACTTACTGTCAGCTGTCGTGGCACATCGACCAGAGCCATGACTACTTGCCCTGGTGAAAATGTCACACCGCGCGGAACGATACTCATCACATCGATTTCCGGGAAGGTTGCCGAAGTCGAATTCTCTGATACGGACAAAACGGCAATCGAGAGTTCGGGGTACGTCTGCACGACGCGTGCACTGACAGTTCGACCACCAGTGAGACGAACATCGATGGCTTCTACCTCGGCGATGGCTGACATCGTTGTAATGAGGAATTGGCCATTGGGAAGCAGAATTCCAACAGCGTCATTGTTTCGGCGCGAAGCATGATCGGGCAGGCCCGTATTCGCTTCCACGCGATTGATTCCCGGATGATCGAGAGACGCAACCCGCAATTGAGAGCTGGTGAGTGCAATGACATCTTGGGCGTCAGGCTCAGGCGCGGTTGGTTGAAGTGCGACAAACAGAACAGCGATTAAAAAGGCACCACCGACGGATGCGATCCCGAGCAAACTTCGCCCGGTTCGGCCGATGTTCACCGGCGCTGCATCGGCGGCCGCCACTGTGGCGAAACCCAATTCCGAGGGGTGACGCCAAATGCGCTCGTGTGGGGGGACCGGTCCTGAGGGGTAGGAAATCTTTGGCGGGCCATTTGAGCCGTCGAGGTCATCGCCGTCATCGAAGTCATCGTTTCGGCCCACAAAAAACGAAGGCTAGTGACTTTTTGGGCTGGAGGGGTCGCGGGGAGCGTGCGGGAGCGATCGGGTCGGCTTGGGAGACATCGGATTCGGTAACGAGGCACTTTGACCGCCTGGCGGTCTAGCAACGATACGATCCTGGTTGTGTACGGGGCTGTCTATGAGGATCGAACCGCAGATGAGTGGCTGGCCATCACGGACCAGCCTTTGAACGCTGGTCTTGTCCATGACTGGGCGATTCGTCCCGACTGCGGAGCCGTTGTTCTTTTCTCGGGAACCGTCCGAGATCATGCCATTGACGAGGGCCAGCATCGAGCCGGTGTGGAGTTCTTGGAGTATGAAGCCTATGCATCGCAGGTCGTCCCTCGATTGCGGGCGATCGCCGATGAAAGTCGCCGTCGTTGGACGAGTGTTGGTCGTATTGCTTTGATTCATCGGGTGGGCCGGATCGAGTTGGGGGAAAGTTCGGTCTTGTCGGTGGTTTCGGCACCACATCGACCGGAGGCATTTGCTGCGGGCCGATTTTGTATTGATGCCCTGAAAGCTTCAGCTCCTATCTGGAAGCGTGAGGTGTGGGAAGGAGGAAGCGATTGGGGTCTCGGTGGGGAATTGATCGACGAAGCTCGCAATGTCTCTTCTGCTAGTGAGATGAAATCATGATCGTTGGGGTGTTGATCGGTGTCGTCATCGTGAGCGGACTTGTTCTGCTGGGTATGACGCTCTTCCGTCGATCGCCAATGAGCGATGATGGTGTTGCCGATTTCAAACGCCATCTCAACGCCTTGTCCCCCGAGGCTCGTCGACCAATCGTTGAAGCGTTGAAGAAAAAGGAAGAACAAGACCGGGAACCCAAAGATGGCACGTGACCTAGCAATCGATCTTGGCACGGCTAACACCCTGGTCTATATGAAGGGTCGCGGTATCGTCCTCAACGAACCATCGGTGATCGCCTTGAATCGTCAAACCGGTGAGGTGCTTGCCACGGGCCACGAGGCCTGGCACATGATCGGCCGTACGCCGGGTTACATCGTGGCAGTCCGTCCGCTTCGTGGCGGTGCAATCACCGACTTCGATGTGACCGAGCGAATGATTCGCCTCCTTTTGCAGCGAGTCGGAGTGAGCCGCTTTACTCGGCCCAAAGTTGTCATCTGTGTACCGTCTGCCATTACTGAAGTCGAGAGGCGTGCTGTGACCGATGCCGCCCGCCGTGCCGGTGCTGCCGATGCGCAACTGATCGAGCAACCAATGGCTGCCGCCATCGGAGCGCAACTGCCGATTGATGAACCAATTGGAAACATGGTGATCGATATCGGTGGAGGAACCAGCGAGACCGCCGTCATCAGCCTTGGTGGCATCGTGGCCTTGGAAGCGGTCCGCGTCGGCAGTTTCGATATCGACAATGCCATCCAAAACTATGTGCGACGTGAACACGGTATTGCCGTTGGTGAACGCACTGCAGAGGAAATCAAGGTGGCAATTGGTTCAGCAGCCGAGACTCCTGATGAAGTCGAAGCTGAAGTGAGTGGTCGCGATTTGATGATGGGATTGCCGAAAACGGTTGTTCTCACGCCTGAGGAAATTCGCTACGCCATCGATGATGTCGTTTCGCAGATTGTTCAATCCGTTGTTCGATGTTTGGCCAAAGCACCTGCTGAACTAGCCCAGGATTTTTTGGTTCGTGGTATGTATCTCGTTGGTGGCGGAGGCCTTTTGCGCGGGTTGGCTGAACGGATCGAACGCGAAACACAAGTCCCAGTCCGGATGTCGAACATGCCACTGGAAGCCGTCGTGCTCGGAGCCGGTCACTGTATCGAGAACTACGACGCTCTCAAGCGAATGTTCATGGGGCAACGCCGCTGATGGCAGATCTCGATTATTCGAGATTCAGTCCCCAAGAAGGTGTCGACATCGGCATCATCACCCTCAATCGGCCCGAGGCGCGCAATGCCCTCACGCACGAGATGTATGCCGATCTGGAACGATTGGTACGCGAGGCCGAGCCTTCCGGAGTTCGATGTCTGGTCATCACTGCCGTGGATCCGGTGTTTTGTAGTGGGGATGATGTTCGACAGGTGATGGGTGGCGGAGAAAAAAGTCGAACCCCCACTCTTTCGACCATCAGCCGTGAGGCGCAATTGACCCCCGCCGCCGACGCTCTTCTACATACCAACGTCCCGATTATTGCAGCGGTAAACGGGGCTGCAGTCGGGTGGGGGATGGAACTGAGTCTCATGGCTGATATCCGTGTCGCCAGTGAGCGGGCCCGATTCGGTGAGCTCTTCGTCCTTCGTGGTTTGGTGAGCGATGTTGCCGGTATTGGCCGATTGGCGCAATTGGTAGGACGTGAACGAGCCGTCGAATTGCTGTTGACGGGGGAGATCATCGATGCTGAAACTGCCCGCGAGATCGGCTTGGTATCCCGGGTCGTCCCGCATGAGCAGCTCGTGGAAACGGCTTCAGCCCTTGCCGTGCGTATTGCCGGCAATCCTCCCTTGGCGATCCGCAAGATAAAGGAGGGACTACGTCGCGCTCTGGATCCTGATTGGGCGGACTTGGGACGGTGGGTCTCTCAGTCCCTGGGCGAACTCTTTGCTACCGAAGATCATCGTGAGGGGGTACGCTCATTTTTGGAAAAGCGTCCTCCTCGATTCACGGGACGGTGACGCGTCAACTGGCCGGGACGATAGGCACAATTGATCCGCTGTGCGACAGAACCCAGGGACGGCCCGACGCATCAGGCATGATGCCCACGGGATTTTCTACTTTGCCAAGTGAGATGACACCACACGTCGCGATCTCACCAGAGGGGTCAGCATCGAGCACACACAGGGCACGGACTTCTCCACTGCAGTAGTCGGCAAAGAAGTACCACGAACCAACATGCGGGATTTCAGTACCTCGGTACACAAAACCACCCGATATTGAACAGTCGCCATTCTCGTGTGGGTAGACGAAAATAGGATCGACCGCCGTCACGCTGGTGTGGATTTCCTCTTGGTCATCATTGAAGGCCTGAGCGCCTTCGCGGGCGCTCCATCCAAAACTCGCACCTTCAGATCTTTCAAGAGCAACGACGTTGATTTCTTCCCACATTCGCTGGCCGACATCAGCAATCCAGAGGCTCTGGGTGCGCTCATCGTAGGAAGCTCTCCAAGGATTGCGTAGTCCTCGAGCCCAAAAGCGCGGCGCGGAATTTGACGATGAGATATCGATTTGCATGATCTTGCCGTGATCACTACTTGGATCGAGTGCTCGACGTTCCGGATCGCCGGATGAACCACCATCGCCGTTGAAGATCAACAGCGAATTGCCATCAGGCATCACCAATAAGTCACCACCATTGTGATTGCCATAGGGCTGATCCACGGTATACAGGTTTTGTCGAGACTCACCGGCGAAGGTGCCGTCAGCATCGAGCGCTAGTTGGTCGACTTTGGTGTTGCCATCCAAATCGGTGTAGTTGACAAAGGCTCGACTGCCTGCGTTGTCGAAGGCCAGTCCAAGCAGACCTTGTTCCCCGTCGGCCTGGGTTAAGGCAGTGAGATCGGCCACGACTCGTCCAGGACGTCCATCAGGTGAGACCTCGCGAACGAGTCCCTGTTGTTCAGCGATATATGTTTGAGCGGAAGTTGATCCTGTCGTTCTCCGAATCGCCATGTCGACTGGGGTTTGGTATCCGCTGATGGGTTCTCCAAGAGTTGCCGCCAGGAATGGTTCTTTCGTCGGTGACGAATCTTTGGCAGGTGACCCGGTATCGACTGGCATCACTTCATTTGGGGAAACGACCGATGGCGCTGTTGCGTCGTTGGCACCGCAGGCGACCACCATGAAGGTCAGAGCGCAACATAACGAGAAGATGACTTTGTCGGGCACGAGGCTTTTCCTTGGTGGGGTTTTCAGGAACGGTTGACGGGTTTAGTTCTTCGGTACGTTGTGAACCACCGCTGGACCGATTTACGGACGTTCGCGTCGAATGAGACCTTCTTGAACCACCGTGATGGCGAGGTCACCCGACTTGGTGAAGATAGATCCGGTCGCCAAACCCCGGGCACTTGAAGTCGTCGGGGTCATTTGGTCGTAGAGCAACCAATCATCGGCTCGAAATGGACGGTGGAACCACATGGCGTGGTCGAGGCTGGCCATTTGAATGCCGCTGTCGGTCCAGTTCAACCCGTGAGGGAGCACCGTTGTATCGAGCAGGGTCATATCGCTGGCATAGGTGACGATGCAGGCGTGCAATGTCGGATCGTCGGGGAGGTGACCATCGGCCCGGAGCCAGACTCTTTGGCTGACGGTCGGAGTACGAGGTCGCGACATGGGGTCACCATCGACGTAACGAATATCGATCGGACGCGGTCGCTCATACCAGTCACCGAGTAGGTGCTTATGGGGAGCCATGCGGGTCTTGAAGTCGGGTAATGAATCGGCATCTGGTACTGCGGGCATGGGGACCTGATGGTCGAATCCCTCTTCGGGAGCGTGGAAACTGGCCTGCAGGTTAAAGATGGCCTGTCCGTGTTGGATGGCGACCACCCGGCGGGTCGAAAAACTCTTCCCATCTCGAATGCGATCCACGTCATAGAGGATGGGCGAGGTTGGATCACCAGGTCGCAGGAAATAGGCGTGAAGTGAGTGAACTCGGCGGTCACGGTCATCAACGGTGCGAGAAGCGGCCACTAATGCCTGCCCAGCCACCTGACCACCGAAGACTCGTTGGCGGTTCTCTTGGGGGGATCGACCTCGAAAGATGTTCACCTCGATCGGTTCCAGATCGAGGAGCGAAATGAGGTCGTCGAGGGCGCTGTACACGGAGTCATTTTGCCACATGATTCTCAGAGACGCCGTACGGCCGGGTACCTAGCGTGAATGGAACGGGCCACATGCTGACTAGGGTCGCGGACGTGGCACTTCTTCCTTTGAACCCCGATCAGTTACTTTCCACCACTCGTGCGGTCCGCAAGCGACTCGATTTCGACCGTCCAGTTCCCGATGATTTGATTCGCGAGTGCGTGGCCTTAGCGATGCAGTCTCCGTCTGGATCCAACAATATGACGATGCAGTTCATGGTGGTCAAGGACCCGGCCAAGTGTGCTGCAATCGGTGAGATTTATCGCCAGTGTTATTCCATGTATCAGCAGATGGACGGGGTCTATATCCGCTCGATTGACAAGGGTGATGCGGAGGCGAACGCTCAACAGCAACGCTCAGCGGACTCAGCGGATTACCTCGGTGACAATATGGGACGAGCTCCGGCCTTGGTGATTGGGTGCAACGAGGGGATGAGGACCGACGCCACCGGTGGTATGGGCATGATGGTGTCGTCGGTGATGGGCAACGTTCTTCCCGCCATGTGGAGTTTCATGTTGGCGGCCCGGGCCCGAGGTTTGGGCACATCGTGGACCACGGTCCATCTCATGATGGAACAGCAAGTCGCTGAGATCTTGGGTATTCCCTATGACACTGTTCAACAAGTTTGTCTGACGCCTCTGGCATTTACCCAAGGAACGGATTTCAAACCAGCAGCCCGACCGGAACCGGAATCCATCATCCATTGGGACAGTTGGTGAGCAGCATTGCCTCTTGCTCATGACCTCCGCCAAATGGCGTTGGCCGCTAAGGGCTTCATGCCGGGCAACGAAGGTGATGCACTGCACGCAGCGGCTCTGACTGCTGGTGCCGATGTGCCACATCTTCCCTTTGTTGAGATCGGCACCTATTGCGGTCGTTCAACGATCTGGCTCGGCGACGCCGCTCGGCACAGCGAAACTGTTCTGTTCACCATTGATCATCATCGCGGATCAGAGGAGAACCAAGAGGGTTGGGAGTGGCACGATCCGACGTTGGTGGATTCGGCGGTCGGCAAGATGGACACCCTGCCAATTTTTCGTCGTAACGTGTTCGATGCAGGACTCGAACCATGGGTGATCGCTGTCGTGGGAGAATCACCGACGGTGGCCCGCTACTGGACGTCATCGGTAGCTTTCTTGTTCATCGATGGCGGTCATGGTGCCGACATTGCTCGTCGCGATTATTTGGGTTGGACAAAGTTCGTGGCTGGCGGTGGAATTTTGGCTATTCACGATGTCTTCATGGATCCAGCTCTGGGAGGTCAGGCTCCCTATGACGAGATCTACCGACCGGCAATCGACAGCGGCGACTATGAAGAAGTGGCGGCTGAAGGAAGTTTGCGAATACTGCGCCGCCTTTAGCCAGATCTGATCGGGTCGAACGTGGCGTCGGCCCTAGGCCCGTTGAGCAGCGCGCAGACCAGCCCAAGCCAAGTCACTCACCTGACGGGCAACGATGTGGGCATCGAAGTTTCCGCCCTGTCGTACCAGACGACGGGAGACGCCTTCGGCGAGGCCGACAATGGCATGAGCGAGTGTTCGCCGGTGCTCGGTATCGATATCGGCGGTAATCAACGGTTCAATGGCATCAGCTACTTGAGAGGTGAATCGCTCTACCGCTTCACTGAACTCTGCATCTCGACGTGAACTTCCAAAGAGCAACGTGAAGGCTGCGTTATCGTGACGGACCCATTCGAAATAGGCGCGAAAACCCAGTTCGGTGCGTTGACGTCCGCTGCTTTGGGCAATGGGACTAGCAGTGATTGCCGACATCAGACGTGATCCAGCTTCGTCGATGAGCGCCATATACAGATCACGTTTGGAATCGAAGTGCTGATACAAAACCGGTTTGGTCACACCAGCAGCCAAGGCCACATCATTCATCGAGGTTTCATGAAAGCCCTGCGATGCGAATATCTCCATCGCGGATTCGACAAGTTGCTCCCGGCGTGCCGCAGCAGGCAAACGTATGGACATGGCCATCTACCGTATCGTTTGCGAAGTCACTTGTGATTTCGGCTCTGATACCAGTCACTTTCCGACGGTGTCATCCCCTCTGACGAGGACCGGGGTCTTCCTTCTCAGCGGCCTTGATGGCGTAACCGAGGACGATGGCTGGGGCCAGAAGAACGGAGCCGATCACCAATGAGACGGTGATGAGCGTCGCAAATGTTTCCGAAAAGTCAGTGGTGAAAGCAATGATGAACAACACCATGGCCAGTAGAAAAAAGAGATAGCCGAACCGATTGGCCCGACGAGTCCAAACCGCAATGAGTTTTCGGCGACGTCGAACAGGATCGTTCTCGGGTCCACTGGCGTTGTGCATCGGGAGAACCCTGGCAGACGGAAGCCCTCGGGGAAAAGTCGGACCGCTACGGTGGAGACATGTCACCTCGCATCGAATGGTTCGGCGAGTCCAAGAGCTGCGTCCTTGTCACCCTTGACCGACCGGAAAAACGTAACGCTGTGGACATGGCTACGTTGCAGCAACTAGGACGGCTCCTGGACGACATCAAAGTTCAGCAAGCCAGAGTCCTGGTTCTGTGCGGTGCTCGTCCAGCATTTTGCAGTGGAGCGGATCTTGACGGAGTCGAACTGGGTGAGTTCACCGACACTTTGTCGCAAGTGCTTCAGGCCTTGGTCGATCTACCCTGCCTGACGATCGCTTTGATCGATGGGCCGGCCCTAGGCGCTGGAATGCAATTGGCATCGGCCTGTGACTTGCGAGTGGCGACTCCGGCCAGTCCGATCGGTATTCCGGCGGTGAAATTGGGTTTGGCCGTCGACTCCTGGACGATTCGACGTCTGGGGCAGGAGGCTGGATGGCATGTGGCCCGACGCGTCTTGTTGACGGGAGAAGCGATTCCCGCTCGTGATCTGGTGGGCACTTTTGTTCACCGACTCCTCGATGATGAAGAACTCCCAGAGGACGCGGCGCGCCAATGGGCCGAGCAACTCAGTGCCTTGGCTCCACTGTCAGTTCGGGCCCATAAGTTGGCGATCGCCTCGGTTCAGGCCGTGGAGGGATCGGATATCGATGGTCATGGCCCATCCCCGAATTTCGTCGAAGAGGCCCGCCTTGCTGCCTGGTCAAGTGCCGATGCTGTGGAAGGACGCCAAGCCTTTCGGGAACGGCGACCACCGCGTTTCATCGGGCAATGATTCCAGGACCCAAAGTCGGCTAGGTGCCGTCATTATGATCCGTGCATGGATCAGACTTCGAATGAGATTGCCGATCAGCCTGCGGACCGAAATCAATCATCGTCGTCTCGTCGATCGCCCGGTGATCGACCGGTTGATCAAGGTGCAACTTTTGATCTCATCGTTCGTCGAGCCACTCTCGTCGATGGCACCCGAGCGCCGGCACGTCTTGCCGATGTGGGAGTCAAAGATGGTGTGATCGCCGCTATTGGCACTTCCGATAATGACGGTCGATTGCTGGCTGATGCCAAGCGGGAAATTGACGCCCAAGGTCTGTTGATGACTCCAGGATGGGTGGATATCCATACGCACTATGACGGCCAAGTGACTTGGGACCCCGAAGTGACGCCAAGTTCGTGGCACGGTGTCACAACTTTGGTCATGGGTAATTGCGGTGTCGGATTCGCCCCGGTGAAGCCTGGTGCGGAGAAGTTTCTGATCGAACTGATGGAGGGGGTCGAAGACATTCCAGGAACCGCTCTGAGCGAAGGAATTGATTGGACCTGGGAGTCGTTCCCGGAATATCTCGATGCTGTCGACTCGATGCCGCGCGTCCTTGATGTTGCAGCACAGGTGCCCCACGCTGCATTGCGGGCTTATGTCATGGGTGACCGGGCCCATGAAGAGCCGACAGTCGATGAGATCGCGCAGATGGCTCATTTGGCTGAGGAAGGGCTACGTGCTGGTGCAGTGGGCTTTTCTACTTCACGGACAATCCTGCACCGGTCGAAACATGGTTTGGTCCCGGGTACTTATGCGGTGCCCGATGAGTTGATTGCAATCTGTGATGCCATTGGCCGAGTTGGTCACCGGGTCGTGGAAATGGTTGGTGACGACGGACCCAATGAGGCAGCCGATGGCTGGCTGGGTGATGTGGCTCGTCGCACAGGAGCCACGGTGACCTACGCCTTGGCCCAGAACCCAGGTCAACCGCGGGGATATCGAGCGGCACTCGAACAGGCCGAAGCATTACAGGCTGAGGGACTGAACGTGGTTCCCCAAGTCAGCAACCGACCAACGGGCATGTTGTTCGGTTTTCGTTCGTCGCTTCACCCCTTCGTCACGCATCCCACCTATCGTGCCCTGGCCGACAAGCCATTCGCCGAAAGAATTGCCGCTCTGCGTGACCCCGAGGTTCGGGCTCGACTCGTGGAGGAAGGTCCGGGTACCGACAAAAAAATCGTCTTGTCTTTGATGACTCGCTGGGATCAGATGTTTCCGCTGGGCGATCCGCCGGATTACGAACCTCCGTACGAAGCAAGTGCCAAGGCTGAAGCGGAGCGGCGTGGCTGTCGTGGTGAGGAAGTGATGTTGGATTGGATGTTGGAAAAAGATGGTGAGGCGCTGATCTTTGTGCCGCTTGCCAGTTACGCCGATCACAATCACGATGCCATTCGGGAACTCATGACCCATTCGACCACGGTTCTTGGTTTGTCCGATGGTGGCGCTCACTGCGGACTGATTTGCGATGCCTCGATGCCGAGTTATCTCTTGACACACTGGGTGCGTGATCGAAACCGTGGAGAACGGATTTCGCTCGAGGATGCGGTTCATATGCAGACGCAGCGCACCGCCAATGTCTACGGCTTCACGGATCGGGGGAGTCTGGAGATCGGTAAGCGCGCCGATTTCAATCTCATCGATTTCGACGGGCTTCGTCTCCATGAGCCTGAGATGGTCTACGACCTCCCGGCTCAGGGACGCCGACTGGTGCAAAGGGTGGACGGATATCGGGCCACATTCGTCAAAGGTGAACAGACTTTTGCCGATGGTGAACCGACTGGCGCACGCCCCGGTCGTTTGGTCCGCGCCGGTTAGGTTCTCGCTTTTTCAGTTTCGCCTGCGGGCACGACGCGGTCACGGGCTCGGATCGACCGTCCTACGCGCCAAAAAATGATGCCCATACCGGTCACCATGATGCCGAAAAGCAAGAACTGCTGCCACCCGCCGCGGTCACCAGGACTGGTGGGTTCACGCCCGCATCCGGGTAACGGATTGGAACTGATGCATTGAGTCAAGTCCCGTTCGAGATCCATGAAATCGTTGGGAGTGGCATCGGCGGAAATGCTTGTATCGGGAGCGAAAGTCTGCTGGGACGTCGTGCTCCGAATCATTGGGTAGATCACACCGGCCTGAACAGGATCGGCGACGCCGAAGGGCATGGTCAGTGCCACAACCATCGTTGGTACCAGAACACGCAGCGTTGATATCACCTGTTCATCGTGTCATCTCCTCTGCCTACCGAGGTAGTCATACGGGTGATAATCGCTGCCACGGCTACGATCGAGTCGTGACCCAACGTCAAACGGTTCTAGTAGTTGACTTCGGGGCGCAATATGCCCAACTCATTGCTCGGCGGGTTCGCGAGCACCGGGTGTACTCCGAGATCGTGCCCCATACCGTGACAGTGGACGAGATAGTTCGGCGCCAGCCACAGGCGATCATTTTGTCCGGGGGTCCAAAGAGCGTTCATGTCGAGGGAGCACCTCGTCTCGCAGCGGGACTCTATGACTTGGGAATTCCGATCTTGGGGATTTGCTACGGAGCTCAGTTGATTGCCCAGCAATTGGGTGGACAGGTGTCACGGGGCGACCGAGGAGAGTACGGCCGAACAGAGATGCAGCGTATTGCGGGCGCCGATTCTTCATTGCTGAACAATGTCCCCGATGTGCAGACCGTATGGATGAGTCACTTTGACGCCATCACGCAGGTTCCCGAGGGTTTCATTGCCACTGCCTCGACCCCGCAAGCACCGGTGGCGGTTTTGGAGAATCCGCAACGACACATCTGGGGAGTGCAATATCACCCCGAAGTAGTGCATTCTCCGTTCGGTCACGCGGTTTTGAAAACCTTTCTCCACGATCTGGCGGGCTGTGACGGCTCGTGGACGATGGGATCGATTCTCGATGAGCAACTTGAGGCCGTTCGTCAGCAGGTGGGCGCAAAGCGTGTGATCTGCGGTCTGTCGGGCGGCGTTGATTCCAGCGTTGCGGCGGCACTTGTGCAACGCGCCATTGGTTCCCAATTGACGTGCGTCTATGTCGACACCGGGCTAATGCGCAAAGGGGAGAGCGCCCAAGTCGTGGAAACCTTTCGCCGAACTTTGGGTATCGAACTGATTCACGTCGACGCTGGTGATCAATTCTTCGATCGGCTGCAGGGTCTGACTGAGCCGGAGTCGAAGCGGAAAGCAATTGGTGAGCTGTTCGTGCGCATCTTCGAAAATCACACGGGAGGAGTTACCGATGCTGAGTTCCTGGTTCAAGGAACATTGTATCCCGATGTCATCGAGAGCGGAGGGAACGACGGTACGGCATCGGTCATCAAGAGTCATCACAATGTGGGCGGGTTGCCCGAAGACATGACATTGAAATTGGTGGAACCTCTTCGTTCATTGTTCAAAGATGAAGTACGTCGCTTGGGGACCGAACTGGGTTTGCCAGATGAAATCGTGTGGCGTCAGCCATTTCCTGGACCAGGACTCGGTGTGCGCATCATTGGAGAAGTCACTCGGGACAAAGTGGCTATCTTGCAGGAAGCCGATGCCATTGTTCGCGAGGAGATTCATCGCGCTGGGTTGGACCGCGAGATCTGGCAGGCGTTCGCAGTTCTGCCAGACATCAAATCGGTCGGAGTCATGGGTGATGAACGAACCTATGCCTATCCGGTCATCATTCGGGCCGTGACCAGTGATGATGCGATGACTGCCGATTGGGCCAGGTTGCCCCACGACTTGCTCGATCAGATGGCGAGTCGCATCATCAGTGAGGTACCAGGAATCAATCGGGTGGCCTACGACATCACCTCGAAACCACCGGGGACCATTGAGTGGGAATAGATGAGTGGGAATAGGTGAACACAAGCAGGCGAATCACATGTCACGTTTGGCTGATTTCTAGCCGCTGTGCAGGTTGTTTGCCCGGTAGGTAGGTCGGGGCGGCGCTTTTAACGGGCACTCATTGGTTAGTCTCTCCCCAGCATGTTTGGCACCCCTCTTCGTCGTCCTGCCTCGGCCCTGGCCCTGACGCTGCTCATGGGCTCGATCGGTAGCGGTTTGGTGAGTAACCCGGTTCAGGCTGGCTCGGTGGACTCAGCTCGACGCAAAGTGCAGCAAATTGTTGACCAGCTGGAGGCCACCGAGGAAGAAGTCGACCGGCTGAGCGAAGAGTTGCGGATCACTGAAGACGACAAAGTCCGATTGGAAGAAGAAATCGCCGCCACACTGCTGGAAATAGAGGCTAAAAAGGCCGAGCTCAGCGGGGTCGAGGCCGAGATGTCCGATCTGGCGGTCGAAGCTTTCGTCGGAGGTGGTCGAACCGGAAGTTTGACCGGGTTGCTATCGCCGGGCGGCGGACCCAATGAGTCGGTGCAACGTCAATACCTGACCGAGATCGCTTTGAACGTGGCCTTTGGCAATTCGGACAAACTCGATGCTCTGATCACTGACCTCAATGATTTGCAGAAGAAACTCGAACGTGATCGCAAGCGAGCGGGTGAGCTGGCCGAGCGTTTAGAGAACGATCGCGTCAAGGCCGAAGAAAAGATCGCCCAGTACACCGAACTCAAGGCCAAAGCCGAGAGGGAACTTGGTCGTCAGATCACTGAGGAACGGGCGCGCCGAGCGGCTGAGGCGGCCGCTCGCTCTCGGGCTCAAGCCAGTCAGGTCACCTCTCAGAGCAGCAAAGCGGCATTCAACCCAGCATCGGTCCCACCGAGTAGTTCGCGTGGCTCCATTGCGGTAGCCGCAGCCCGCAGTCAGATCGGGGTGACCTACCGCTATGCCACGGCGATCGAAGGTGTCTCATTCGATTGTTCGGGTCTGACCATGTGGGCCTGGCGTCAGGCCGGAGTTTCGCTTCCTCACCAATCCCGTTTGCAGTTCCGGGCATCCCCCAAGGTTCCTTTGGCCTATCTGGAGCCGGGAGATCTCGTTTTCTTCTATACCCCAATCACCCACGTGGGAATTTATGTCGGTGACGGCATGATGGTGGACGCCCCTGGTGTCGGGCGTGATGTGCGCCTGACGGCCATCAGTTGGAACAAAGTTGTTGGCGCGACGCGCCCTGGGTGATCAAATCGTTTTGACCAGCTGATTCGAGCTGGATGATGATGGCGTTTCGTTTTTCATTCACCGACGTCAGCCGGGGGGAGGCCACCAGATGGACAGTGTCCAGGGAATCGATCAGAACGTGGTTTCGGCCTGGTTGACCCAAAACATTCCCGATGCTGTGGGGCCGTTCCAGTTCGATTTGATTGCCGGGGGCCGATCCAACCTGACGTATCGAGTGACTGACTCAACTGATCGTCAATTCGTTCTTCGGCGTCCGCCTTTGGGGCACGTTTTGGCCACGGCCCATGACATGGCGCGGGAGTATCGGATCATTGCGGCGGTGGGCTCTACCAATGTTCCGGTGCCCCGGGCTCTTGGATTGTGTATCGACAACGAAGTCAACGGGGCGCCTTTCTATGTCATGTCCTATGTCGACGGTGTGGTCTTGGATAGTGCCGAAAAAGCCGCACTCCTGGATCCGTCGTTACGCCACGCGGCTTCGATCAATCTGATCGACGTACTCGCTGATCTCCACGCCGTGGATATCGACGCCGTCGGACTTGGGGATTTGGCACGCCGTGATGGATACATCGAGCGCCAGCTGAAACGGTGGAGCGCACAATGGGAAAATTCCAAAACGCGTGAGTTGCCGGCTATCGACGAAGTCTCGCGACGACTAGCGCAGAAGATTCCCAAACAACAGGGAGTTGTTATTGCTCATGGTGATTACCGATTCGGGAATTGCCTCACCGATGTGCGCACCGGTCGTATCGCAGCAGTTTTGGATTGGGAGCTGTGTACGTTGGGAGATCCGCTCGCCGATCTGGGTTATCTTGGCGTCTATTGGAGTGATGGTCCCTCGAGTGCCCTCCGGGCCAATGACCCCACACCAGCGGGTGGATTTGCTCTGTATCGCCAACTAGTGGATCGTTACGCCGAAAAAACCGGACGCGATGTCAGCGGAGTCGAATACTACGTGGCCTTTTCCTGCTGGCGTCTGGCGGTCATCAGTGAAGGTGTGTATGCCCGCTACTTGCACGGAGCAATGGGAGACCAGAGCGGGATCGATCTCAGCAATATGAAACTCGGCCCCGAAGGATTGGCGGAACGGGCCCTTGAAGCAGTGAGGAGACTGCAATGACATCGGCATCAAGAGATGGATCGGTGGACACTATGGCCCAATGGTCCAAAGGATCATTCACTGCCGCCGGTATCACTCACGACACGTATCGACGAGGTACCGGTCCGGGAGTCATCGTCGTTCATGAAATTCCGGGAATTACACCCGAGGTTCTTCGCTTTGCCACTGAACTGGTGGATGCAGGATTCACAGTTGTCATGCCCGATCTCATTGGGACTCCAGGAAAGGCGCCATCGGCTCCGTATATAGCCACATCAATGGCCAAAGTGTGCATCTCCCGTGAATTCGTCACCATGGCCACCGGAAAAACCTCGCCGATCATCGCTTGGTTGCGGGCGTTGGGTCGCAACATGCATGATGACATCGGTGGCCCGGGAATTGGAGCGCTCGGCATGTGTTTCAGTGGAGGCTTCGCTCTCGGATTGATGGTGGACGATCATGTGATTGCTCCGGTTCTCAGTCAGCCCTCGATGCCTTTCAGTATCGGCTCGGCGCGAGCGGCCGATCTGAACTTGTCGCCTGATGATCAAGAAGTCGTGGTGCGACGAGCACGTGAGGGGTGTGAGGTTCTCGGACTGCGGTACACCGGAGACCGCCTCGTTGGAACACGCTTCGATACTTTGCGAAAACTGCTGGGAGACGCATTCATCGCTATCGAATTGCCTTCTACGAAAAAGTCCGATCATTCGGTGCTGACGGAACATCGTCATGACCCCAGTGTGCAACGAGTCCTGCAATTTTTTGGCGACAAGTTGAAAGCGACTCAGTAGAAGTCATCCTCAAACCACGGCACGGTGCAGCGGTATCGGAAATGGTAGGTGGAGATTTAGGAAACGTCGATGGTGAACTGTGGGTGCTTCCACGTGGCCAGAGCCTTTTCGGGTGCGTCTTTCGATTCGAGTAGATGACGTACCAGGAGTCCTTTGGCAGCCTTTGCATCATGTCCAACAGGGCGGCCTGTGTCATTCACAAAGGTCACAGCGCGATGGTGAAGGTTTTGGTCCGGCAACCATGCGTGGCGCTGTTCCTGAGCCAGGAGGTCGATCACCACGCGATGTTGCAACCATGAGTTCAGGGCTGCTGACAACATGGGTCGCCACCACGTTGAGAGTTTTCCGATCTCTGGCAGTGACGCTCCCATCTTGAGTTTGTAATCGGGGATGCGGTCAGTGAAGCCCACCAGTCCGAGAAGTCCGGAAAAGACGATGATGGATTCCTCGGCTCGTACCCGAGCCGAATGCGACAGGGTGGTTGGATCCAAATGATCCCAGACCACTCCGGTATATCGCTGCCATGCCGGTCGGGTGGGTGCTCCGATGAGGTGGGAGTTGGCATCTCGCGCTCTGTCCAGATGGGCACCGCTCACGCCCAGCAGTCGAGAGTCTCCGCCATTCAGCGCATTCAGGTGCTCCACAATGGCGCGCCGTGAAGGACCGAGCTGGCGTCCAAAATTTCCCGAACCCACACTCCATTTCGGGCTGCTTCCTCCGGTGGCTTTACCTTCTGATGGGGGAAGGAGGATTGCCAGTCCACCGGTAGTTCGAGAAGGCTTCGAGGTCGACACGGTGTGTAGTCAAGTGCATGTTGACCTACTTCGCCAAACGGTACGCCTCATTGGTTCGGGCGATACTGTGGGCGTATGCGAATTCATGTTGATGCCGATAAATGTCAGGGGCACAATCGCTGTTATGCCCTGGCTCCAGAACTCTTCGACGTGGACGACTACGGCAATGCCGTGGTGATCGGCGATGGGTCGGTCAGTCCTGATTTGGTCGAGCGAGCCAAGCTCGCCGTGGCGAACTGCCCCGAGTTCGCCATCACGATGACCGAATAGGAGGTCGTTCCATGGCTGTGTACGATCCTCCGGCGTCGATTTATGGACCGGTGAGCGACTGGGCTACTGATTTCGATCACGCTGATCCCGAGTACAACCGAAATGCTCATCGAATTTGGGCCGATCTCCGGGAGCAATGTCCGGTGGCGCATAGCAACCGTTACGGCGGTACCTGGCTTCCCGTTACCCATGAGACTGTTCGTGAAGTCGCCTACGACACCGAGAATTTCACCAGCCGGTCCGTCGTGGTGAGCACAGTCGTCCCTGAAGATGAAGCACCAATTGGTGGAGCACCTCCAATAACCAGTGATCCACCCTTCCACCACGATGCCCGCCGGCTACTTCTTCCACCCTTTGCCCCAAAAAAGATTGCGGAATGGGAAGGCGAAGTGCGGATCTTGTGCCGTGGCCTACTCGATCGTATGCAGGCGAAGATTGAAGCAGGAGAGACGATCGACGCCGCCCTTGATTACGCCCAGCACATCCCGGTCAATGTGATTTCACGGATGCTTGGTTTCCCTTTGGAGGATGACGATCTCTTCCGTGAGTTCGTGCACGACATCCTCGAAAGCATTAACGGAGAGCCTGAAGAACGTATTCGCTCATTTGAGCGAATTGATGCCTATCTCTTGGCCCAGATCGAAGATCATCGCCATAACCCCCGTGAGGATCTGACTTCGTATCTCATGGATGTTGAGATGTACGGCGAAAAACTTCCCGACGCCATGGTTGGGGGAGTCATTCTGCTCCTTCTGGTTGCGGGCATCGACACCACATGGAGTGCCATCGGGTCGAGTATCTGGCACCTGGCAACACACCCGGCTGATCGGCAGCGGCTGGTAACGGAGCCTGAGGTGATGACGACGGCAATCGAAGAGTTTCTCCGAGCCTATGCTCCGGTAACAATGGCTCGCCTGGTAGCCAAGGATCATGATTTTCACGGCTGTCCCATGAAAAAAGATGAATGGGTTCTGCTCCCGTTCCCCGCCGCCAATCTCGATCCCACGGAATTCGCTGATGCCGACAAGGTTCTCATTGATCGCGAGGAAAACCGGCATGCCGCCTTTGGTCTCGGAATTCATCGCTGTCTTGGCTCTAATTTGGCCCGACTCGAACTGCGGGTGGCGGTCGAGGAGTTCCTTGACCGTTTTCCGAATTTCGAGATCGACGGTACCCAAGACGATGTGGTGTGGAGCGTAGGCCAAATTCGCGGACCACGAGAACTCCCTATTCGGGTATTCGACACCGCAGCGCTCTAGGACCTCTTGTCAATGTCGCCATCGCTACCTGGGGCAATGAGTGCAGTTGGGGAGTATTGGCGTACTCAACTCTTGGCTTGGGCGATACCAGACGAGATCCTGGCTCAAGCCGAAGTCCCACCCTGGGCCCACGATCCGGCAACATTCGCAGTTGATGAAACCATTGATGTGACGAGTCCCATTTTTGAGTTGGCCCGCGAACTCTTGCCGCCCCAGGGTGGCAGTGTGATGGATATCGGCTGTGGCGGAGGTCGTTCGTCGTTGCCATTGGTTCCTCGAGCCAATCGATTGGTCGGGGTAGATGAAAATCCAGCCATGTTGGCCCGTTTCGCCCAGGCTGCCTTGGAGGCTGGCGTTGAATTCCAAGAGATTCAAGGCCGATGGCCCGATGTGGCAATCGCTCGGGAATTCTCGGGGGATCCGATCGAGCCTTGTGATGTCGTGGTCTGTCATCACGTCTTTTTCAATGTTGCCGATCTCGAACCCTTCGTCGTGGCCCTGACCGCAAAAGCCCGTCTCGGAGTCGTTGTGGTTTTGCCAACACATCACCCTTTGTCGGCGTGGAATCAGGCGTGGAAACATTTTTGGAATTTGGATCGACCCGTCGGTCCCACATCGGATGATGCGGTTGCAGTTCTTCAGGCTTTGGGCATCGAACCAGAGATAGTCGTTGTTCCCCGGCCGCCGATGTCTCGACTCGCCGACGATCCTTCTTCGTTAGTGGTGTCGGCGCGTCGACGACTCTGTCTCCCCTCATCACGCGATGGAGAGATTGAGCAATGGTTGCGGGATCATCCGCCGCAGTTCATGCGGGAGGTTGTTGTCTTGCGGTGGCCCGGAGATCTTTCGTAGAACCAGGCCATTGGCCTTGGTAAATGCCGCGCTCTGGTGACACTGCATAGGCCGTGATACAGACAATGGCGCTGGGAACGATCATGGCGGCACCGAAAAGTTCCATAGTGAGCACAGCGCAAGCAATTGGAGTATTGGCAGCGGCGCCAAAGACCGCAGCCAAAGCAGCAGCGGCAGCCAACATTGGCGGGATATCGAGTGGTCCAGCGAGTACCGATCCCAATGTGGCGCCAATGACGAAAAGGGGTGTCACCTCTCCACCGGGAATACCACTCCCGAGAGCTACCGCAGTGAACAGGATTTTCAGCACCGGATCCCACCAGTCGGCCAGTGAGCCATCGAGAGCCTGATCGATCAGCGGCAGTGACAAACCGAGATAGTCCCTCCCGAACAGGATCATCAGCATCAAGGTGGCCAAGGCTCCTGCGGTGGGTCGTAACGGAGCCCACGATATCCACCGCTGTAAACCATGACGAATGAAATCCGTGAGCGCAATGAACCAACGCGCCGCCAGACCAGCGCAGAGCCCGACGAGAACCAGGCGCAGTAAGAGAGCAGAGTTCACATCCACCGGCAGATCGACGATGGGGGTCGATCGACCGAGGGCTTCTACGACGCGATCGGCGGTGACGGAAGCGGCCAGTGCGGGAGCCAAACCTTCGTACCGCAATCGTCCAGTCTGCTGCACTTCCAAACCGAAAATGGCCCCGGCCACTGGCACACCAAAGGCACCTCCGAAGGCTCCGGCCATAGCGGCCACGAGCAGAAGGCGGGAGTCCCGGGGATCGAGCCGGAGGGGACGAAAGACCAAGCTGGTGAGAGATCCACCGATTTGTAGGGCGGCCCCTTCACGGCCAACCGATGCTCCAGCCATCTGGGCGACATATGTCGAGGCGAAGATCAGCGGGGCCAAGCGATAGGGGACGACGGGTTCGGGGCCGGGCTGGTGTTGATCGTCCAGCGGAGGTAGTGAGCGGGAAATGACCAGAGAAGTGCCCTGGCGACTGACACCAGCGCCATAGTGGTAGACCAAGCCGAGCCCGAAGGCCACTATGGGCAAGGTCCACACCAGCCAAGTGGTAGCCAAGCGCAGTTCAGTGGCGTGATCGAGGGCCTCGAAAAGGAGCCAGGAGCTCCCGCCAGTGATGATCCCGACGACTACCGCACCAACAGTGATAGCCAGTGCATGCGTCACCGCCAAGAGTGGTGTGGTGCGGAGTCGAATCACGGGACAACGCTAACTGGTCGATGGAGAAAGCGAATTATCACCTGTCTCTTACCAAATCGGGGCAGACTCCAGGTTGTGAGCCAAAAGGGCCAGCAGCAACACGGACGAATCCTCATCGCCGACGACGATCGAGCAATTCGAGAATCGCTAGATCGAGCACTCATCCTTGAGGGCTATGACACAGTTGCCGTCACCGATGGAGCAGCCGCTCTCGACGAACTTCGTCGTGATACCGGCGATCGCGATTTTTCCGACCACAATTCATTCGACTTGGTCATTCTTGATGTGATGATGCCCAACATCGATGGGATAACGGCCTGCCGGGTGCTTCGAACCGAGAAGAATACGATTCCGATTTTGATGCTCACTGCCCGGACCGAGACCGGTGATCGAGTTGCCGGACTCGATGCTGGGGCTGATGACTATCTGCCTAAACCCTTTGACTTGGATGAACTCTTGTCTCGGATTCGCGCTTTGCTTCGCCGGTCCAACTGGCAAAGTGGAGATCCGAGCTCGCTGCTCGTACTCGATGATCTATCGATAGATATTGCGGCCCACCGAGTGAAGCGGGGGCTGAGAGAAATCGAACTCTCGAAAACTGAGTTCGACCTCTTGGAGTTGCTGGTTCGCAATCAGGGAATCGTCCTTGATCATGCGACCATTTACGATCGAATCTGGGGATACGACTTTGGTCCCGAGTCGAAGAATCTGGCGGTGTACATCGGCTACATCCGACGCAAGATCGACTTCCAAGGTGAACGGCCATTGATTCATACCGTGCGCGGAGTCGGGTACACAGCCCGGATTGCCTCGTGAGTCGACGATGAGTCTGCGCTGGAAACTGACGGCGTTGCTGGCGGTTGTCGTGGTCATATCCTCGGCATCGATTGGGGCCATTTCTTTTTGGACCCTCGAGTCGCGACTCATGACTGAAATCGACCGTTCGCTGATTCAAGCCACCGACCGTTTTCTCAGCCGCTCGAATGCGGCCGTGCGCTTTGGTCCAAGGGGAAGGGTGATCGTGACTGTTCCGGATCGTCCCTTGGGTATCGAGCAGTTCGTTGTTCAGGTGACCGATGATCAGGGAACGATTCTTGCGGCTTCGACCGATGTGGAGTTGCCGACTGTTGAACTCGAGCGCTGGTCCAGTTCGGATCAAGCCGTAGTCGAAACGGTGAACTCCTTACAAGGTCAGCAGTATCGGGTGCGCTCGGTCATCGTAGAGATCGGTCCATCGGTCCGGGCCGTAGTGCAACTCGGCCGAGATCTTTCCGAGACCGCCAATGTTCTGCGGGATCTACAACGCCGTATTTTGGTTGTCGGCGCGGTCTTTGCTCTGGCCGGTGCGATTGCCGGTTGGTTGATCGCCACGGGATTGACCTCGAGACTTCGTCGATTGTCGACGGTGAGCGAGGAAATTGCCGATACTGCCAGTCTCGATATCGAAGTTCCGATGACTGGATCTGATGAAGTTGGCCGACTGGCCCGCTCGTTTCGTGGGATGTTGCAGGCTCTGTCGCTTTCGAAAAGACAACAGCAGCAACTAGTACAAGATGCCGGCCATGAACTGCGCACGCCGTTGACCAGTCTGAAAATGAACCTCGACGTACTTCGTCGGCACAGTGATCTGAGTGAGGCGTTACGGGTTCAAGTTCTCGACGACTTGAATCGGGACGCGGACGAATTGGCTCAATTGGTCGAAGAGGTCCTTTCATTGGCATCGGACTCAACGACGAGTTTGCACGGTCATCCCGTCGAGGTCATTGATCTACGTGCATTGGTCGTGGACCGCGTACACAGAGCCCAAAGGCGTACTGGACGGACGATACATGTCCTTGAACCCACAGACGATGAGCGTCGTAGTGGGCCATTGGTGGTGTTGGGGCAGCGACCACTCATCGAGAGGGCTATTTCGAATCTTGTCGACAATGCCCTCAAGTTCGATTCCTCCGAGGCCCCAATCGATGTCGTTATCGACGGTGGCACGGTCACAGTTCTCGACCGAGGGCCCGGAATCCCAGTTGAAGAGTTGGAGCACGTCTTCGAGCGGTTCCATCGTGCCGTCGAGGCGCGCAGTTTGCCGGGCTCCGGACTGGGGTTGGCCATAGTTGCCGACGCTGCCCGCTTGCATCACGGAGAGTATTTCGCCCGCAATCGTCCTGATGGAGGAGCCGAAGTGGGGATTTCTTTGCCATTGTTCGAGCAAATGTCGTGAATATCGAATCAGAGCAAACTCAGTTCACACCGATTTCTCACCGAGATGTTGTTCCATTCTCAACTGGACCTGTGATGGTTACTGCAGCCGGATCAACCGAATCGGCTACCCATCAATGCGAAATCAAGGAGTACAACCGATGACATCTCACGAAAACCATCATCAGTCAGAAATACCTGAGACGAAGCGAGGTTCCCGTCGTATTCGGAATTGGACAGCGGCCGGACTGGCCCTTGGTCTCATCGCCGGAACGGGATTGAGTATGACTGCAGCATCGCCATTTTCAGCGGCGGCCTCGGTTGATTCAGAGATCGATGACGCTCGCGACATTGCGCGTGACGGGTTCCGAGACGGCCACGGTCGTCGGAACGCTCTGGGTGGGAACTTCGATTCTCCCCGACGTGAACGGGACGGGCATGGCCCACTGGCCGGTATTCGGCGGGAAGGTATGCGAACTGGACTCGTAGAGGCTGCATCCACTTTCCTGGACATGAGCCCGGAGGACCTTCGAGCAGAACTGCGAGATGGTTCGACTTTGGCGAGCATTGCTGAGGAGCAGGGCAAGTCTCGGGACGATTTGATTGCGGCACTCTTGGCCGGGATGATCGATTCGGTGACCGAGAAGTTGAACGAGTTTTTGCCCCGACTGGTGGATGGCGAGCTCGGTCCCCGTCGAACCTCGTGACCTGAGTCGTCAGTGCGAATGACGAACGCTTCTCGTGCATCTTGAAGCGCAAGTGTGATCCAAGAGGCTGCGGGCACCACCGTCTTTGGTAGATGAATGTCCTCTGGCATTCGTATGGAATGATCGGATATGCGATCTTTTGACCCTCAACCAGATTCGGTGGTGACCGCAGACCGTGGGCAACTCGTCCATGGTGATGCATTGGAACACACTCTCCGTTTCGAAAGGAAACTGTTTAATGTGCGTCCCGGCGTGTGGACTCTGGTCGGGAACGGTCTTTCCAACCAGACATTCATCGATGCGCCCGAGGGCATCATTGCCATCGACACCGGCGAATCAGTCGAGGAGATGCGATCCGCTCTTCGGGATCTGCGTCAAGTGACCGACCGACCCATTGTTGCGGTCGTCTATACGCATTTTCATTACGTCAGTGGTACGACGGAAATCCTGCGCGAATACGGGTCCGACATTCCCATCTACGGACACGAGCGGATTACTCACAATCGCAACAGGGCGATGTCCGAGATTGGGCCGGCATACGCTCGGGGGCTCGTCTACCAGTTCGGGACGGCCATGCCGCTCGAGGGACCAGACGGAATAGTCAGTGTCGGTTTGGGAATGTTCTATCGCAATCCCGATCATCATCCTTTCACTGACGGCTTTGTTGCTCCCACAGTTGAGTGGCGAGGAGGCGAATCGATGACGATTGCCGGTACTCGGGTCGAGGTTACGCATGCACCATCTGATGCCGATGACTCGGTAACGCTATGGTTCCCCGAACTTGAGACCTGTGTTCACAACATCATCTGGCCGGTGTTGTTCAACATTTTTGCAATTCGCGGCGAGGAATACCGAGATCCGCAGGTCCTGTTGCGAGGTATCGAGCACATTGCCTCACTCGCTCCTGAATACCTGGCTGGAACCCACGGCCCGCCGATGATGGGTCAGTCGGACATTCTCCGGCGCATCACGGGTGCCAAGGATGCAATTCAATTCTTGTGGGATCAAACCGTACGGGGTTTGAACAAGGGGTGGACGGCAGACGAGATTGCGTCGCGTCTGCGACTTCCCGATTCCTGCGACGATGATTATCTCACTCAGGAACTGTACGGAGTAGCCGAACACCACGTTCGTCAGATTTGTTCTGGGGTTCGTGGTTGGTTCGACGGTGACCCCGCCAAATTGTTTCCCCTACCACCTGCTGAGCGCGCTGATCGCCTCGTTGATGGATTCGGGGGGCCCGCAGCAGTCGTCAATATCGTCAACACCGCACGAGAAAACAACGACGTGCGATGGGCACTCGAATTAGCCTCATGGTTGGTGACGCGTTCGAATTCGACCCAAGCCGACCGACAGTTGCTGGCGGACGTCTTGCGAGACGTGGGGTACCGATCGGCTGCGGCCAATATTCGCAACTGGTGTATTACCACCGCCCGAGATCTCGATGGCTCCACTGATCTGTCTCGTTTGCGACAACATCGCCTCCGTGAGAATCAGATCCTGGCGCTGGGACCACATGGCTCATTGCGAATTCTGCGGGTCATGCTCGATCCAGAACTTGCCTCTGGCATCGACCACCACATTGAATTCGACTTCGATGGATATGAGGCACAGGGTCTACATGTTCGCAACGGGGTTGCAGTGGCCACCGATGCCGTTGGGGCGAGTGACCGCATCGCGCTGCAATTCGAAACGTGGGCAAGAATTTTGGCCGGATCGATATCGTTCTCTGGCGCTCTTGCCTCGGGAAATGCTCTGGTGACAGGATCGGTCTCGTCGGTGATGGCGACACTTTCGGCATTCGACAACCAGGGAATGCGCAGCTGATGACGGTCCTGCCCAAACCATCGCCGCCGTTCGGTGGGCACATCGAACGATTGATCGAAAACTCGACGGCATCTCGCCTCGAAGGTCACGGGGCCCCTCCCCAAGCGCCCAACATTGTGGTGATCATGCTCGATGATGTGGGTTTTGGTTCATTTGGCACGTTCGGTGGCCCGGTCCCGACTCCCCGTTTTCAGGCATTGGCCGATGAAGGTTTGCTGTACAACCAGTTCCATACCACGGCTTTGTGTTCCCCTACCCGAGCTGCCTTGCTCACCGGACGAAATCACCATTCGGTGCATATGGGTGGTATCCCAGAAGGCGCTAACTCCTTTCCGGCGTACGACAGTGTGATTCCGCGATCGACGTCCACTGTGGCCGAAATACTCCGTCAAAACGGCTATGCAACTGCGTGCATCGGAAAATGGCACCTGACCCCGTTATGGGAACAGGGTCCGGCCGGTCCCTTTGATCGTTGGCCAACTGGTATGGGATTCGAACGGTTCTACGGCATCATCAACGCTGAAGCGTCGCAGTACGAACCGGCGGTATACGACCAAACCACGCCGGTCTTTCCGTATCGAGGACGCCAGGACTACCACCTCACCGAAGATCTCATCGACCAGTCGATCGCCTGGGTCGATCGTGTGCGGGTATCGGCCCCTGACAAGCCCTTCTTTCTTTATCTCCCTACTCCCGCAGTACATACTCCGCATCATGTACCTCCCGATTGGATAGCTCGGTTCGCTGGTCAGTTCGACGCGGGATGGGACGAGTTACGCCAGCAGATCTATCAACGACAGATTGCTTTGGGTGTGATTCCGCCGGCGACTGTGCTCACCGGACGACCAGAGGGGGTTCCTTCCTGGGCGGACTATCCCGACCGATTGAAGCCGGTTGCTTCGCGTTTGATGGAAGTCTTCGCGGCCTTTCTTGCGCACACGGATTTCCATATCGGTCGTTTCCTCGACCATCTTTCCGCAATCGGAGCGGCTGAGAACACTCTTGTCGTTTACATCACCGGTGATAACGGCGCATCGGCGGAAGGAACAGTGAATGGAGCATGGGCCGCCCCAACCTTTCAGAATGGGGTACCTGAAGACGAGGAATGGCTGCTCGCCCACATGGACGACTTTGGTTCCGCGCGTTGTGAGAATCACTTCAATATCGGATGGGCTTGGGCTCTCGATGCTCCATTTCAATGGATGAAGCAGGTGGCCTCGCATTTCGGAGGAACGCGTAACGGGATGGCAATCAAGTGGCCAGCCGGGATTTCCCAGGGAGGACAACTCCGGTCCCAGTTCCATCATGTCGTGGACATCGCACCAACATTGCTGGCCGCGGCTGGGATCGAGTACCCGCACAGCGTCAACGGTGTCGAACAAGACCCGGTCGACGGTATCGCAATGAACTACACGTTCGAAGATGGCCACGTCCGTAGCCGGCGGACGACGCAGTACTTCGAAATTCTTGGTAATCGAGCGGTGTACCACGATGGTTGGATGGCCTCGTGTTTTCACGGTCGGCCGCCATGGGTACGTTTCGTCTCGATGCCTTTCGACGGGCCACAAGAGCGATGGGAACTGTACGACATCCAGCAGGATTTTTCGCAGAGCAATGATCTTTCCGCCGACTATCCAGAAAAACTGAACGAGCTGCAGACCATTTTCGATATCGAAGCCCGACGTTGTGGCGTCTATCCATTGCGCGACCCAGGTTTTCGTCTCGACCCAAATCTTGCGGTACCGCAAGCCATCAAGGGTGCGACGAAGATGGTGTACAACCCGTCACATGTCCGGATTCCCGAATCAATCGTTGTGAATCTCAAGAATTGCTCTTACCGCATTACGGCCGACATCGTGATTGGAAGTGAGCGGGACTCTGGAGTGATCTGCTGTCAAGGTGGAAACATGGCCGGCTGGAGTTTGTATCTGGAGGCGAGTGTCCCCACGTACTTGTACAACGCATTCGGACGGGAACTGTCTTTCGCGCGAGGTGAGGCTCTCAAGCCTGGTCGACATCGAGTGGTTGTGGAATTCGACTACGACGGAGGACTGGGCGGCGGTGGAACGGCATTTGTTTCCGTTGATGGTAAGAGTATTTCCTCGGTACGAATCGAGCGCACGATCCCGGTGGTTTTCTCGATGAGCGGGGAGACCTTCGACGTCGGTCTCGATACTGGTTCACCGGTGGGTCCGTATCCTCATGTATTCGCCTGTGAGGCGGACATCGAGTCCGTCACCCTGGAACGGCTGACTGAACTGTCTCCCGAAGACAAACGTCGACTTGCAGTCCTGGAATTCCGGGCGAGTGTCTCTTCGCAGTAGGACTGTGCCGTGTCCCAGTGATCATGTCCGGGTGATCGCGTTCCAGTGATCATGTCATATCCGTGTCGTACAATGGACTTCCTATGCGCACCTGGGAACTCAGTACGAGCACTCCATGTTGAGTGACGACGAACTCTTCGGTTCTGCTCCTTTTTCCGCCCGTTCGGGACCATCGACCTGGTCAGCAAGTGCCGGCGAGGTGAATGGCGGCGGTGACTTCGATCTCGACGGGCTGAATCCGATGCAGCGCGAGGCGGCTGAGCACGTCGAGGGCCCACTCTTGGTTGTTGCCGGCGCAGGCAGTGGAAAGACCAGGGTGCTTACCCACCGCATTGCGCATCTCATCCGCAACCATGGTGTGCATCCGATGAACATCTTGGCCATCACCTTTACCAACAAGGCCGCTGGGGAAATGAAGCATCGGGTCGAGTCCCTAATCGGTCCCGTTGCCAAGTCAATGTGGGTATCGACATTCCACTCAGCGTGTGTACGGATCTTGCGAGTGCATGCTGAAGCCATTGGATATCCCAAATCTTTCAGTATCTATGACCAGGCTGACGCCCAGCGACTCACCGGCTACGTCATTCGAGATCTAGGTTTCGACAACAAGCGTTTCGCCCCACGCGCCGTCCAGGCCGTGATCTCCAATTGGAAGAATGAGCTACTTTCGCCTCGCGAGGCCGCCGAGCAGGCGGGGCATATTTTCGATCGTAAACACGCCGAGATCTACGCGGAATACCAGATTCGCCTCCAACGCGCGGGGGCCATGGATTTTGACGATTTGTTGATGAATACCGTTCGGCTATTCCGATTGAATCCGGGTGTTTTGGCTTCATATCAGGAACGCTTCAAATACATCTTGGTTGATGAATATCAAGATACGAACGTTGCCCAGAACGAAATCGTTCTCATGCTCGCGGCCAAACATCACAACGTCTGCGTCGTCGGAGATACTGACCAGTCCATCTATGCGTTTCGTGGCGCCGATCTGCGCAACATCCATCAGTTCGAAGATGCTTTCGAAGATGTCACGGTCGTAGTACTGGAACAGAACTATCGCAGTACCCAGACCATCCTGGATGCAGCCAACGCAGTTATTGCTCGCAACTTCGCCCGTAAGCCAAAAGAACTATGGACCGAAGCCGGACCCGGGGAGAATATCGTTCGCTATCACGCCGAAGACGAAGGAGACGAGGCATCTTTCGTGGCGCGAACTTTCCAGTCCCTACATGCTCAGGGGCGCTCGTGGGGAGAGATGGCGGTCTTCTACCGAACCAATCCCCAGAGTCGCATGGTCGAAGAAGTGTTCATGCGCTTCGGGGTTCCCTACAAGGTTGTTGGTGGAACTCGCTTTTACGATCGTCGGGAGGTAAAAGATGCCGTCGCATATCTCCGAGTCGTCGCCAACCCGATGGATGAAGTCAGTATCAAACGTATTTTGAATACGCCCAAGCGCGGTATTGGCGAAACCAGTGTTGGGCGATTGGATGCTCTGGCCAAACAGGAAAGCATCAGCTTCTTCGAGGCGCTACGTCGATCCCAAGATGCTGGTGTCTCTGGTGCAGCTCGTCGAGGAATCGAATCGTTTTTGGAGGCGATTGAAGAGGCCATCAGTCAAGAAGACCAGCATCCAGAAGCTGTTTTGGAGAGTGTGCTTCGGAAATCCGGGTATCTTGCCGAATTCGAAGATGATGAGTCGATCGAAGCTGCAGGTCGTATGGAAAACCTTGAAGAGCTCCTGAAGTCGACGCGCGAATTCGCCCGGGTCGATGAGTTCTTGGAGCAGGTGTCCTTGGTCGCCGATACCGATGATCTGGCCGATGACGACAAAGTCGTGATGATGACCCTGCACGCCGCCAAGGGTTTGGAGTTTCCTTTCGTGGTCATCGTTGGAGTCGAAGAGGGACTATTTCCCCATGTACGCGCCTTCACCGATGCGTCGGAGTTAGAAGAGGAGCGTCGTTTGGCCTACGTCGGGATCACTCGAGCCCGAGAGCGGCTGTTCATGACTCATGCGTGGTGTCGGAGTCAGTTCGGAGCGACTCAGTACAACCCACCCTCACGATTTCTCGATGAAATTCCCGATGAACTCGTTGAGCATCAGGGCAAGGTACCGAACCGCCGTTCCACGTCCCGTTCAGCAGGAGATGAATCGCGACGCGGTCGTGCGGTAGCCAGTTTCGATCCTGATGATGAGTTTCGTGAGCGCCAAGTCGACGCGGCTCTTGCGGCTGGGGCCCTCGCTCAACGCAGCCGTCCAGCGGAACAATCGAACTCGCATACGTTGGGCCTACGTATTGGCGACACGGTCGAACATGCGGTGTTCGGTGAAGGTGTGATCATCGACATCACCGGAAGCGACGACAAGACGGAGGCGGTCGTGAACTTCGTGGAGCGTGGGCGAAAGCACCTGCTCTTGGCCTGGGCACCCCTCAAAAAGATCTCCTGACGTCAGAGTGGAAGTGCACGACTAGGGGCCCTGATGGAGCGTCGGAGCCAACAGTCGGTGTGAGATATTGGGCCGGTCCGTCCAGACGTGCTTGAATCTCAAGTATGAAAGCAACGTTGTTGGTAGAGAGTTTGACCGGTCACACCTGGAAGGCGGCCGAGTTGATTGCCGGCAATCTCGCCCAAGAAGGCTGGACGATCACCGGTTTACAAGCCTTGCGTCAGCCAGATCATCAGGCCATTCAACGCGCCGATGTCGTTTTGATCGGCACGTGGGTCCACGGCGCCTTTCTGATCGGCCAGGCTCCGTGGAGTATTGGAGCCATCAGGGCTTTGCCGGCATTGGCCGGCAAACAGGCGGCCACGTTTTGTACCTTTGCCTTGAATCCTGGACGTACCCTTGATGCCATGGACCGAGCGGTTTCTGGCTTAGGAGCCGATGTCATCGGCGGTCTCGCCCTTCACCGGGCAAAACTTGAACAGCACGCCGAAACTTTTGCCGATCGTTTGTGTGGGGTACTCAGTACACCGGCATCGATCTAATTCCGGCGCAATCGGGTTCAAACTGGGGCATCGACCTGCCGAGGCTCTCCACTGGGTGTCGGCAAGTGATCCCAAAGATCGGCAATGAGATCATCGCGAGTGGCGCGATGGGAGGCGTCATTCCAAAGATTCACGCGTTGCAGCGGGTCAGCCGCCAAGTCGTAGAGCTCTCCTTCTGAACCATCATGCACCGTTCCTGCAAGACAGGTTGTCGCCACCCAATTGTCGCGGTAGATCGTTCGCAAGCGGACTTCTTTGCCAAAGAGCACACTGTCCCATTCGGTGAGTACACGTTCGTGTCCGAGAGCCGAAGCCTCACCATCGTCCATGGGCAGCCGTTTTGATTCGCAATACGTTGGTTGCGCAAGTCCGGCAATATGACAAAACGTGGCTGCAAGCGCAACGTGGCCAACAGGTGCGGTCACCGTTGCCGACTGCACGCCGGCGGATGGCGCCGGCTTCCAGATCAACGGCAGACGCATGAGAGCATCGACATGATAAGGACCTTTGAAAAGTAGACCGAAGTCTCCCTGCAACTCACCATGATCAGTGGAGTAGATGATGTCGGTGTCGTTGTGCCAGCCCCGGGTCTCGATATGCCGAAGAATGCGGCCAACCGCTTCGTCGATCAATTCGTTTTCGATATGAGTCAGGGCGTTGATCTCGCGCACTTGGTCATCAGTCAAGGTTTTTGGAACCCACCGGGCTGGCGCTTCATAGTTGGAATAGAACTGGCCTTCGTACCACTGCCGCCAGTGACGCGGTTTATCGTCCAAGATTGCTTCTCGTTCCTGGCGATCAGCGGGATATCCAGCAGGAAGGTCAAGGTCTTGCCAGGGGACCCGATGCAGTTCCGAACTGGGCGGATCCCAGGGGTGGTGTGGATCGGGAAAACTCACCCAGCAGAACCAGTCACGTTCCTGATCGAGGGCGTCCAGCCAAGCAATAGCGCGATCGGCCACCCAATCGGTGTGGTACCACTCGCGCGCAATGTCATTGCGGTGGGCCTGAGGTGCCCCAGTGTCTCCGCCGCCGGCGGCATTGACCTGGAGTTCCTGATCGAGGACTCGGTAGAACATGCCCATTGCTTCGGGATGGTTCTTGAGTATCCACTGTGCATAGTGGAAAGAACCCGCAGCTCCGTGCGTTGCCGTTTCCATATGATCGAAGCCGCGATGTAGGTGACCATCATGGAAGTCGTGATGTTGCCCCGTTACTGCAAGACGATTTTCGGTGAACCGCAAGAACGGATCAAGAAATGGTTCGAAATGGGCTTTTCCGATGAGAGCGGTGGCGTATCCCGCATCGTGCAGAGTAGTAGCCACGCTGGGAGCATCAATGGGCAACGGAACGCCATTCATCCACACTCCATGGGTCGCAACATGCTGTCCGGTGATCATGGTGGAGCGTGAGGGCATGCAGACCACACTTTGCGGATGGGCTCGCAGAAAATTGATGCCCTCGGCTGCCAAGGAATCAATGTGGGGGGTGCGGGCAACTGTTCCGCCGTTACAGCCCAAAGCATCGAAACGCTGTTGGTCGGTGGTGATGAAAAGTATCTTCCGACCCATCAGGACCTCCCAGGAGTGAAAAGTTCGTGCAGATGCTCGAGACCTTCGCCGGCCGCGCCGCCGATGATCAGGGCCATGACCTCGGGATCAACGTCGGTGCCGTACACCACCAGGCATCGATGGTCCCCGTCGGGGATGACGTCCACGGTGCCCAGATGGTGGGCCACGATCGGGTTGTTGACGATTCGATATTGAAAGCGTCGAAGGACATGGTCAAGAGTGATGATGTCTTCTTCAAAGCGCAAACCGCTGGCCAGGGTGATCCACCGTTTGGCGCCCTCGACGTGGCAGTCGGTGATTGGAAACCATTCATGGAGGCGGGCCGGGTCGCCGACCAGGGACCACACGGTGTCGGCTGGGGCATCGATGAATATCTGGCGCCGTACCGTTCCCACCGACGGAACTCTACTCTGACCGGTAGTTACACACCACCTGACAGAAGATTCGCCCATGGCATTTCAGAGTCGCTACTTGAGTCGGGTGGCCAGTGATATCGGTGTTTCGCTGGTGTGCTATCCATAAACAATTGTTGGATAGATCAAGTCACCACCCACCGTGGCGAGAACTATTCAAAGGGGGATCGATAGGGGCATCGTGACAACTGTGAATCGGATCGTGACCTCGGGATGGCCGTTGGTGGTGCGGCTCGCACCGGCTATCAGTTTGATAGTGGTTCAAATGGTCTTTTTCGGGGTACCTGCGGGGGCCTGGATTCGGGGAGCGGTGATTGGCCTCTTGACTGCGCTTTTGGCTGTGGGAATGGCCTTGGTCTATCGGGCCAATCGGGTCATCAACTTTGCCCAAGCCGATCTCGGTTTCGTACCAACTGTTCTCGCTGTTGGGTTAGTGGTGTTCTCTGGGCTTCCCTACGCCTTTGGTTTGTTCGTCGGTTTGGCGGCATCCATTGTTCTCGGAGCACTGGTGGAGTTGGTCGTGGTTCGTCGATTCGTTCGATCACCGCGACTCGTGTTGACCGTGGCCACAATTGGCATTACTCAACTCTTGGCGGTGTTGTCACTGCAAATACCCAAACTCTGGGATGAGACGGCGGCCTCGCAACGTATTCCTGCACCCTTCGACTGGAAATTGACCCTTGGATCATTCATTTTGAATGCCAACGATCTGATGGCGGTCATCGTTGCTCCATTGGCCATGTTGGCAGTTGGACTTTTTTTGTCCCAAACCAGTCTTGGTACTGCAGTCCGAGCTGCCGCTGAGCGCAGTGACCGAGCAGCACTGCTGGGAATTCCGGTGGGTTGGCTGTCCACGGTGGTGTGGATGTTGGCTGCGGCTCTGTCGTTTCTCGCTTTGTTTCTTCGAGCAGGAATACTTGGGGTTCCCCTGGGCAGTGCATTGTCATTATCGACGTTGGTGCTGGCCTTGGCGGCTTTGGTCATTGGACGGCTTCGGCACCTGCCGACAGTGGCTATTGCGGCAGTGGCACTGGGCATCTTTGAGTACGGCGTGCAGTGGAATGCCTCCAGTCCGCTTCTGGTCGCCCCTTTTGTCGGGGCTGCGGTCATGATGGCACTTCTCATGCAGCGGCGGGAGACGACCCGTTTGGATCAAGACGTGCAGATGTCGTGGCGTTTGGCCGATGAAGTTCGTGACCTGGCCCCAGATGTTGCCCGTCTCGGATTGGTCCGACTCCTGCGATGGGGGGCGTGGTCTTTGTTGGTAATCGGTTTGATTTTGGTTCCAGTCATTCTTCGAAGTGACCAGATCATCAAAGTCTCGGCGATCGTGGTCTATGCAATCATCGGACTATCCCTGGTCGTGCTCACTGGTTGGGCCGGTCAAATCTCTTTGGGGCAATTCGGTTTCGTGGCCATTGGCGCTGCAGTCAGTGCAAAGTGCACCTCGACTTGGAATATGGATCTGCTCTTGGCGTTGATAGTTGGAGCAGTGGCTGGTGCTCTCGCTGCTTTCGTCGTGGGTCTTCCAGCGTTACGGCTTCGGGGTTTGTATTTGGCGGTGACCACATTGGTCTTTTCTCTCAGCGTCACGTCGTGGTTACTGAACGATCGGTTTTTCAGCTGGATTCCGAATCAACGCATCGAGCGCCTCCCGGTCTTCGGCCTTGTCGATATTTCGACGCCCACTCGCTTTTACGTGTTCAGTTTGATGATTCTGATGGTTGTGCTGGTGGCAGTGAGAGGTATTCGTCGAAGCCGAACAGGTCGAGCCATTGTTGCCTTACGAGACAATGAGCGAACTGCTTTGTCGTATGCGATTCCCGGCACGATGGTGAAACTGACGGCCTTTGCAATCTCTGGCGCCATTGCCGGTATCGGTGGCGGCCTCTTCGCTCATCTGAACTTCAGTTTCGACCTGAGCAGTTATGGAGTCGGGCGCAGTTTGGACGTCTTTACTGCATCAATCGTTGGGGGACTCGGCTCGTCATTTGGTGCGGTACTGGGAGCGGTCTACCTGCGCGGTGTGGAATGGTTCGTCACCACGGCGGAGTGGAGATTCCTTTCCTCTGGTGTGGGAGTTCTTGCGGTGCTCTTGATTCTTCCCGGAGGTCTTGCGGCTCTCATTTTCCGTATCCGTGACGAATTGACGCGCCGCATCGAATCTCTTCACGTCAATGCTGAAAGTCGGAAAAGCCGTGGAAGTAATCATGGCCCTGAAAGTTCAATGGAGACCAATGAGCAGACTCCAGCCGACGACTCGGCTCCTGCGTTGAGTACAAAGGGTCTGAGATGACTGATAGCCAACCGTCGCGATTTGCCGTCCTGCTCCATCCGCTGGTGGCCCTGCGGCGTCTGTGTGGAGGGGAGGCCACCTACCCACTGGTGATCCTGTTCGGATTGAACGCTGTCGATGAATTGGACCGAGCAGCGTTCGGGATTCTGTTGCCCGAAATTCGTGATCATTTCGATCTCGATTTGAGCACGATGCTGGGGTTGGTGGCTTTGGCCAGCGTTGCGGCTCTGGCCTTGCAGGTTCCTATCGCCCAGTGGGCTGATCGATCGCCGCGGATCCCCCTTGTAGCCGGAGGGGCTTTGGTCTGGGCCGTTTTTTCGGGACTGACCGGACTGGCAGCCGGTCTCATTGTTTTGACCGTAGCCCGGAGTGGTTCATCGCTGGGCAAGGCGGTGATTGACCCGACGCACAACTCACTCATTGCCGACTACTACCCGATCGAGACGCGTACCAAGGTGTATTCGGTTCACCGGGCGGCGAATGCGGTAGGGAGTTTTGTCGGCCCACTCTCAGCAGGACTCCTGGCATTCTATTTCGGCTGGCGAACACCATTTCTGGTGTTCATGGTTCCGACGGTGATCTTCGCCCTGCTCGCTCTCAAGATGCGAGAACCGGTTCGCGGTCGGTGGGAGCGCCTGGCCGCGGGTTCCAGTGCTGAAGTCAGCGAGACCGAGGAGAGTCCGCCGTCGTTTTCCGAGAGTTGGCGTACGGTGCACAAGGTCCGATCCCTCAAGCGGATTTGGTACAGCTTGCCGTTCCTGGCCACTGGGCTGATCGGGTTCGTCACTTTGGCTTCGCTCTTGTACGAACAGGAATTTGGTCTCGATGAGCGGGCTCGCGGCGTGGCCGCAGCTATCGCCGAGCCGTTCCAACTCGTGGGACTGATTGTCGGCGCGCGTTGGATTTCTAAGAAACATGCCGGCAATGTGGCCGGATTGACGCGCGTCGGTGGAACGATCGCCATTGCTGCTGCCTTTTTGTCTGCCGCTTTTGCCTTGGCGCCCAACATCTATCTCGCGGTAGCTGTCAACTGCGTGATCTCAGCGGCGTTGGCGGTGCTTGCGCCGGCGATTTTTTCTGGTTTGTCTTTGGCGATACCGCCGCGAGTTCGAGCAACGGGATTCTCTGTTGCCTCCTTGTGGGTCATACCTGGCCTCGGGGTTCTTCCCCTGATCGGCTGGGTGGCTGATCAATTCACAATTCGCATCGGCATGTTGGTGATGATCCCGTTGTTCATCATCGGCGGGCTGATTCAGCGCTCCATCGGTGATGTCATCATGGAAGACATCACCCAAGTGTGGCAATCAGCAGCGGCACGATCTGAAGCGATCTATGACCGGCAACATGGTCATGCGAAGTTACTTCTTCTTCGAGCAGTTCATGCGGGTTATGACGGTCGAATGGTCATTCAGGGAGTCAATCTGGATTTTGAAGAAGGCGAAATCGTGGCTCTTCTCGGTACCAACGGCGCGGGTAAAAGTACTTTGCTGAAATCCATCAGCGGTACCGTCGAAGCAGAACGCGGGGCCATCATTTTTGATGGTCGTGATATCACTCATGCTCCCCCTCATGAAATTGCGGCCTTGGGCATCGTGCAGATGCCTGGTGGAGCTGGAGTATTCGGATCTCTCACCGTAAAGGAGAACCTCGAACTTGCAGGGTGGACCAACCGGCGTAGTACGAAAGATGTGGCACAAGCGCGTTCTGAGATCATGGAGATGTTCCCGATTTTGGAAAGCCGTCTCAGCGAGCCAGCCGCCAATTTGTCCGGCGGGCAGCAGCAAATGTTGGCGTTGTCGATGAGTTTCATCATGCGACCCCGAGTCCTCCTCATCGACGAATTGTCCTTGGGGCTCGCTCCCGTCATAGTCGGCCAAATGCTTCCGGTCATTCAGCGTCTAGCGGCTGATGGAGTCACCGTCGTGCTGGTGGAACAAAGTGTGAACGTGGCACTCACTGTCGCCGACCGGGCATATTTCTTGGAGCGCGGTGAAATCCGATTTTCGGGGCCAACAGCTGAACTCTTGGAGCGACCAGATGTTTTGCGCTCGGTATTCCTCTCCGGTGCTGCCGATGGTCATGAGATTCTGGTGGACGAGCTGGACGCAAAACAGGATGGATCGCCCGCTGAGTCTTCTCCATCACAAGACGTGGTGCTGCAGATCGATGACGTCGTAGCCGTCTTTGGTGGGATTCGTGCCGTCGATCATGTGTCCTTGACCGTCCGCTCTCAGGAAATCGTCGGGGTCATAGGTCCTAATGGTGCCGGTAAGACAACGCTGTTCGACATCATTTCCGGATTCACCCCGACCCAAGGCGGACGAATCAAAGTTGGTCACGTGGATGTTTCTTCGTCTCCACCGCACATTCGAGCGGCAGCGGGACTTGGCCGCTCATTTCAAGATGCACGTCTTTTCCCCGAGCTCACGGTGCGCGAGACATTGTCGGTATCGCTTGAGCGGTGGGTCACCAATAAGAGTGCACTTGCGGCAGCGATGCATCTTCCGATGGCTTTCGACGCGGAAAGTTCCGTTGCCAAGCGTGTCGATGAGTTGGTGGAGTTACTGGGCCTGGGCGATTTCGAGCGGAAGTTCATCCGCGAGTTGTCGACGGGAACCCGCCGGATTGTTGACTTGGCCTGTTTGGTGGCACACCGCCCCAGTGTCATTTTGCTCGATGAACCATCGTCCGGGTTGGCGCAAAAAGAAGTCGAAGCCTTGGCACCGGTGGTCGAACGGCTTCGTTCCGAAATGGGATCAGCAATCGTGATTATCGAGCACGACATTCCTTTCATCTCGTCGGTCGCTGATCGATTGGTAGCTCTTGATCAGGGTCGGGTGATCGCCACTGGGACACCCTCGGTGGTTCTTGCCCATCCAATTGTGATCGAGTCATATCTCGGTACATCCAGTGCCGCAATCGCCCGTTCCGGGCAAGGGGGATAAAGATGCAACCTGCAAGCAGCGCAAATCCAGGAAGTAGAGGAGGGGGCTCGTCTGGGGCACTCAGGAAATGGGGGCCGATCGGAGTCATCGTGGTTCTGATTGTGGGAGTGATTGCCGTCATTGCCACATCAGGAGGCGGAGATGAGGAGTCATCGACACCGACGACACCTACTGAATCGACGTCGTCGACTCCTGAAACTGATGATGGCTCATGGACCTACCCACTCTCATTTCCGCAAGCCGAAGAATTGGGCATTGTCGACACCATTGACTGGGGAGATCGATGTGATGTCGAACGCGGGCGGTTAGCGGTAGTGGATTACTTTGCCCCATTTTGCATGGCTCCGTTCAGCGGTGACAATGGCGGCGCGACCAGTACTGGTGTCACGGCCGACACGATCACCATTGTTCATTATCAAGGGCCAGAAAATGATCCAATCATCAACTACATCACCGATGCAGTCAAAGTCGATGACACCAACGCTCAAGAGTTTGACACTGTTGCCAATTTGATTCCGTATTTCGAGCGGTACTACGAGTTCTATGGACGATCCATTGAGGTTGTTCGCTACGAAAGTACGGGGTTGGCCAATGATGAAGTGACAGCGCGCGCCGATGCTCAGCGCATCGTTGAAGAACTCAATCCCTTTGTAGTCGTGGGGGGTCCAGCGCTGACGAATGCTTTTGCTGACGAATTGGCGGCACGAGAAGTTGTCTGTATTTCATGTGGAAGTGGCAGCGCCTCATGGTTCGCCGAACGCGATCCCTTCGTGTGGGGTATCGATGGAAGTGCAGCACAAAAGCAAGTTCATGTTGCTGAATTCATCGGCAAGCAACTGGTGGGTAAGCCAGCGATTCATGCTGGAGATCAATTCACCGACACGGTGCGCACATTTGGCTATGTCTATGTCGAAGGAAGTTCTGAGTCCAAGGTGCTCGCCGATGAAATGGTGGCCAAACTAGACGCAGTCGGAGCTAGGCCCGTCGAGGTATTGCCCTACGTTTTGGATCCCGGCAGCATTCAACAAACTGCGTCCCAAGTCATTGCCAAGCTCAAAGCTGCCGGAGTTACGACGGTCATCTTGTCCACCGATCCGGTGGCACCTCGTGATTTCACCCGGGAGGCCACCGCTCAGGAGTATTTCCCTGAGTGGCTGGTAGCAGCGGCGACATTGACTGACACCACGGCATTTGGTCGTTCGTATGACCAGCAACAGTGGGCCCACGCATTTGGCGTCACCAGTCTTGCGGTACGAGTGAACCCGGAAATCAGTGGCATCTACTCGGTCTATAAATGGTTCAACGGACAAGAGCCCCCGGCGGATGAGTCGATCGGCGTTTTCATGCCCGGTTTCCAGCTGTTGTTCTCGGCTTTGCAGAGCACCGGACCGGATCTCAATCCAACTACTTTTGCCGCAGCTATTCGTGGCTTCGAGACGGTGAAAGCGATTAGTCAGCCCTGGTTGACTTGGGGAGAGCAAGGTATCTGGGACGAGATGGACTACAACGGCATCGATGACGCCACGCTCTTTTGGTGGGACGCGCAAGCGGAAGGTCCGGACGAAAATCGGAAGCCTGGAAAGGGAATTCTGGTTTTCCCTGACGGCGGTAAACGCTACCTACCTGGTGAATGGGGAACCGAAGATCGTCTCTTCATCACCGAGGGAGCAGTCGGCGTCTACGACGCTCCACCGCCGGGTGAAGAGCCCAAGAGCTACCCGAGTCCAGCTGGCTGATCCGTCGGTCCGGTAAGGCATCAGTCTTGATCCAGACACCAGTTCACCGGATCCTGGCCGTGACTCACGAGCGCTTCATTGGCTCGAGAGAACGGCCGGGATCCGAAGAACCCATTGTGGGCCGAGAGCGGCGAGGGATGCGCAGACTCGATAATTGAATGCCGGGCAGGATCGATCAAGCTGCGCTTCTTACGCGATGGTGCTCCCCAGAGAATGAACACCACATGTTCATCCTTCTCAGCCACACAACGAATGACCCGGTCGGTGAACTTCTCCCAGCCACGACCCTGATGTGATGCTGCCTGACCGGCACGGACGGTGAGCGTGGTGTTCAAAAGGAGCACGCCGTTTTGGGCCCACTTTTCCAAACAACCATGGGCCGAGATGGGACAGCCAAGATCACTGTGCAGTTCCCGAAAGATATTGCGCAATGAGGGGGGTAGGGGCTGTCCGCGACGAACCGAAAAACACAGTCCGTGAGCCTGGCGCGGACCGTGATAAGGATCCTGACCGAGTAGCACCACTTTGGTATCGGCAAAAGAGGTGAGGTGCAGTGCAGCAAAAACGTCCCCAGCCGGCGGGTACACCGGTCCCATCCGACGTTCGTTAGCCACGAAATCCTGAAGTTCTTTCCAATAGGGCTCGTCGAATTCTGAACGGAGCAAGCGGTTCCAATCGGTGGTGGGCACACTCGTATTGTGGCCGAAAGTGGTCAGGGAGCCCGAAAACGAAGAAATCGGAGCGACTCGTCGTCTCTATCGGCGAAGTAGGTGCCAGACCAATAACCTCCCTGACGTGAGCACGGTGACCGTTTCGAACTGGTTCGGCCAACCTCGGGTGCGGTTGGCATCGTTACCAACGGCGTTGGAACTTGGTCCAACCTTGCCCAACGGAACCGCGTTATGGCTGAAGCGCGATGATCTGACGGGTCTAGCTCTCGGCGGCAACAAAGTGCGCAAACTCGAGTTCTTGTGTGGTGCGGCCCTGCGGGCAGGTGCTGATTGTTTGATCACCGTGGGGGCTGGGCAGTCCAACCATTGTCGAATGACTGCCGCAGCCGGGGCGCTCTTGGGGATGGAAACTCATCTCATCTTGTCCGGTGAGCGGCCGGCTCAGTATCAAGGCAATCAATTACTCTCTGACCGTCTTGGAGCGCATCAACACTTCACCGGTGCCGAACCTTCCCAATGGGGTTTTTTGGAAATCGCCCGTGAGGACTTGACTACTGAACTTGCGTCACAAGGACTGAGTCCCTATTCCATTCCCATTGGCGGCTCGACTGCAGTTGGTGCACTCGGTTACGTGGTCGCCTTCGAGGAATTGATGGATCAGTGTGAGAGTTTGAGAATTGTTCCCCGGGCGGTTGTGGTCACGTCGTCGAGTGGTGGAACTCATGCCGGTCTCGTAGCAGGACGCGCGTGGCGTCGTCATCGTTTTCCCGATCAGCAGCTCCCCGAAGTGGTAGCTATCGGAGTGGCCAAAGGGGTGGTGGCTGGAATGCCCGATGTCGCTGCACTGGCGATGGAAACGTTGAAACTTGCGCATCTCGAAGGTGAAGTGCGAGATGAGGATGTCACAGTCGAATCACAGTGGTTGGGCTCGGACTATGCGATCCCCACTCCCGAGTCGCAGGCGGCACGCACCTGGGCTGCACGTCATGGTGCGCTGATCCTCGATGATGTTTACACCGCGAAAGGATTTTCCGGTCTTCTCGGATTGGCGCAATCGGGTCGCTGGTCGACTGGCGACGCTGTGATCTTCATTCACACCGGCGGATATCCGGAGGTTTTCGTTCAACATGACCAGTGAACAAGGACGATCCAATGGGGGCCCCGATCAACCTCGAGTCCTGGCAATGGAGACGATTGCTGTCACTGCTGGTCGGCCGAGCAAAGACGGCGATCCGCTCAACGAGCCAATTGTCCTCGCTTCGAATTTCCGCAACGGACCCGAATACAACCGCACCCATGGAAACCGCAGTTGGGAAGCCTTAGAAACGGCAATTGGAGCAATGGAGGGTGGTGACTGTGTGTCCTTTGCTAGTGGGATGGCCGCGGCCTCGGCCATTGTCCACGCTCTGCGACCGCGCGTCTTGTTGATTCCTGCGGTGAGTTATCTCGGAGTGCGCGCCCTACTCGAGGCCTTGCAAGAGCGCGGCACCATCGACGTGCGATACCTCAATGCATTGGACGTGGACGATGTGCGTCAGTCGCTGCTTGCCGCCGGAGCCTCCGGTAGTGATCGGTCCATTGTCTTATGGCTGGAATCCCCAGCCAATCCCACTCTCGAACAAGCTGATGTGGCGAGTCTGTGTTCCCTCGCGAGTGATATGGGAGTGACAACGGTGGTGGACTCCACTTTTGCTACGCCCGTCACTCAGCAGCCACTGATTCATGGGGCCACGGTTGTCATGCATGCGGGTACGAAATTCATCGGAGGTCACAGTGATCTGCTGATCGGCCTAGCCGTAACGCAGGACCCCAAGATCCTGGCTGAACTGCGCCAGGCGCGCACTCTGATCGGGTCGACGCCAGGAGCATTGGAGTCCTTTCTCGCATTGCGCGGTCTGCGTACTTTGCCCTTGCGCTATCGGACTGCATCGGACAACGCCCGCCAGTTACGTGATCGGTTGACTAGTCACCAAGAGGTGTCGTGGGTTCGCCAAGTGGGACCGATGGTGAGTTTCATTATGCGCGGTGGCGCCGCTCAGGCCGATGCCGTCTGCGCTCGAGTGCGACTCATCGTGCCTGCGACCAGTCTCGGCGGGGTGGAAACCACTTTGGAGCGTCGCCAGAAGTATCCCGGTGACGCTCAGGTAGATCCTGGACTGATTCGAATGAGCGTCGGCATCGAAAATGTCGAGGACATCTGGTCTGATTTACAGCAAGCGCTTGTCTGAACGAGGAGATCGTCAATTAGCGTTCCCGTCATGGCTGATTCGATTTTGGACGTCGACCTACTGGCATTCGAAAAGGGCGATCAACGGGCACGGGCCGCAGTGGTTGACGGAGTCCGTCGTAGTCTGGCCACAGGGTTCGTTTACACCTCGAGCGATCTCTCAGAGGATTTGCTTGATACCGCCTATGGAATGTTGGCTGAGTTCTTCGGTCTTGATCAGCAGACCAAACAACAATTCGTGGCTGCAGGTGCCCATGGACAAACGGGTTATACCGGGCTCTTGGTGGAAACCGCTGCCAGTAGCGATAAGCCCGACTGGAAAGAGATGCTGAATTGGTCGACGCCGATTCCGTCGGGGCATCCCTTACGACGTCGCTTTCCCGGTTCCTATCCCGACCAGCTTCTTCCGGACAGCGCAGTTCCCGGACTCTCCAAAGTCCTTTACGAATTCCATGATGCCATCGCCGATCTCCAGCGGCGATTCTTGCGAATCATCGCCATTGGTATCGGCTGTCACGAAACGTTCTTTGATGACATGGTCAGTGATGGACCGACTCTGACGCGAGCGATCCGCTATCCATCAATGAAGGATGCCCCCCAGGGCGGTCACATATGGGCGGGTGCGCACGGCGATATCAATCTCATCACCGCTCTGCCACGAGCGACGGCACCAGGGCTTCAAGTGGAAGTAGATGGAGCATGGGTCGATGCCGTGCCACCTCAGGGAAAAGTCATCATCAATACGGGGATCATGCTCGAGCGTCTCACCAACGGAGTACTTCCTGTTGGGTGGCATCGAGTCATTGCTGCGCCCGGCTTCGATCAAGAGCGCTACAGCGTGGTCCAATTTTGCCATCCACGTCCATGGACGATGCTCGCTCCGGTACCAGCGTGTTGTACCCCAGCAAATCCACCCCGTTATTCCACTATTAGCGCTGCTGATGCTCTCGATGAAGTTCTCTATCAGATCAATTTGATTGAAGATGCTCGTCGGGTGGCCGATTGAAGGATTCGAATGAAGTGCCCAAGTGATGCCGCCAAACGATGAAACTCGTCTCACGTTGCCGTTGACCGAGGCTGAGGTAGTCCCGGCTCAATTGCGCGAATTAGCTCTGGCCATCGACATCGGTGGAACGAAGTTGGCTGTCGGACTGGTCACCCGGCGCGGTGAGTTGATTGATCGGGAAATCATCCGCACCGATGTGGACAAGAATGCCGCCGATCTCTTCGATGGTCTGCGGCAGATGATCATTCGACAAAAGGAACGCGCCGGCGGGAGACACCGGGGTCACATCGTGGTGACGGGAATCGGATCGGCCGGCCCTATCGAGGCGGACTGCGAATCCATTGCCCCTCTCAATATCCCCGCCTGGAACGGATTTCCTCTGCGATCCAAAGTTGCTGAAATCGTCCAGGTTCCGGTGTACGGAGACATTGATGCCAAAGCCTTTGCTCTGGCGGAAGGTTGGTTAGGGGCGGCACGCGGAGAAACCAACTTCATTGGCATGGTGGTGAGTACCGGGGTAGGTGGGGGAATCGTCATCGACGGCCAGTTACTCGATGGGGCATCAGGCAATGCTGGCCATATTGGCCATGTCATTGTGAACCCCCAAGGGAACCGGTGCGGATGTGGAGCCCGTGGCTGCCTCGAAGCCGAAGCATCGGGAACGGCAATCGCGGCAATCTCGGGGCGGTCGGCCGCTGAACCCTCTTATGCCATCATGCAAAGGACCGGTCATATGGTGGGATTGGCGGTCTCCAGTATGTGCAATTTCTTCGATTTGCGATTGGCGGTCGTGGGCGGATCAGTGGCCCTTGGATACGGACCGACTTTTTTTCATGCTGCCCAATTGACCCTGGATCATCACTGCCGATTGCCCTTTTCCCGGGGAGCACGCATCGTTCCCGCTCGTTTAGGGGATCAAAGTCCATTGATCGGGGCCGCAGCAGTGGGGTGGCGTCGACTCAATCGCGAGCCGTGAGAGCAGAACCGGATCGGTCGGGGTTCCAGCCACCGAGCCAACGATAAAGACGCTCGGCTGGTCCCTGACCCAACCGATGGTGCCACCATGAGGCCCACGAAATTGCTCCCAGCCAAAAGCTTCCCGAAAGGAGAAGAGCCGTGGTCAGACCGGTGCCGGTCACGAGACCACTCCAGTCGACGACGAGGTAGAAATAAAAGACGTGCATGAGATACAAGGTCAAGGTCATCTGTCCGGCTCGTTGGAGATGAGTGATCACTGAAACATGGCGAAATGTTTCGGCCACCTGATTGATGACGAGAATGGCGATGATTGCTATCCCGGCAGTACTCGAGACGTACAGCAAGCCTCGTTCGTCAGGTCGCAGAGAAGTCACTGCGTAGACCACGGCATGGTCACGCCAGGAAAAAAGACGGGCCATGGTGGCCAAAAGATACGAGGCGACCACGATCAGCATCGATACTGCGATGACAATGCGATAGCGAGCAACAATGAGGTTCCACCAGCGGCCGACAATCATGCCAAGAATGAAAAAGGCAAGCCACGGAAGGACGGGATGGGTATACCCAATGAAAACTCTGAGCAGGAAATTGCCGAGGGAGTCGAGATCCGATGGATTCATCCATGTCGTCGAGTCGCCATTTTGAAAACGAAGACGACGCCATATCGCGATGCCAACACCTCCGGCAGCGACTAGTGCCGCTGTTGCTGAAAGCAGGCTGGTACGCCAGCGAAAGAGTACAGCGGCGCAAAGAAAGTATGCCCCGTAATAAAAAATGATGGTTCCTGGCCAAACCTCATTCAGGAAATAGCCGGTGGCCAAGAGAATCAGTCCGCGGCGAACAAGACGCGTTCGGTCGTTGTTGAGCGAGAATTGAGGATTGCCTGACTTGGTGTGGTGGGTCAAGAACGTGACCGCAATTCCTGCGACCACCACAAAGGTGGCCGCAAATCGGGTGGATAGAACTCCCGTTGAGATGTCGAAAATTCTTTCGATGAGTCCGTCTGACCGTACTGCTGGCCCTCGAAAGTTGATCATTCCGTGGTAGTTCATGACCACGACGCCGATCAGGGCCACGGCGCGCGTGACATCGAGACCAATGTGGCGTGGTCGTCCCCGCGATGTCAACCCGCTGGGTGGATGATCAAAGGTCGTGTTGCTCATCTCTCATACCCAGTGGATGTCAACTCTCACACCCAATAGATGTCATCTCTCATACCCAGTGGATGTCATCGCTCATACCCAGTGGATGTCATCCACTGCGGTCTGGGTGAGTGGACGCTGAACGTCAATGAGGTCGCCGACTTGAGGGCACTGGTCGCCATGAGGGACAAAACACATTGAGGTGTGCATGTGCGGGGCCTCGATCAGTTCCAGACGTCGACGTCGAAAATGAAAAGGGCTTCGCCCATCAGACAGGGGGGTCACACCATGAGCCGACCCACAACCGATCATGAGCAGGTAGCCATCACGATCAACTGAACTTCCGCGGTATCCGACAGTCGCTCCGGCACTGACTGCAACCACGTCGACAACATCGGCTTGCAAAGTGAACATCGACTTGTCGCCATGCCAGAGCGATGTGCCGAGTCGGAGATGCCAGGATCGATCAGCAAATTCCTGTCGGAGAAGTCTGTAATCATCGAGATCGACATGACTCACCCACACCGGCAGCGAAGAGTTGACACCGTGCGCTTCGGCTGCGGCGAGGAGGTTCTCAATTTCTTGTCGATGTTCGGTACTCGAACCATGGATCGGAGGATGAATGGAGAGGCCATCGACACTGAAGCCAGCCTGGTGACAGGCATCGATCAGTTCTTTGGCCTGGGTGGGTTCCACGCCGTAGCGGTACATCGAGGAGCGCAACTTGATGATGACATGGCGTTGGCGGCTGATTTGTGGCTGATGCGCACGCTGGGCGGCGTGGACATGGGCCAAGGAGCCCACGGTGAGGATCACGTTGTCCCGAAGAGGGAAAGGGAACTTCAGCGCTGGACTAAGAACCACCGCTGAATAGTTCGAGGGAATATCGGCCACTTCAAAAATCGAACCCACGGCGGCGATGGGGGCCAGCGTTGCTGCTCGATTGGCCAACCAAGAACGGCCGAAACCGTAACCGTTGCCTTTGACCACTGGGACGAGACCAGGTGTGTCGGCAGCAGTGGAGTCGACGTGGCGATTCCAGACCGCGGCGTTGACGGTCAAAGTCAGGGTCACCGTCCCGACGCTACCGACATCACCCAAAAGAGCCGATCCTAAATACGACTTGTTAGGTCGGGAATTCTCCCGTAGGCTGAAGCCATGTCTCAGCAAACCTCGCATCGTCTTTTCGGTTTTCCGGCCACGGTCAATGAGATTTCGGCTCGAGTCGTGGCCACGGGGGTCGTGGTGCAGGTTCTGGTCTTTTTGGCCTGGAGGCAGTGGTGGCTGTTACTTCCCCTGGCGTACGGCTTCGTGGCCCGAGTTGTATCCGGTCCCACCCTGAGCCCTTTGGGTCAGTTGGCCACTCGGGTCATCACTCCGCGACTCGGACGACCAGAACGTATCGTTCCAGGACCGCCGAAGAGGTTTGCTCAATTCATCGGCTCTCTGTTTTCACTGGGAGCATTGCTGGCCTGGGGGGTGGGGGCTGAATCGGTTGCAGTCGTGTTGATGGTCGGATTGTTGCTGGCAGCGAGTTTGGAAGCCTTCGTCGGTTTTTGTCTGGGGTGCACAATTTTTGCCGCCCTGATGAAAGTGGGAGTTGTCCCGGCATCAGTCTGTGAAGCCTGTCAGGACATCACGCGTCGACCAGGAGTGCAGAGCACCGTCGGTCATTGAGAGGGCTGATGTAAGTCTCGGATCAGTTCGGATCGTTGTGGGTCATTCCATGAGGCGCGGTCGCAGGGCACCGAAGCGTCGAGTCTTGATGACTCCAGACCACACGCCTGCGCCATAGGAGAGGTCATCGAACGCTTTGGCGGCGATGTAGCGCGCCGGATCGAGTTGTGACTGTCGCTGTCGCCAACGCCAAATATTCGGTACCAGGATCGAAAGCAGCCAGAGCCGACGGGTTCGTGAGGATCTGAGACTGAGGGCGGCAACAATCGGCCACCAGGTCCGACTGATGGCTTGGGCCACTGCTTGTCCCGCCAGCAGGTTGCCGCGTATCGATAAGCGCGCCGTGATGATCTCGGATCCACATGAGTCATCGTGGGCCGCCGGTGCAATTGAACGGTGCAGACGTACGACGGATGCAGCAGTGATCATTGAGGCTATTGCCGGAAGACCGCAAAGACCGGTCCACCATGCCAATGCAGTCCAGGATTGAAGACGAAGTGGTGCAAGATAACCAGGGTGCCGAGCCTCCAAGCGGGCTGCCGATGTGCCGTAGAGAAAACGCTGGCGGCCGAGTTCAGACCACGTGACCCGAGGTCGATGACGCACTGTCACCCGCGGTTCGTAGCGACAGACGATGCCGCTATCGATCAAACGCCACACCAAGTCCACGTCCTCGCCGTAACGCAGGGTCTCATCGAAACCACCCTGTCGACGCAATACATCGGTGCGGATCAGCATCAATGCACTCGGGACGTAGGAGAGACGACCTCGCGGATGAACACGAGCGGGCTGTGAACCCATATCAAGCGGGGAGTCAGTTTTCTCATAGCGATCGAGTACTGATGAACCATCCGTTGACTGGACGCGCGGAGCAATGAGTCCGACGCGTGAATCATCGAAATGATGGAGGAGCGGAAACCAGAACGTGCTCTGTTGAGCTGTACTAGAGAGTTCGATATCGGAGTCGATGAAGCAAATCACCGAAGATTCAGCGAGGGCAGCTCCGACGTTACGGGCCGCAGCAGGACCACGCGATGTTGGTATCCGATGGACAATGACTCGATCGCCGTGCCGCGAGGAGATGTCACTGACCGGCATCGCTGATCCGTCATCGACAATGATGATCCGCCGTGCCGGAGGAAGACAATCCACGAGACGAACCAGGGTGGATAAGTCGGTGTCTTTGGTTGGTATGACGACAGTGAGATCGGAAATCACAACGGATGGCTGGTCATCAGCAGCGAAAAAGGGATGAATGGCATCGGCCTCGATCAAGCGATCGAGAACCACTTCACTTCCAGGAGGTAGATCCTCGAGATCGACGAACTGTTGAGACTCAAGGGTGGCCAGCAGTGGGCGCGCTCCGGGAGCGAATCGAAAGAGCCGCAACGGTGAACCGGCGATGACCGTGTCACCCGTCGAAGCTCGATGACGCCACCAGTGAGAATCGGTGGTGAAACCTCGACGTGCACTCGAAGAAATCCGTTCGCCAGTCATGTGTTCATGACTCGCGTCTTCACGACTCGTGCAGCCATTGCTCGAGAGATAGTTGTAAAGATTCGGACCAACTGGAGAGAATTCGGCGGCCGTCTTCGGCATTGGCTGTACGCGGATCGCCGAGAATGCCGTTGGGACTGACACCGATGACTCCCCGCACACGTAGGTGCTCCAGATTTTCGGAGATCCGAAGGCGAGTGCCAGGTTGGAGACGATCAGTAAGAACGGTTTCAGGAGCGAGCGTCATCATCACTGAAGTTTCGATGTGTCCGGCATGGGTGTCGTATTGATCATCAGAAGAGGGGGACCAAAACAAGACGCGTCGACCTTCAGCGCGCAGACAACGGCGAGCGATGTTCACAGCGTCGAGATTCCCTCCATGTCCATTGACAAAAACGACTCCACTGCTCCAGATAGCAGAGCGGGCGATTTCGATCATGACTTGTGCCGTGGTCTCGGTTCCGATCGACAAAGTGCCGGAGAATCCAGCATGTTCGCCACTGGCGCCAACTGTCACTGTTGGACCGCGGCGAAGTTGTGGCAATTTTTGGATGACATCGTCGACCAGCGCTTCAGCGATGCGAGTATCGGTATCGAAGGGGAGGTGCGGGCCGTGCTGTTCCCATGAGCCGACTGGAATCACGACAATTGGTGCACCCTCGAAATCGATGGGGGCAGGCTGGCTGTGAGATGTCACGAGTCGAGGTAATTCCAGTGTCGAAGAGCGGCAAGAATGCGGGCTGCTGCCTCTTGGGGTTCGAGTTCGACCAGTTCGCTCCGACCTTTGTCACTTGATCCTTGGGCAAGGTTGGTGACCTGGCGCACTCGGTCCAGAGCGCTGTCGCCCCGGGGTGCTTCTATGACCCGTGGTCGAGGGCGAAAAGGCCGAAGGGTTGGTGCAATCCCGATGTCGCCGCGATTGCGGAGCGACTCAGCCGATGGGCGAGCAGTGATGGCAGTGTCAGCAACAGCCATCGTGGCTCGCAAAGATGCTCGTCGAAGGCGGGCTGCAGAACCTTCGACCGAAAGTACCGCTGGTCCGCGCACTGCTAGCAGTTCGCGCCGCCCTCCATCGAGGCGACGGCGTACCTGGAGAGGTTCATCGGTATTCGATGGAATCCCAACGCTGATCAGTCCCAGCGCTTGGTCGATATCCAACTCAGCGGCCAAAAAGGCGGGGACGGAACCTGAACCCCGGTCGCTGGAATAATCCCCACACCAAATCAACTGACAGTCAGCAACGTAAGGAGCAAGACTGCGGGCAACGAGGGAACTCGACGAATCCGAGTCGAGTTCGATCCGATGCGCATCATGCACGCCAACCGCGAGCGCCTGACGAAGAATTTTGTCGGCTTGGACCGGGCCGGCGGTCACGGCGCGCACCGGCTGGCCAAAGTGCGCTCCGGTCAGCAATGCAAATTCCAATGCGGCTTGGTCAGCATAGGAGAGCTCGGCGTAACGTTCATCGCCATTTCCCACCAGCGCCCATTTGAGACAGACGGCGATGGTCATCGTGGGCCATCCCAGTCATTCGCCAAAGAAAACGAGGGGTTCATGTCCGATGGAAGACGATGCCGAATCCGCCTTCGGGATAGGTCCAGGTAATAGCACCCTCGCGGTTGCAGACCATGTAGCAGGTGCCGCATTCGAAGCAATTTTCATAATTGAACAAGATGCCCCCATCACTGGTGGGAACAAAGAGGTTGGCGGGACAGGCGACTACGCACTCGCGGGTGGTACAGCCGCGACACGAATCTCCGTTGACGGTGATGTGAGCGCGCTCATGAATCCGAAACTCGGCGGTGCCGATTCGTTCCTCGAAGGGAATTCCTCTCCACGATGAATCGGATTCGATGCGCGCCGTTGTCGTGGGTGGCTGTGAGGTCGCTGACGTTGTGTTCATCATCCGAATCCCTTCATCCCCGTCCAACCATCGCGCAGGAGTTCCCGCCAGGATATGCCAGCCCGACGTCGCTCCTCACGGACGATGCGACGCAGTCCAGGCTTGGGGTGAGGATTGTCGACCCGGAACATTCTTTCCACCACGGCGGTGGCGAATTGCGGATAGCGGTGCTGAACGCGATCCGAGAGAACCAAGTTGGGGATCTTGCGCAACTTGCGGTGATCCTGAAGAACGAACGACCCTTCCAGACGGTCCACGTAACGAGCAAGTGACTTGCGGGATGTCGACCCATCCCGAGAACACGTGGCAGCGACTTCTCCGGCGTACATACCGCTGGCCATGGCAAAATTGACGCCCTCCAGCCAAATGCCGGCCGCGAGACACAGTGCAGCCGCATCTCCGGCGATGAGTAGTCCATCGGCCACCATTTTGGGCATCATGTCGAGTCCGGCCTCGGGAATGAGGTGGGCTGAGAACTCCAGGATTTCGGCACCCTCGATCAGGGGTTTGATCGCGGGGTGCTCTTTGAGGGCAGCAATGATCTCTTCTGGACGTTTGGTTTGGGAAGCAAGTTTGGGAAGTTTGAGCACGACTCCAAGGGCAACGGTGTCAAGGTTGGTGTAAATGAATCCGCCGCCGTTGACCCCGGATGTTCCACCCAAGATCTCGATGTCGACGCCATGGTTATCACGGATCCCGAACCGGTTCTCGATGACCTCACGTGGTAGTGACAAGGTCTCTTTCACTCCCAATGTGAAGTTGGAGGCATCAGTGGCGTGATACAGGCCAGCTTGTTTGGCCAGAAAGCTATTGACCCCATCACAAGCAATGACCAGATCGGCGGTGAGATCGCCATCGGGTCGATCAGTGCGAACTCCAACGACATGACCCTGTTGGTCATAGAGCAGCGACGTCGCAGTGGTGGCACAGATCAATTCGGCTCCGGCATCGACAGCGCACTGTGCCAACCAGTGATCGAAATCTGGCCGGTATGCCGTCGCTCCGTTATAGGGAGGCTCAGCCCACGACTGGCTGCGGTAATCGATATTGAGAGCACCAGTTTCAGAGAGCAACATGGTCGAGCGGCGTACGACCCAGCGTTGGATCGGTGCTGTTTTCCACCACTCGGGAACGAGTTCGTCGAGAATGCGCGGGTACACCACGCCGCCGTACATATTCTTCGATCCCGGAAAGGGACCGCGTTCAAGAAGGATTACTCGACGACCACTGCGAGCTGCAGCGATCGCGGCGCACGAACCGGCCGGTCCGGCGCCAACAACAATGACATCGGCGTCGCGTTGGCCGAGGGGAGAAGCTTCGATGGTTATTCGTTGGGTGGTCATGAGGCGCGTTCACTCGATAGCGATGGCGACGTGATGTCGAGCAGAGTGGCCAATTCGTCGAGTACTTGATTGGCATCGGCGACTATGGCCAAATCCGACATCTGCATCATCGGACAGTGTGGGTCGGTATTCACGCTGATGATGTGGTCTGGCTGACCGAGCCCACTGGTGTGTTGCACTGCACCGCTGATTCCGAACGACAAGTACAAACGAGGGTTGACGATGACACCCGTAGTTCCGATCTGTCGATCATGGGAGGCCCACGCACGGTCGGTGATGACTCGTGTTACTCCCATGGATGCATCGAGAGCGGTGGCGATCTGTTCGAGAACGGGGAATGCCTCGGGAGTTCGTAAGCCTGCACCACCTCCAATGATGCGCGGGGCTTCGGAGAGGTCCATGGTGGCGGCATCGGGGGGTAGAACCGATAGCGACAGCACGCCGTTTTGCGTTGTGCCGTCGTGGCCAGTAGGCACACTTTCAGAGTGATTGTTCAGTACCAATGAGGTGACCACAGGAGGCGTTCCAGCGATTTCCGGACCACGGCTGCCGACCTGGATGGTGGCCACGACCGGGCTGGTTAGTGGAAATTCGGCGATCTGCAGACCGCCATCACGGCTGATGCCGACCATTGATTCATCGATTGCCACCGCTCCAGCAAAGAAGGGTCGATCGAGCAGACGCGCCAGATGCGGAGCCAGATCCCGCCCATCTGGACTACCGGGTAGAAGCACGGTGTCGTCATGACGACCGATGCTTTCCAGGGCCAGGCCAATTGAACGGGCACTATCGGCGAACGAAAAACCCGAAGGGGACTCGATTTCCAAGGTCCACACTCGGGTCGCGGCTCGAAGTTCGGGTACTGCCTCATTGGTTGCCGTACCGACCAGGAGGAGATCTCCACCAGCTTCGGAGACGGCCTCCTCAGCACCGGCAGGCACCTGGCCCGAGCGAACCAATACGACAGCAATCATGCACTGGACAGATTACGCCTGTTGCTGGAAACCCTCACCGTTGGGGAGGGTCCAATCAGAGAGTTGGAGAACAGTTCAGTGGCCTAATTGCCGAGTTTCTTTTCGATCTCATGCAACTGGGCGATGACGCGATCGGTCTCGGTGCGATGTTCATGGACCAAGCGGACCAACCAAAAACGCAGGAAGCGAGCCAACGAATATCGGATGAAGATGGCAGTGCCAGCAATAACCAGCGCCAGTCCAATCAGAGTTCCGGTGGCCAAGAAGGCAATTTGGTCCCCCGTATCGCCAGTACCACTGGCTTGAAATCCACCAAAGACGGCCATTCCAACGCCAGCCACGAGACCGACCACACCAAGGATCAGCAGGATCCGCTCGCGGTCGGCTCGGGCACCGCGCAACTTCATGGTGGCGATTTCTTCAGTGAAAGCTTGGATTCGGTCTTCGTTCATGGGATCTATCCGTTCAGGTGCAGTTGATGATGGAATATGTGCTGTTCATACTTGGCTATCGACCCAGATACGCGCCGGCCAAGACATCTTCACCGATCTCATGTGCGGGCCCGGCGACTTGAACTCTTCCTTGGGCCACGAGTACGGCTTGATCGGCAATGCCGAGAACGGTGCGCGCGAATTGTTCGACAACGAGTACCGAGACACCCTCAGCAGCGATCGCTGCAACTTGTTCGTACAACTCGGCGACCACGATGGGGGCAAGTCCCATCGATAGTTCGTCCAGGAGAAGAACAACTGGATCCGTTGCCAACGCACGCGAGAGTGACAACATTTGCTGTTCTCCACCCGACAAGGTTCCAGCCACTTGGTGTCGACGTTCCGACAGACGTGGGAAGCGGCTGAAGGTCTGTTCTTCGATATCACTCAGACGGCGTCCGCTGTAGGTGGCCATCAGCAGGTTCTCCCGCACGGTGAGGTTGGGGAAGACACCACGACCCTCGGGAATGGTGCACAGGCCAGCTCGGGCCAAGGTGTGGGCCGAGGCACCAGCGACGTTGCGACCAGCAACGAGAACGTGTCCCGCAGTGGGTTTGATGAGTCCGCAGATCACTTTGATCGTGGTGCTCTTCCCAGCGCCGTTCGGTCCGAGCAGGGCCACAACTTCTCCGGTTTGCACTTTCAGATCGATGCCGTGGAGCACTTCGATCGTGCCGTAGGCCGCATGGATGTTGCGCAGTTCCAAAATGGGCTGGGTCATGAGGCCCCCAAATATGCCGAGAGCACGAGAGGATCGTGTTTGATTTCATCGGGCGTGCCATGGGCAATGATCAGACCCAAATCCAAGACGTAAATCGAATCACACACCCGCATCACCAGACCCACATCGTGCTCCACCAATAGGATGCCGAGTCCTTCAGCCGTGAGAGTGCGCAAAAGGGAGCCAAGGTGCTCCGTTTCTGATTCATCGAGACCCGATGCTGGTTCGTCGAGAAGCAGAAGGCGAGGTTTTGTCGCCAACGCTCGCGCTATTTCGACCAACCGAGCTGAACCTGTCGGGAGATCACCAGCTGTTTGATCGGCAAGTTCACTGAGGCCGACGCGAGACAGAGTCACGTCTACCCAGTGACTCACATCGGGGACCCGAGCCAACTCAGCGGCAACGCGCACGTTGTCGCGCACCGAGAGTGATCCAAAAAGCTCGAGTCGCTGAAAAGTCCGAGCTAAACCCAATCGCGCTCGTCGGTGTGGGGCGACTCGGGTGACATCAGCAGCATCGATAGAGATCGATCCCGATGTTGGAGTTTGGATCCCGCTGATGACATTGAACAATGTCGTCTTGCCTGCACCGTTGGGTCCAATGAGTCCGGTGACCTGACTTGCTGGCACCACGATGTCGACACCGCCGAGGGCCATCACCCCTCCGAAGCGAACCATGACGGCGTGAGTTTCCAGGAGTGCCATCAGAGCACCACCCCTAATCCACTCTCAGCACGGGCAATCTCCTCGTCGCTGAAGGGTTCGCTCAGACCGGCCAGATCCGGCGAGGAGTGAAGTAAGCGCGGTGTTGATTCCAAGGTGCGCTGGGCTCCCAAGCCGAAGACCGCAATGAGGAAAGCCATGGCGATCAGGCGTTTGCCGGTGGCATCGAGAGTGGTACTCCAATCCACGGCAGCTGCCAGCGCCAGGCCCAGACCGAGATACACGATGGCGATCAATCGGCGTCGGGCGGAACTGGATGTCATGGCAACAAGATTGGGGGTCACTGCCAAGAACCAAAAGACGCCGGCGATGAAAAAAGACCAGCGCGAGATGGCTCCAACGGCATTCAAGGCCCAGATCCCGACGGCCCCGGCCCCGGTAATGGCCAAAAGATTCCAACGGCGTTGCAATGTGCGGAAATTGTCGGCGGTTTGCGAGGCTGCCCCGTTGGGATTGCGGCCAAGTGTGACGCCGATGACTCCGGGTCCCACTTTGGTGAGGTTCTTGACGGTGGGAACGATGCCCGCCAGAACCGAGTTGCCTCCAAGCAGGAATCCGCCAAAAAGTGCTCCGCCAACTGTTCCCACTCCACCGACAACTGTCAACAAAACCAGGGGAAGGCTTTGCATGAAGTCGTATTGCTGAGGGCTGACCTTGTCTCCGGCCAAGGCACCGGCGCACGCGGCGATACCGGCGGAGACTGCGAAGGCCACCAATTTGGCTCGGGTCAAGCTCATACCCAAAGTGGCCGCAGCGGCCGGCGAGTCCTTGAGAGCGATGAGTTGGCGTCCGATTCGGCTGCGTCGGAGGGCAACGACACCCAAGCCCAACAGAGCGAAGGCTGATGCGGCCAGAATCAGCCGTCCGCGGGGTGATTGGATAGTGATGAATGGCAAATCGAGTACCGGAACGGAAATATTGCCGGTCTGAAAAGTTTGTCGCTGATTGAAGACCAACTTGGTGACGAGTACGGCAAAGGCTGCCGTCGAAAGTGCCAAGTAGATGCCCGATAGTCGTAAGGCGGGCAATGCGACGATGGCGCCGATGACCGCCACGATGATGATGGCCGCCAAGAGGGAAAGCAGATTGCCATCACCGGGAAGTTTTGACATGGCGATGGCTCCGAGCCCGGTGAAGGTCAATGGAGCAAGAGACATTTGGCCGGCGTATCCCGTGAGCGGGACGAGTGATAGAGCAGCGATAGCAAAGGTGAAGGCGTTGAGGAGCAAAAGGGTGTTGGAACGAGTCAACATTCCGGAAATTCCAATGGTGATGATGATCAGGCTCGCAGCGCCAAGAAGTGACGTGGTCCACTCAGGAACGCGATTCTCTTCGCGGAATCGCACTGTCCCGGTACGGAGCCGAGTTTGAGGACGGAGGATCAACGCTATGAACAGCACGATGGTGGGAATCGAGGCCCGCAGACCGGACAGACCAAATCCGAAGAACGTCTTCGGGAACCATGATTCGTCAGAGAGCATGAGGTAGTAGGCGTCGAGTAATCCGAGCAACGCAGCTCCCAAGAAGGTGAGCGGCAAGTTCTTGAGGCGACCGATGATCGCCGCTGCGTACGCATTGATCACCAACAACACCAGGGGCTCGATATTCAACTGCTGTTCACCAGCCAGCAAAATGCCAGCCAAACCCGCTAAACAAGCGCTCACTGCCCAGGCGAACATGGCGACATGGTCTGGTCGTGCACCGTTCAGTTCAGTCAGGTTGCGATCGTCGACAACAGCACGCATGGCCACGCCCATACGGGTGCGAAAGAGTACGAGACGCAAAAAGACGGCCACGAGAACGGCGCATCCAAACGTGATGATCTTGTGCCAACTGACGTTGACTCCACCGAGAGAGACGATATTGCCATCGAAGAAGCGCAGAAAAGCCTTTCGACTGGCATCGCTCGGCCAGATCCAGTTGGCCAAGCCGACCATGAAGGCGAACAAGGCAACTGTTACCGAGAGTTTGACAACCTCAGTCGTACCTTGCAGACCACGCATGACGATGCGCTCGGTGAGAATGCCGAAGATCGGACACAAGATGAACAAGGTGATGATCAACGCCAAAGGGGCGGGAAGTCCCCAGTCGAAACGAAGTTGCCAGTAGGTGAATGCCGCCAACATGCCGGTGGCTCCATGGGCAAGGTTGAAGATTCCTGACGTCGTGTAGGTCACCACCAGACCGCTGGCTACGACCGCATAGATCGCTCCAGTCGATAGGCCGATGATGGTGAACGTCAGAAGTTCTTGCATCGATTACTTATTCCTCGATTCGAAGTAATGGGTGAACTGCAACAGCCTGATGACCGAGAATCGATACGAATCTCAGTTGGGCCGGGACGGATCGATCCCGCTACTGACATCACCAAAATCTCCGACGATTTCAACGACTCCGGCGGGGTCGCAGTGCCAGCCTTCACCGTTGTTGTCCGCTGCGTCGAGGGCAGGGAACACCCTGGTCCAAGCACCATTTCGAACTCCCATGATGATGGTGCACGGAGGCGGAACATTCGCTGCTGGATTGGTTTGGGCGTGAAGGCCTCCACCAGTCCACGACGTGATCGCGGCTCCCTGGGCCAAGACGCATTCTCGCTCCAGCACATTGCCATTGGAATCGAGACAGGCATTGGCAGCAGTGACAAAGAGCAGGAGGGCTGATGTGGCCTGTAGTCCGAGGCCGGCGATACGGCCGCTCGGGTTATAGGTCTCCATCATCTCCAGGTACGAAGCCATTGCTGGGAATTGATCGGCCTCTTCGAAGGGGGCATACATCGTGCGGGCATTGAAACCCTCAGTTGCTTCGGCGTTACCGGGAGCGATCATCGATTCGCTGTAGAAATTGGCGTCATTGAGAACCAGCTCTGGTACGTAACCCACTTCGCGCATGGCCTTGTAAAGCAGGATCAAGTTGCCTGGTTCACCAACGAAGGACATAGCGGAAATGTTCTGGGACTTGAGCTGCTGGGCGAAGGGCACCCAGTTGGCTTCTCCGGAGGGGTTGTAGGGAATCATGGTTGGATCCCCGAAGCCACCAACAGCATCCATCGTGGCAGCGAGCTGATCGGCGACGCTCTTGGTGGTGAGGAAGTCACCGTAGAGAATTGCCACGTTCTTGACTGCATCTGGGTAGGTATCTTTGGCCCAAATCAGCCAGGTCGCTGGTTTGACGTTGGCTGGGTTCGGAATGGGCTGAATTTTCCCATTGGCCATGGCTGCGGTTGCGGTCACGGTGTAGCCAGCGAAGGAGATCATCCCGCACTCGTGAAAACGTGGGAACATTTGGTCGTCGAAGACCCAACCACCGCCGACCATGGCAAAGACCTCGCTACAGGCTTGTTCGATCGCCGGTGGAACATTGAAAAGTTTTCCGTCCAGGTCAACGATCTCAATCGGCAGACCTCTGATTCCCCCCTGCTCGTTACACCATCCGGCAAAAGCCTTGGCTGCGTCGAGCATTTCAATGGTCAATCCGGGAACGCCTTCATAACCATGATCGCTTGCAGTACCCAACTTCACTGTTGCCCCGCCGTTTTGACCATCAGCGATCGTTGGCACTCCGGCATCGGTTGCCGGCCCGCAGGGACTTGGGAGATCGCCGAACAAAGGACCACTCGGAGCATCCGTGGTGTCGGGACCATCGGTCGACGGAGTACTCGGATCGGTGGTCTGGACGGCGGCTGTGGTATCCGAAGAGTCTTCCCGATTCGAACAACCTGCAATCGCAGTTGAACTAAGCGCAACAATTCCGACTATGCCCAGAGCCCGACGGAAATTCCCCATGGCTACCCCCTCAGTTGACGATGAGTCCCCCAATGACCCGTCTCGCCCAGACACTAGCAACCGGCCAGACGCTAGCAATCAGTAGGTCAGGCAATCAGTAGGTCAGGCAATCAGTAGGTCAGGCGTAATGAGTCAGTTGAGTTCGGGATGGGGCAATGGGTTGTGCCATCGCACATGACAAGTGGGCTCGGACCGTCCCGGCGTGATAGGAAATCTCCGTGGCCGAACATCTGAGTTGGTCAAGGGAAGGCAACTCGTTCGTTGCACCCTTGGCTTTGTCTTATCCCTACAGTCGAACGGTGGGAACGCAGTTGTCGCGTTTTTTCATGTCGCTGATGAATGGTCGTCTCGAGGGAACTCGAGGTAGCGATGGTCGGGTGTATTTCCCGCCGGCCGAATTCGATCCCATCAGCGGAGAACGACTTTCCGAATGGGTAGATCTACCTGATACCGGCGAGGTGGTGTCGTGGACCTGGCAGGCCGAACCAGAAGAGGGTCAACCATTGGATCGTGCTTTTGCTTGGGCGCTGATCAATTTGGACGGGGCTGACGTGCCGATCCTGCATGCCGTTGACGCTCGTGATCAGGGAAAAATCCAGACCGGATCTCGGGTTCGGGTGCGGTGGGCGTCCGAACGCACTGGCGGCATCGGCGATATTGCCTGTTTCGATCTCGTCAGTACCGCCGAAGGGAAGAAGTGATGAGTGAAGCCGACGGAATTCTCCGCCTCCGACAGCCCATTTCGGTGACGTACAAGTGGTCGGCTGGTCCCAATGCCACCAGTCATCTCGAAGGGCTGATCGAGGGACGATTGATCGGCAAACGCTGTCCGTCATGCGCACAGGTGTATTTCCCGCCGCGAAACGGAGTCTGCCCAAAATGTGCCCAGGTTCTGGCCGAGGATGTTGAGGTGGGACCCAAAGGAACGATCACGACTTTTTGCATTGTGAATGTTCCTTTCCTTGGGCAGAAGATCAAGTTGCCCTATGTAGCGGCGCAAATTCTGCTCGATGGTGCGGATATCTCGATGCAGCACCTCATTCAGGAATGCGAAGCGAGTGATGTACGGATTGGGATGCGGGTCGAGCCAGTGTGGAAAGACCGTGATGAATGGGGGCCGACTCTGGAGAGCATTCAGCACTTTCGTCCCACGGGTGAACCCGATCGGCATTTGGGTCAGGAATCGGGAGCGAGCTGATGGCGCGGCATGATTCCTCTCAGCGAGATGTGGCCATCGTCGCCACCGCTCAGCGACCCAGCGCCATTGGTTCACTCCAGACCTCGGTGGAGTTGCTCCTACCAGTTATCAACGACGTCATTATCAAGGCGGGTATCGATCGTCGAGAGATCGATTTTTGGTGCCATGGAAGTTGCGATTACATGAGTGGCCAGCCGTTCAGTTTCGTGGCGGCGGTTGACGCCATCGGCGCCTGGCCACCGATCATCGAGAGCCACGTCGAGGCTGACGGGGCCTTTGCTCTGTATGAAGCATGGGTCAAAATCAAAACAGGAGAAGCCGATGTGGCTGTGGTCTTTGCCAATGGCAAGACAACTTCAGGCCCGATTGATCGCATCCTTCCTTTTCAGAGTGATCCCTATTTCGTCGCTCCACTGGGTATTGGCTTCACGGCAATGGCGGCTTTGCAGGCGCGGATGTGCTTGGAGAGTGGCACTGTTACCGAACGCGAGATGGCTGAAGTGGCAGCCCGCAGTTTCCGCGATGCCCGGAATAATCCGGTGATTTCGCATTTGAGTGCGCAAGAGCGGACAATCGAAGATCTTCTGGCCCAGCCCTACACCATGAACCCGCTCCGCGCCCATGATTGTGGCACTCCGGTGGATGGTGCCAATGCAGTGATTCTTGCGGTGGGAGACGTCGCTCGACGTCTGGCATCGCGACCGGCGTGGATCAGGGGAATCGACCATCGGATCGATACACAGCGACTCGGTGCTCGTTCGATGACGAAGAGCGAGTCAACGGCAATCGCTGCGGTCAAAGCAGGCGCTACTGGCGATCGCATTGACGTTGCCGAGTTACACGCTCCGTTCACGCATCAAGAACTCTTGTTGCGTCGAGCAATCGGATTACCCGAGTCGACGCGCGTGAATCCGAGTGGTGGTGCTTTGGTTGCCAATCCGGCCATGGCTGCAGGGTTGGCTCGATTCGCCGAGGCCGCGGAACAGATCTTTGCGGGATCAGCAGATCGTGCTTTGGCGCATTGCACGAGTGGACCGTGTTTGCAGCAAAATCTGGTGAGCGTTATGGAGGGTGAGTGAGATGGCCGAGCGCTGTGCAGTCGTAGGAGTCGGTCAGACCAAGCACTCAGCATGTCGGGCTGATGTTTCGATAGCCGGACTGGTGCGCGAGGCGGTCGATCGTGCCCTGATCGATGCCAACATCACAATGGCCGACGTCGATGCCATCGTGATAGGCAAAGCACCTGACATGCTCGAAGGTGTCGTGATGCCCGAACTGTGGTTGGCCGATGCACTGGCAGCCCACGGCAAACCGGTATTTCGGGTGCATACCGCTGGTTCAGTGGGTGGTTCCACGGCCATCGTTGCCGCCCAACATGTGATGGCCGGAATTCATGGCACCGTGTTGACCGTCGGTTTCGAAAAGCAGAGCGACGGAAATGCCATGTGGGCGTTGAGCGTTCCCATTCCTTTCGGGATGCCGGTGCATGCCGGCGCCGGTGGTTACTTCTCTCCTATCGTGCGCGGCTACATCAAGCGTTCGGGGGCACCATCGCATATTGGGGCGATGGTGGCGGTGAAGGATCGCACCAACGCCTGTAAAAATCCCTACGCGCATCTCCACGAGCCGGATTGGACTTTGGAAAAGGCCCTCGAAACTCCCATGCTCTGGGATCCCATTCGTTTCATTGAGACCTGTCCGTCGAGTGATGGTGCTATGGCCCTGGTTCTCATGAGTGAGGATCGTGCCGATCGGCATAGCGGGCCCAAGGCCTGGGTTCACGCCACTGCAATGCGCAGTGAGCCCACAGCCTTTGCCGGACGGGAGCAAGTCAGCCCGCGCGCCGGTGAGATGTGTGCTGAAGATCTGTGGCGAAAAGGTGGAATCACCAATCCCGCAAAAGAAATCGATGTTGTCGAGATGTATGTCCCCTTTGCCTGGTTCGAACCGATGTGGTTGGAAAACCTTGGTTTTGCGGCCCGTAACGAAGGCTGGAAGATGGTCGAAGACGGCTCCACCGAGATGACCGGTTCTCTTCCAGTGAATGCCTCGGGAGGAGTGTTGTCCACCAACCCCATTGGGGCCTCGGGCATGCTGCGTTTCGGTGAGGCTGCAATGCAGGTCATGGGTAAAGCCGGTGATCACCAGATTGCCGGGGCGCGACGGGCAGTGGGACACGCCTATGGCGGTGGGAGTCAGTTCTTTGCCATGTGGCTGGTCTCATCGGATAAACCGTGACCGGTCGCACGTTCCCAGCATGATCTGTGGTGTGTCAGCCACGGCTTTTCGTCGTTGTGGTTGACAGGCGGCTGCTTTAGCTACGGGTCCATTGCGGCGGTCGCTTTTCGGCGAAGGCCCGCGAACCTTCCTTTGAATCGTTGGTGGCAAAGATCGGCCAGCCGATTTCGAATTCTTTTTTCAAGCCCTCGGTTTCGTCCAAGCCGGCTGTCTCTTGTACCGACCTGAGAATGGCCTCCACGGCCAGGGGACCGTTGGCACAAACGAGGTCGGCCAGTTCGAGCGCTTTCGAAAGAGCCTGGCCATCGGGGACGACATGCCCGATAAGTCCGATCTGCTGGGCTTCCAAAGCAGAGTAAGCCCGGGCTGTGAGCAGCATTTCGAGGGCATTTGTGTAGCCGATCTGGCGCTGGAGGCGCACCGTACTGCCGCCCACTGGAAAGAGTCCGCGGCGAGCTTCAAAGACGCCGAACGTGGCACTCTCACCAGCCACGCGGATATGTGTGGCTTGTAGGATTTCGGTTCCTCCGGCGACCGCGTAACCCTCGACTGCAGCAATCAATGGTTTGTGCAAACGGTAGTGACGAAGTAGGGCCTTCCAATGGAGATCTGGGTCGGCGGCCCAACGCTCTTGATAAGGATTCGGGCCAGCGTCGTCTTGGGCGCGGGCTTTCAGATCCATACCCGTACAAAATGATCCACCGGATCCAGTGAGGATGGCGCAGCGAAGGTCATCATCTTCATTGAGTCGCACCCAGGCATCGGCCAATCCAACGATCATTGCGGGGCTCAAAGCATTTTTTGCTTCTGGACGATTCATCGTGACCACCAGGGTGTGTCCACGTTGCTCGACTTTGAGATGTTCAGTTCCCGACATTGTTCTCTCCTCGCCCGACGACGTTCTCATGTGCTAGCACACAGGTATGCCGGCAACCACTTTCAACCTTGCTGATCTCTTCGAAGCCGCGTCTGACGAATGGCCCGATCGCCAATACATCGTTGATGAGCGAACATCTCGTACCTTCGCCGAAATGGATCGACGGGCTAATCAACTGGCTCATCATCTTCAAGAACAAGGGGTCAAGCCTGGTGAGCACGTCGGCATTTATGCCCTGAACCGTGTCGAGTGGGTGGAAGCCCTCTGGGCCATTTTCAAGATCCGGGCGGTCTGGATCAATATCAATTACCGCTACGTGGAAGACGAACTGGCTTACCTGTTCGATAACGCCGACCTCGCATATCTGATCGTGGAACCGGAATTCACCGAACGAGCGCGGGCTGTGGCTCCCGACCTGGGCCAATTGGTGATCGGACCCGAATACGAAGCGGCATTGGCCAAGCAGAGTAGCGAGCGGGATTTTCCCGCTCGTTCCGACGATGACATTTACATTCTCTTCACCGGTGGGACAACGGGGATGCCCAAAGGGGTGGTGTGGCGTCATGCCGATGTAGTGATGGCCCTTGGTGGAGGGATCGACATCATGACCGGGGACAAAATGACCAGCCCGGCCGGATTCGTGGATAAGGGCCGCAGCGGCTTTTCATTGGTGTCGTACCCGCTACCTCCCTTGATGCATGGTGCAACACAATGGAGTGTGATGTCGCAGAGCTTCGTGGGAAACAGTGCCGTCTTGCGATCCAAGTTCGACCCAGCCGATGTGTGGAAGACGATTGATGCCGAAAAGGTCAATCTGATCATGATCACCGGAGATGCGATGGCGCGACCATTGCTCGATTACATCGCTGAACATCGCAGTGAGTACGACTTGTCGAGTCTTTTTGCGGTGAGCTCGAGTGCAGTCCTCTTCTCTCAGAGTTGTAAGGAACAGTTCTTGGATCTGTTCCCGAATCTGGTCATCACCGATGCCGTTGGCTCGAGTGAGGGCGGAGCCAACGGCATCACCATGGTCGGTCGCGGCGCAGCGATGAAAGGAGGCCCGACAGTTAAAGCGGCTCGCGATTCAGTTGTTCTGGGCGACGATCTACGTCCGGTGAAGGCGGGGGAAATGGGTCGATTGGCGCGTACGGGGAACATTCCCCTGCGTTATCACAAGGACCCAGAAAAGACGGCGGCCACTTTCGTGACTGGACCCGATGGAACTCGTTACTCGATCCCTGGCGATTTCGCCCAACTCGAACAAGACGGATCCATCACGCTCATTGGGCGAGGCTCGGTGTGTATCAATAGCGGTGGAGAGAAGATCTTCCCCGAAGAGGTGGAGAATGCTCTCAAGGCTCATCCGGAGGTTTTCGATGCCGTTGTGGTTGGCGTTCCCGATGATCGCTGGGGCGAGAGAGTTGCTGCCGTCATACAACCGCGAGTGGGGACTCGACCGAGTCTGGAGAGTATTCAAGAGCATTGTCGTCAGCACGTGGCTGGATACAAAGTTCCACGACAGTTGACGCTGGTCGCGTCCATGGTCCGTTCACCGGCAGGAAAGAGCGATTACCGCTGGGCCAAGAACCAAGCAGTGTCCGATAGCGGCTCGGGCAACTGAGATGGCTGGGCCTTTGGCGGGAGTGCGAGTCGTTGAGCTCGTTGGTCAAGGTCCGGGTCCTTATGGGGCCATGATCTTGGCTGATCTCGGTGCCGATGTCGTTGCTGTCGAGCGACCCGAAGTGGCGCAAAGAACTGATTCCACTCGAGTGGCGACCAACCCCATGATGCGCGGCAAGCGCAGCGTGGCACTCGATCTCAAAGATGCTGCCGATATCGAGCGGCTCCAGTTGCTGACCGATCGGGCCGATGTTTTCATTGATCCCTTTCGACCGGGAGTGTGCGAACGACTTGGTATCGGACCTGATGTACTCGGAGCCAGAAATGAGCGCCTGATTTTTACCCGGATGACGGGCTGGGGCCAAGATGGTCCGTGGTCGACGAGTGCTGGTCACGATATTGACTACATCGCTCTCTCAGGAGCGCTGCATTGCATCGGGTTCGAGGGCCAACCTCCGACGATGCCGGTCAATCTGTTGGGAGATTTTGCCGGTGGAGGTTTGGTTTTGGCCATGGGTGTAGCCAGCGCCATCGTCGAACGTTTTTCGAGTGGTCGCGGTCAGGTGATCGACGTGGCAATGGTGGATGGTGCCGCCATGATCCTCGGTCCGTTTTTTGCCGCTGCAGCCAACGGGTTTTGGGGCGAACGAGGTACCAACCATCTCGATGGTGGTAGTCATTTTTACAACGTGTACCGCACTGCTGATGATCGTTGGGTGGCTGTCGGAGCAATCGAACCCCAGTTCTATGCCGAGTTGGCGCGTCTTTTGGGTGTCACTGACGATGAGGTGTTGACCCCGGCTCGGCAAAACGACCGGCAGGTCTGGGCCAGGGCCAAGGAACGGATGGCCGCGGTTTTCGCGTTGCGGACGCGACGGGAGTGGGAAGACGTCTTTGCCGGGTCTGATGCTTGTTTTGCTCCGGTACTAGCCCCGGGTGAAGTTTCGGAGCACCCGCACACGCAGGCCCGTGGTACGACAGTTGAAATCAATGGTGTGTTACAGGCCCAAGCAGCACCGCGCTTTTCCCGTTCAGTAACTGCCGCCGGAGAACCTTGTCATCCCGGTCAGCACCACGTCGCCGAAGTCCTCGGCTCCTGGAGCTGAATCAACGACAGACAGTTGCACCGTCGACGAGCAGAGATTCACCGCAGACGAAGCTGGCGCGATCGCTACACAGCCATACTGCCGCCTCGGCAATTTCCGAAGGCTCACCCAAGTGGCCGCGGCCGATTCCGCGGCTGACCATTTTCTCCACGGCGGCATCACCGTTGATGAAATTCTCGATCATCGGAGTGCGCGTGGTTCCCGGAAGAATGGCATTGACCCGGACTCCCTTGGCCGCAAATTCCTGGGCTGCACATTTGGTGAGACCGAGCACGCCGTGTTTGGCGGCCGTGTAGTGCGGAAGACCCGGAGCAGCAACCACCCCGGCTCCTGAGGAGATATTCACGATGGAGCCAAAACCTTGGGCCGCCATGACTCCCAGCTGATATTTCAGGCAGAGAAAGACGCTCGTGAGATTGACATCGATCATCTGCTGCCATTCATCGAGAGCAAGATCGATGAAAGAGCCGAATCGGCCGCTGATACCCGCATTGTTTACTGCGCAGTCGAGACGTCCGTACCAATCAATGGCCGTGCGGATGCAGGAGGCAACATCTGCTTCTTTGGTGACATCGGCGGCTACGGCGATGGCTTCACCGCCCTTTTCTTGAATGGCTTGAACGACGGCCTGGGCTGCCCCCATATTGATATCGCAAACCAGGACCGCAGCTCCCTCGCTGGCAAAGAGACGGGCGATGGCCTCACCGATGCCCCGTCCGGCCCCAGTCACCAAAGCGACTTTGCCTTCGGTCAGTCCGAAACGAAGGGGAAAGGCGGCGCGTACCATCTCTTCGGTTTGCTCGCCAGCGATGGGCCAAGGAATACCTGAAGGGGTTGGGTCGACGTTTTCGGATGCCACGTCGTTCACCGTAGTGTCTGGACGGCGTCTGGCGGTGACAATCCATCTCGGTCGTCTACGGTGAAGATATGTCGTCGATGTCTGCGGAAACGGTGATCAAGAATCTGCTGCATCGGTATGCAGAAATGGTCGATGACGGTGATTTCGCTGGTGTCAGCACTCTCTTTGCGCGGGCTCGGGTGCACATGTCGGGTCCCTTGGATGACGCGATACCAGGCGAGGCAGTGGGTTCGGTCATGAAGCGCTTTGTGCGTTTGTACGACGGGATACCCAAGACACGCCATGTCATCACCAACAGCATCATCGACATCTCCAATGAGCAGATAAGTGCAACAACTCGGTCGTACTTCACAGTGATGCAGATCATTGACGCCCCAAAAATCATTGTGATGGGTCGATACCACGATCGATTCGCTCGAGATGCTGACTCGTGGCACTTCACCGAACGAATCATCATGGTCGATGCCGTAGGCGATGTGGCCGGTCACCTCGTCCAGGATCTTCCCGTGAGTAAGGGTGGCGGATGATGAGCGCGACAGTATTCGGACACGGTCGTCTGGCCGATCATGTCCGGGCCAATGTGGTCGCTTCTGTTCCGAGTGCGATCATTATTCCGACTATCGACGGTTCGGCCGTTGCGGTACATGAACTGGACAATGATCGAATCGATACGCTTTTTGAAGCACCAATGCGTTCGGTCATCTTGTCGTGTCAGATGGCTTTTCATTCCGGTAGTCGACGGATTGTGATCCTCGTGCCGACCACGGCGATGTCGGGAGGAGCGCGATACGCCGCCACGGCAGCGTTGGCCGAAGCAGCACGGGTACTGGTGAAGTCAGCAGCGCGACAGTGGGGACGCGATCGCGTCACGGTCAATGCCGTGGCGGTTGAACCGCGTTGGTTCGACATCGACCCATCGATTGCCGGACCAGTTTCAATTGCTGCTCCAGCTCTCCTTGACGATGCCGCTCTCGAACGTATGCAGACTGCCGATGGGTCCGTGGGTTGGCCAGAGGGCGAAGAAATTCTTGATCCCGTACCTTTGGTGACTTGGTTGTGCGGTGAATCGGCCGGGACGACTACGGGTCAAACACTGGTCTGCGATGGTGGGCAGTGGATGTGAATCGACGATTGCAGGATCGGGTGGCCATCATCACCGGTGCCGGCCAAGGAGTGGGAGAAGGAATTGCTCGCCGACTGGCTGCGGAGGGGGCCCGGGTCGTTATTGCCGCTCGTCGCGGAGTCACTGGTGAACCAGTTGCCCAAGCCATCCGCGAGGAAGGGGGCGAGGCGCTGTGCATCGTGACCGATGTGGCCGAATCGACATCGGTCGAGGCCTGTGTCGAGCAGACGGTCGAGCGCTTTGGTCGCTTGGACATCATGGTGCACAACGCATTCACCGGTGGTCGACCTCACCGTTTGGAAGAGGCCGATGTGGACATTCATTGGGATGACATGTCGCGTACTGCGGTGTGGGCCAGCTTGGTCTGCGCGCGGGCCTCTTATGCCCACCTGGTGGCGGCATCGAGCCGACCGGTGGGAACCGGAGCTGGTCGATTGATTCTGGTGACATCACCATCGGGGGTGGAGGGCAGTGCCAACATTCCGCTCTATTCGGCGGCCAAGGGCGCTCAACGGGCCATTGCCAAGAGTTTGGCGAGGGAGTGGGGTCCTCACGCAGTGACGGTGAATTGTTTGGGACCAGTTGCCGGTAGTCCGGCTCTGAAGCAGGCTTTTGCTCGTAATCCTGCACTCCAATCGGCCATCGAAGCCCGAACCCCACTCGGCCGAGTGGGCGATATCACTGCCGATATCGGGTCGGTGGCTTTGTTCTTAGCTAGTGACGACGCTGCCTTTGTCACTGGTCAGACCCTGATCTGTGACGGTGGATCTTTTCTCGGTCTGTAAGAGCCACAGTCGATCGTGATGGAGCGGTATCCAGTCCTTTACGATCAACAGTGCAATGGCGATTGAAAGAAGTATTTCGTACTCGAGGGGAAACGGACATGATTCGACTGGTGACTTTATTGAAGCGCAAAGCGGGAATGACGCACGATGAGTTCTTGAACTACTGGTTTCATACTCACGGGCCGCTGATCGCCAATTGCTCAGCCGCCAAGTACGTGCGCCGCTATGAACAGCATCCCGTCTCGTGGCCGGCCGCCGGTAGTGGGCAACGGGAACCTGCTTTCGATGGGGTGACGATTCAGTTGTTCGATTCGGTGGACGACTTCATGAAGCACATGACGGAACCTGATTTTCCGCAGGTCATGGAAGATACGGAAAAGTTTCTCGACTCAGCCAACCTGCATTGGGTCCTTACCGAGGAACCCAACATCGTCATCGGATCTTGACCAGCGTTCCGGCGCTCATTGGGCGACATGTGGCGTTGGAGCCACTGTCGTTCGATCATGTCGACGAACTCGTTCGGGCCGCAAGCGAGGATCGGCGCACGTATGTCTTTGCCCATGTACCCGAAGGCACCGATGAGATGACCCGTTATGTCGGCCTGTTGTTGAGCCAGCGGGAAGCAGGATTGGTGAAACCGTATGCCCAACGGGAAATAACCTTTGACAACCATCTTGGACGGTTGGTCGGCTGTACGCGATTCATGGAGTTGCGTTACGCCTTTGGAAGGGGATTCCCGGGTGACCCCTACCCCGATGAAGTTGAAATAGGGGGCACGTGGCTTGCCCATTCCGCTCAGCGCACGGCGATCAACACCGAAGCGAAATTGTTGATGATGACCCAGGCCTTCGAAGTGTGGGGTGTGGGTCGAGTGGCCGTATGCACTGATGCGCGCAATGCCAATAGCCGACGGGCGATCGAGCGTATTGGGGCGGTCTACGAGGGAACACTGCGATCTCATCGCCAGAGTTACGTCCGTAGCGAGGGGGGCATGCTGCGCGATACCGCGGTGTACGCGGTTGTGGCGCAGGAGTGGCCCGCAGTGCGGGAGAATTTGACGAACTTGGTGGGCTGAACAGCACCCTCTACAGTCTTCGTGTCAGGATTTCCGAGTTCTCAGCACGTGACGGCTCAGATCCGTGTACTGCCGAAATGGGGGAAGCAGTGAAAAAGTATCCGATCGAATTGGGAACGCTCTTGTTCACCATGGTCGAGCCCAGTCGTGGCCATGAGGTTGAATACAACCGCTGGTACGAGCGAGATCATTTCTATGGCGGGTGCATGGTTGGGGCCTATACCTTCGCCGGTGACCGTTTCGTGGCGACGCGCGATCTCAAGGAACTGCGTTACCCGACTGCATCACCAATGACGCCGGAGCCGAGTATTGGTTCATACTTAGCTATCTACTGGGTATTGAAGGGTTACCACGATGAGTGGAACCGCTGGAGTGTGGACACGGTGAAAAATCTGCACGCCACGGGACGTATGTTCGCTGAGCGCACTCATATTCATACTCAGTTGTACGACAACCAGTGGTCGATGACCCGAACCGAAAACACCACCAATATCGAACTGGCTCTCGATCGCAACTATCCGGGCATTGTTGTCAATGTCGGAGAACTGAACGATGGTGTATCACACGATGACATGAGTCGCTGGATGCAGGACAGCTGGGCTCCAAAGGCTTTTGAATCTTCATGGGGTCCCGATGTCTTCAATTACGCCACCTTGCTCCCGCTTTTGGATGATGCTCCGCCCGATGTACCACGTGTTCCGCGAGCCGAGAAGCGTTTCCTGCAAATCCATTTCGTTGACCACGATCCAGCGGGGCAGTGGAGTGAGGGTTACGGACGCTTCGGAGCCGATCTGGAGGCAAGTGGACTGGCAACCCACTTGTGGACCAGCCCATTCAAAAATACGGTGTTCGGAACAGACACCTACACGGATCAATTGTGGTGAGGACGAAGATGGTCGCGAATGAACCTCGAATTTCGAACCAGCGGATTCTGATCACGGGAGTGACCGGATGGGTGGCCGGCCCGTTGGCCAAATCCTTGGCCGAACAGGGCAACACGGTTTTTGGAGCGGCGCGCTTTTCAGATCCAGCGGGTCGTCAACCGTGGGAGCAGGTTGGTGTCAATACGGTGAGTATTGATTTGGAAAAGGGTCGCTTGGAGGAAGTGCCTCATGACTTAGATCTGGTGTTGCACTTCGCCGTGGCCAAAAGCAGCTCCTTCGAACAAGCGTTTGCTGCGAACGCCTATGGAAGCGCTGATCTGTTGGAAATTGCGGCGCAGCGCAGCAATGCTTTGAAATTCTTTCATTGTTCCTCAACTGCGGTCTATGAGCCCAAGGATCATGAACCGCGACAGGAGACAGACTTGCTCGGTGATAGTCACCGACCAATGCCGGGTATGCCGACGTACAGCATCTCCAAGATCGCTGGCGAAGTGTTAGTCACGCACACGGCCAGGCGACTAGGTGTTCCAACAGTCATTGCCCGGCTCAATGTGCCCTATGGCGACAATTACGGGTGGATGGCCTTTCATTTGATGATGATGGAACGTGACATTCCTGTTCCGGTCCATGTGAATCAACCAACGTCGTACACGCCGATTCATGCCGAAGATATTGCTCGCAGCATTCCCTATCTCCTCGACTTCGCCGGTGATCCCGCCAACATTGTCAATTGGGGTGGTGATCAAGTCGTATCCATCGAGGAATGGTGTGATGAGATGGGCCGGCTCACCGGACTGGTACCTACGTTCAATCCCACAACGGCCACGATTGCCTCCATCGTCCCCGATTTGTCAAAGTTGCATTCGGTTGGATTTCATTCGCGAATCGATTGGCATGACGGCATCCGCCGCCAAGTAGCGCAGATGCGACCTGATTTGCTCAAAGGCTGACCAGATTCGCCTGCAGTATGTATGTCTAAAGTGCGTCAGCGAATTGCTGATAGAGCATGTCCTTGTGCATGATCAGGTCTTCAGGATCACTGGGCATTTCACGGTTACCGTAGGCCGCTTCGCGTAACGATGTGCGAATAGCGATCGCGGCGAAACGCAAACTGGCGTACTTGATGTACCAATCAAGATCGACAATCTGACGCCCGCCAGCTTCTTCGTAGGCCTTGATGATGTCATCAGGTCGGCAGAATTCCGGGAAACCGGGTAGTTCGAAGATGTCAGCTAATGACTGAAAGAAGCGGTGCATGAAGATCAGCCAGCCGACATCGACTCCGGCGGGACCCACATTGACCATTTCCCAATCTAAAACGGCGGTGGGGCGAAGTCCTTGGAAGAGAACGTTGCCAGGTCGAGCATCGCCCCAATTGATACCGGTTGGTCCCGGATCTCGTGGTGGGTGATGGGCCAGCCAGTCGAGTGCTTTTTCGATGACAGGCAAGCGGAGATCACCGCGTGCCCAGTCGTAGTACGAACGTTGTTCGGCAAGAAGTCGGTCCACTGCGGAGCCGCTACGGTCCGGGAGGAATGAAAGATCGAATCCGGCTTTTTCGGCTGCATCCAGATCAATGGCATGAATCTGCGCCTGAAGTTGGGCCACGGTTTGGCCGAGTGTGCGTTGTTCGTCAGCACTGAGTTGATCCATGTAGGAGCCGCCAAAGACATAGGGAGGCATGTCGGGGAGTGCCCGTCCCGAAATTCGATCCATGACGAGAAATGGAGATCCGAGTACAGCGGCGTCGCTTTCGACGAAGCGCACATTGGGAACCGGAACCGAACTGCGTGCGCCAACGAGGGCCATAGCGCGAGCCTGAGCATCCAAGTCATACACCGGAAAGACCGGCCAATCGTTCATATCGGGAGCAAGGCGCACAACCAAAGATTCGCTGGAAGAATTGGTGGACATGACGTGGTGAACGGTCATCAGCAGTGTCTCACTGCTCATGCCGGTGCCCTCAGGGATCGCAACATCGGCAATGGTCACGGGGCCCCCGAGTCGTTCGGCGAACCATGCTTCCAGGGTTCGTGCCAACTCCTCAGGATTGCGTTTGGACGGCAAGGGCATTTCAGGCCGGCTTCACATAGGCCAGTTGCTCGAACCGCTTCTGGATGCGCCATCCATCGGCAGTGCGTTGCACGGTGTCGTGATACCAGCCGCTGGCTTGCATGTAGGTAGGAGTTCCACCATCGGCGCCGGGGATACGCATCATCATCGTGTAGATCGATCGGACTGTGGCCGTGTCACCATCAACGAAATCGATGGTGACGTTGCCGCCTGATGACACTGAGACATCGAACCCGCCCATCATCGCTGCGAATGTCTCCGCCGCTTGAGTTGGTGAACCGACGGGACCGCCGGCAGTGGAATAGTCCACCTGAGCGTCGGCAGTGAAGACCGATTTCCAGGTATCCCAATTTCGATCGGTCAGCGCCCATGAGTAGCGGGCCATGAGATCGGTGATCAGTGCGCGGTCGAGTGCTTCGTCGGACATGATTTCCTTTCGTGGTGGTCAATTCAGCATAAACCTCGCGAACGGTCGCGGATAGCGGTGGCATACTGAAACCATGCCGAAATTACCCTTGTCAGTCGGAACTCGAACGGTTTTGGGGACCTGTCATCACGACTGTCCAGACTCATGTGGATGGACAGTGGAGGTTGTCGATGGAGTAGCCGTCAAGATGTCGGGTAACGCCGATCACCCGTACTCTCGGGGTGAACTGTGTCCCAAGGTGAATCGTTTCCTGGATCGGGTCTACAGCCCACAACGACTTTTGTATCCACTGGTCCGAACCGGTTCGAAAGGGGAGGCATCTTTTCGCCAGGCGACGTGGGACGAGGCTCTCGCAATGGTGGCGCAGCAACTGCAAAAGATCATTGACGACCATGGGGGCGAGGCTGTCTTGCCCTGGGGAGATGCCGGCACCCAAGGTCTGATCCAGATGAACTCACTCGATCGTCGCTTTTTTGCCAAAGTGGGCTCATCGCGACAGATTGATTCTCTCTGTGGGGCAACGGCTAAAGCCGGAACGGCTTTGACGATGGGAACTCCGTTGTGTGCCGATCCCATGGATGTGGCGCACGCCAAATTGATCCTCTTATGGGGAACCAATACACGGTTGACAAACCGTCATCTGTGGCCCTTCATCGAAGAGGCGCGGGCGAAAGGCGCGCGAGTGGTTGTGATCGACCCTTTAAGAACCATCACTGCGCAGGCTGCTGATCACTTCCTCCAACCTCTACCGGGAACTGATGTCGCCCTCATGTTGGCCATGATGCATGTGTTGATTCGTGATGGATTGATCAACCAGGACTACATCGACCGATATACCGAAGGCTTTGCGGAATTGTCGGCACATGTTGAATCCTGGACGCCCGAGCGAGCTGCTCAAGAGTGTGGCCTCCGGGCTGAAGAAATCGAGAGACTGGCTCTTGAATATGGGACCATCAAACCTGCTTTCATTCGCACGCTGATCGGTGCCGAGCACCGTGAACACGGAGCAATGTTCTTTCGAACGCTGACCTGCTTGCCACTTCTCACTGGAGCGTGGAGATATCGGGGTGGGGGATACTCGCGTAGTGTTGGTTCGTACAACAGCGTCAACATCGATGACTCGGTTTTCGATGTTGCTGGTTTGATCGATGCTGCTGGTGAGCGTCGCGGGCTGAGTATGAATCGGCTCGGACGAAATCTCACCGACCCAGCGATTGATCCGAGGGTAATGGCTCTCTTCGTATACAACGGGAATCCTTTGGTAACGGCGCCGAATGCCGATCTCATCCGTCAGGGTCTCGAGCGCGAAGATCTTTTCACTGTGGTTTCCGAGCAATTCATGACGGATACTGCGCGTTACGCCGATGTCATTTTCCCAGCCACAACCCAAATCGAACATCTCGATGTCGTGCCTTCATGGGGGCATCTGTATCTCGGGTGGAATCATCCAGCCATTGCGCCTCTGGGCGAGTGTGTGCCGAATACCGAATTGTGGCGCCGTCTGTCGGCCGCCATGGGTTTTAGCGAACCCGAGCTTTTCGAAGACGATGAGTCTCTGATCCGCAGTGCAGTTCATGGACTCGATTTTGAGGCTTTACAGCGTGAGGGATTTGCACGATTGACAGTCGATGACGATGTGCGACCCTTCGTCGAAGGGAATTTCCCTACACCGAACGGAAAGGCTCTTTTTGTCGATCCCCGGCTTTCGGCCTTGGGACTACCCGCCCTTCCAACCTACGAGCCGGCACAAGAGGGACTGAATGGCAATGCTGACTTGCGCCATCGCTTTCCCCTCAGTCTGATGTCGCCAAAGACTCATCTGCGTTTTTTGAACTCGTCCTATTCCGATCTGGAGCACCATGTGCTTTCAGAAGGAGAGATCTACTGCGAACTCGCTCCAGAAGATGCCCGAGCCCGTGGAATCGCTGATGGTGATCGCGTGCGGGTTTGGAATGATCGGTCGTCACTGGTAGTAGCGGCTCGGATTCCAAGCGATGATCAGCGTCGAGTACGTGCTGGAGTTGTGTCCGTACCCTTCGGTTGGGTCGGGTCGCGCACCCAAGATGGTCGAACTGTTAATGCGTTGACCAACGATCAAGCCGCCGATCACGGTGGAGGGGTGGCCTTCTATGACACCTTGGTCGAAGTAGAGAAAGTCTGATCCCTACTGCGATCAGCGCTGAATCTTGCCGATACTTGCATCTCCGTAATCACCTTCCAGTTGCACCACCGTGCTCGGATCGCAGGCCCATCCGGCTTCGGTGATGTCAGCAGTTGGAACCAGTGCTCGCTCCTGCTCAGTGGGATCGAGTGGTGGATAGAGCCGAGTGAACGATCCATCGACTACTTGAATGATCTGGTAGCAGGGGCTTGGCTGATTGGTTCCTGGATCCGAGGGGGCATGAAGTCCGCCACCAGTCCAATTCTTCACGGTCGACGCAGTGGCCATGACACAACTGCGGGTGAGAACTCCTTCATTGGCGGTGATGCAGTCGCTTGCAGCTTGGGCGAACAAAAGAAATGCTGAAGTTGATTGCATTCCCAATCCGGCAACTTTGCCCGTCGGGTTGTATGTGGCCATCAAATTCAAATAGTCACGGACTGCAGGGATTCGATCTGCTTCTTCGAAAAGTGAGAATGCCGTGCGAACCAGGACCCCGTCGGCGCTTGAGCCTGCTCGGGATAGCAAAATATCGGCATAAAAACCGGCATCGTTCATGATCAAATTCGGTCGGTAACCGACTTCGTCCATGGCTTTGAGAAGTTGAGCCAGAACTTCAGGCACACCAACGAAACTCATCGCCCGTACTCCACTGCTCTTCAGGCGCAGCACAATTGGCGCCCAGGATGTTTCACCGGTGGGATTGAAGGGAATACGGTCCACGACGGTGACCCCACCCAGTTTTTCGGCGATCTCGACGTACTGCTGTTCGACGATTTGCGACGTCAAGAGGTCGGCGTACACCGTGGCGTAAGCCTGCATGTCCTCCGGTGCGGTGTTCACTGCCCAGCGGAACCAACCACCATCTTTGGCGTTCGAGGGGTTGGGCATGGGGGAGATCATGTTGTCGGATTGGGATTTGGCGGTAGTCACCACGAATCCAGCAATGTCGATCATGCCGCATTCATGAAAGCGAGGGAATTCCTGGTCATCGAAAGCAAAGCCGCCACCGACCATGGCAAAGGCATTGGAGCAAATGTTCTCCATCTGCGGTGGGACTTCGAAGAGTTTGGCATCAGCATCGATCACTTCGAGAGGAAGGCCGGCAATGCCACCTTGTTCATTGCACCATTCGGCAAAGGCCACACCGGCGTCGTAGAGCTCGGCGTTCAATCCGGCAGCCATGGAGGCACCTTTGTCAGTGGGTGTTGCGACGCGAATGGCATCAACGCTGCCATTGGCCTCTGCGGGGTCCACGCTGGGTTCGATTCCCTCGGGTGCCGGGCCACAGGGCGATGGCAGATCTCCAAAGGTGATACTCGATGCGGGTTCGACGATTTCGGGCGCTTGAGTGGAATCGGGAGCGGATCCAACGGTAGTTGACACATCAACCTCAGAATCACGATTGGCGCAGGCCGATGCCATCAGACCCAAGACGACAGTGAGAGCGAGGAGATGACGATTGCTTGGTAGACCACGTTGTGTATGCACCCCGTCATTCTGGCCGAAATGGGAAGGCCGGACGTGGACTGAGATACCGAAGCGCTGGATGTCCGGGCAGTGGGCTTGTTATCGTCGGCGGTGACGATTCATCTTGGAACGAGGCGCTGCATGACCACATCTGGAAAGTTGTGACCTGAAATGACTATCGCTGACCCGCTTCGTCAGGAAATCAATATTCTCGATCGTGATCTCTATCAAAATGGACCGTTCGAGACTTTGGCTTGGATCAGAAACCATCAGCCAGTCTTTCGAGACGTCCGTGGTATGTGGATGTTGTCGAAATTGGAGGACATTCGTTGGGCGGAAAGGCAACCGGCCCTATTCAGTAACGCCACTCATGGATCGCGTCCTAATGGAAGTGCCCAGCCTTCGATGATCGATGCTGATGATCCTGATCACGCTCGCCAGCGTCGTATCGTTGCTCGGGGTTTCACCCCGCGGCAAATGGCGGCCTACGAAAGTCACGTTGTGGCTGTGGCTGGCCAATTGGTTGATGCGGTGATGAAAACTGGGACGTGTGATGTCGTGGCCGATATTGCCAAACCACTTCCGATGACTTTGATTGGTGAGATGTTGGGAGCCCCTGAAGACGATTATGGGCGGCTTCAAACGTGGAGCGATCGGATGATTGCGGGGTCAGACGGACCTGAAAACGTCACCGATGACGTGATGACTGCGGCTCTCGATTACTACGCGTACATCTCCGAAGTGATCGAGCAGCGAAAATCGAAACCCGGGGATGATCTCGTCAGCAAGTTAGTGACTGCCGCCGAAGACGGCGGTGAGGTTCTCGATGATGCCCATGTCGTGGGTAACGCTCTTCTTTTGTTGGTGGGGGGTAACGAAACCACGCGCAATGTCATCGCCGGAGGAATCGAAGCACTCATTCGCCGACCAGAGCAAATGAGTTATGCCCAAGCCTCGCCAGAAAACCTGGAGCGAACAGTCGAAGAAGCGCTGCGTTGGGTGACACCAATTGTCAACATGAACCGCACGACGACTCAAGATGTGACGGTTCGCGATGTCTTGATTCCCGAGGGATCCCAAGTGTTAATGCACTATCTCTCAGCCAATCGAGATGAGGATTTTTTCGTCAACCCTGATGAGTTCGACGCTTCACGCCATCCCAATCCCCATATCGCTTTCGGCTGGGGACCGCATTTGTGTTTGGGGGCAAACTTGGCGCGTTTGGAATTGCGATCCGTCTATCGGGAGATTTTGAGTCGTATGACTGGCCTTCGTTTTGCTGACGCCAACTTCGTGCCGCAATACAGTCACTCGTCTTTTGTACGCGGAATACAGTCTTTACCGGTTGTCTTCACATCCCACTGAGAGCATACAGCAGGGTTTGCTATTTCAACTGCGCTCGTCCCGTAGTGCCGAGCGCCGTACCTTGCCAGCATCATCACGGACGGCTTCGTCGACGAACTCGAAAGTGCGAGGAACTTTGTAGCGCACCAGTCGCTCATTCAAAAAGGTGCGGAGTTCATCTTCATCAACGGGCTGCGATACTTGTACCAAAGCATGAATGCGGTTACCGAGATCCTCATCGGGCAGACCGATGACTGCTGAGGAAACGACGGCCGGATGTTCGGACAGAGCAATCTCCACTTCAGCGGGATAGATGTTGGCACCACCAGAAAGAATCATGTCGCCGCGCCGATCGGTGAGGTAGACGTAACCTTCGGCGTCGATCTTGCCCATGTCGCCGAGGCTTTCCCAGCCATCAGGGGATCGACGGGCTTGTGCTCCGACATAGGTGTAGGTGACGCGATCGTTGCGCATGAATATTTCACCGATTGTTCCAGGAGGAAGTTCCTCATAGGTCTCGGGGTCGAGAACGCGCATTTCACCTGAAACGCACCGACCAACTGAACCGCGATGGGCGAGCCATTCATCACCGCGGATGATGGTGACGGCTTGCGCTTCGGTGCCGGCGTAGAGCTCGAAGATCTTCTCCCCGCCGAACCAATGACACCATTCCTCTTTGAGCCATGGTGGACACGGAGCGGCCATGTGCCAGATCACCTGGAGTGACGAAAGGTCGTAACGAGATTTCACGTCCTCGGGCAAGCGCGAAATGCGCGACATCATCGTGGGAACCATCAAGATCCAATCAGCATGATGATGATCGATGGCAGCCAGGGTTCCTTGGGCATCGAAAGATGGAAGAAGAACGAGATGATTACCGTGGAAGAGACCGGAACTGGCAAAGGAAAAGGGGGCGTTGTGATAGAGCGGACCGGGAATGCAGACCACGCCGTTGACCCGTTGACCCATTCCGGGCGAACCAACATTCACCGTTCCAGGATCACTGGCCACAATCAACTTGGGTCGGCCAGTCGACCCCCCAGAAGTGGGAGCCTTCCAAGCCGGTGAAATGACCTCGGGTAAGGGTTCATCGCTCAATGTTGGGTCGGGTTGGTAACCGGCAGGAACTGAGTGTCGCAAGGGATGCACCTGGGGATCGACACCTACCACGAGAGCGGCGTCGGCCAGTTCGACGATGGCCTGACGTTCGCGATCGGGGAGTCGGTAACTCACCGGTTGAGGAGTGGCCCCCAGTTTCCATACCGCCACACAGGCCACGAAAAACTCCACTGAATTGGGAAGGGCGATCGTGACATAGCGACCCTGACTTACTCCTAATTCGGCGTAGGCCCGAGCCAATCGATTGGAGCGCACTTCGAGCTCGGCACGAGTAATGGACTCGTCTCCGCAGGTCACCGCCCGCCGATCTGGATCAGCAGTGGCCAAGTCGAGCAGGGCGCGAGAGATGGAAACAGTGGTCATCGGTAACTCCAGAAATCGTTAGGTGAATGTGGGGATGGAATCAGTGGCGATCGAGAGAAGCCTGCCAAGCACGATGCCAATGTTGCACCATTGGTTCGTTGGCACCAAAGACGAAGTTCTTCAATCCCATCTCCGCACCTCTTTGGCACTGTTCGGCAGCGGGGAAATCCTCTTGTCCCACAACCAAAGCAGCGAAGTCAGCGCCTCGTTGCCGGGCGGCCCGTTCCTCGTCATTGGTGACTGGCTTCAATGAGGCCTCGGTTAATTCAACGGTGCACTCGTTCACGGAGTCGCCAGGATAGATGCGGAACATTTGACAGCTGACCGGTGTCTCCAGCAGGACCACACTTGGGAACAACGTATGGATGATGCTGACCGGCGCCGGATCGGGCCACTCCTCTTCTGGCACGTCTACCAGTCGTTCGACCCCCGTGGTTGGAAAACCCCAACGCGCATGGGGGCCGAAGGAGTCATAAATGGGATGGTGCAGGACCAGATTCGAAAGTGTGTCGCGATGGAGATAGTCGACGTGATACGACTCCAAGTTCACATCGAAAGCGATTTTCCAGTTGGTTCTCAATTTCCAGGTGTGATGGCAGATGACTTCGTGCCGGTCATAGCCACACCAACTCAGATGAGGTGCGATATCAGCAAAGGCATCTTTCGGATCAGTATCAGGATCGAGTCCAACGGCGATGAGCCCCGATACATCGGCAATGGGGAGAGGTTGAAGCGACAAAGAAGCGCGCTCGATGTCATCGAAAGCGTAAGCCTGAGGTTGCCCGGCGAGTTGTCCATCCAACGAAAATGACCAAGCGTGATACGGGCAGGTCAGACGTCGTGCTTCGCCACATCCCTCGGCCACTTGAGCGCCGCGATGTGTGCAGGCATTCATGAAAGCACGAAGCGCTCCATCTTCGGCTCTGGTGACGACAACGGGATACCCAGCAACATTTTTGGTGATGTAGGTGCCCGCCCGGGGGAGCTCTCCGGTCCAGCCAATGATGTGGGCTCCCCGTTTGAAAAGAATGTCACGTTCCCGTTCGAATCGAACGGGGTCGGTGAACACCGTGGCCGGTTCGCTCATTGCCCCGGAAGCGTGGTCCAAAGTCTTCTTTTGATAATTGTCCACGAGACGTCGAACCAACTCGGTCGGAAAGCGACGGGTCGTCACTTGGTGGTCGCTGAGAGCAGTCATGATTCCCCCTGATGTCACGGACGTCTGACAGTTTGACAGATTGAGCTCGATCCGGTTTCACCCATCGACGCTTCAACTCGATGATTCGCGGTGGCAGTTCAGTAACTATCGATGGCGATGAAGAGGGCCGAGGATGTAGCCAGCAATGTTCGGTCGGAATCCGGGCCTATCTGGTGCATCTCGGCTTCCAAGAAGAGTTTTCGCCCCTCGCGCCGATCCAGCCAAGCCGTGATGACCAGAGGTTGACGCAATGGAGTCGGGGCCTTGTAGCGAACGGTGATCTGGCCGGTGTAGGCCACGACTTTGATGACATTGAGGACGAAGCCCATGGCATCGTCGAAGGCCAAAGCCACAATCCCGCCGTGGCTGCGTTGGGGGGCACCTTCGTGAGAAGCACCGAGGGTGAATTCAGCCTCGATGCGATCGCCGCGTCGGTGCACCACCATTTCCAGTCCATGGGGGCTACCGGGTCCGGAACCTGGGCGGGTGATATGACTGGTCAGGCGGGAATGATCAGGTACTTCTTCGCTATGGGATTGCGAAAAATGAGAAAATTCACGTGAGCGAGGAATTTCCCCTTCGAAGGATTCACTGATTCGATCCAGAAGCTGAGCAGTTTCGGTCATGGTTCGAAAATCGACTTCATGGCCAATGACTGCGTGACCGAGACGACGTACTGCTGCTCCGAGAGCGACACGCGCCTGGTCGTATTCGGAATCGATACCTTCGGGAAATCTCATGGTTGTAGTGGAGTCGCGCCGGGCGCGACATCAGCATCCTTGCTATTCGGTTTGGGCTCGTCTTCAATCTTGGTTGTATCTAGGTCGCGCAACCAACCTCGTGTGATCATTAACACGACGAGGAGAACAAAAATCACCGCATCAATAGTGACCGCGACCCGCATGGAGAACACATCTCCGAGTCGGCCGAGCATGAATGCGCCGAGCGGTATGCCCGCCAGGATGCCAAGCACGTAAAAACTCATGGTGCGTCCCCGTAGGTGATCGGGTACCGCACCTTGGATGAGAGTGTTCAGCGCCACTGCTGATTGCAGGTGAGCCAAACCACCGATGAAGTAAGCGATTAAACCCACTGCATAGTTCGACGAGAGGGGTATGAGAGCGGTGCTGAGAGCGAAAAGAAGGAGGGCGATGAGGACCCGCTCTGAACGCTTGAGTCGGTCGCCGACGACAACGGAACTGATGGAGGAGACCAGGGCACCGAGACCCAGTGCCACCAGCAATCCTGCGTTGTCCGTTGAAGGCCGCAGGAAAATTTGGTTGGCAATTGCCGGGGCGACATGTTGCAGTGACTGACCGCACAGAGATGTGGCAAAGGCCAAAAAGACCGCTAGGCGCAAAGGTCGATTGCGCCACACGAAGCGCCCACCCTCGCGTAGAACTGCACCGACCCGACCGCTGTTCGTTGCGGAGAAGATCTGCCGTGGCCGGGCAATGATGAGCGCTCCGATGACCAAGGTGTAGGTAAGGGCATTGATCAAAATCGCCGCCCCAGTACCCAGGGTGCCGACGACAGCGCCGGCCAGAGCTGGACCAAGTGCCCGGGCCAAGGTGAACTGCACCGAGTTCAACTTCACCGCATCGAGCAGTTCATCGGGTGGGACGAGTAGCGGTACGAAACTCTGCCAGGCCGAAGTTTGAAAGCCGGTTGCTACTCCGCCGATGAGCCCAATGATGACAATCGAACCCGGGCTGATGTCATTGGACATGTACAACAACCACAGACTCAAGGCACAAATCATCTGCACGGTCTGGGTGATGAGCAAGATGCGACGGCGACTGATTCGATCAGCCAGCACTCCAGCGTGAGGAGTGAGAAAGACAGCCGGAAGTAGGCCGGCCATTGAAGCCAGTCCGAGCCAGGTCGAACTACCGGTCAGGTCGTATAAAAGCGCCGGAACCGCCACCAATTGCATCCAGCCGCCACCGTTGGAAATTGCCGCGGCAGTCCAAAAGAGTGCGAAATCGCGATGGCGTAGAGCCCGCAATGAACTCCGACGCTGGATGGGAGACCCCTCGGCAACAGCCGATGATGGGATCGAGGCGCTTCCACTCACAGATCGGGAAGAGGAAAGTTGAAATTGGTCGTGGTGACGCCTCCGTCTACCGCCAGGATTTGCCCGGTGACGTAGCTCGATGCTGGTGAGGCGAGATAGAGGACCGCGGCCGCGATGTCCTCGGGTTCACCGAGTCGTCGTAAAGGCGTGGCTTTTTCGATACCGGCGCGTAGTTGGGGATCGTTGGCCACGACGTCGAGCGCTTCGGTGAGAATCGCACCGGGAGCCACGGCGTTGACCCTGATCTTGGGATTGAGATCAGCGGCCATCAGTTCGACGGCATGGTCGAGGGCCGCTTTGGCGCTGCCATAGGCGACATAACCGCGACCGACTACATGACCAATAGCGCTCGAAACCATGACCACCGAAGAAGCACCAACCCGATCATCGGCTGCGGTCAGCAAATGGGGCACACACGTTCGCACCAAACGCAAACCGTTGATCACATTGTTTTCGAAAGCTTGGCGTAAATCCTTGTCGCGCGTGGACATAAAAGGCTGGGGCATCGAGCCACCCACCACGCTGATGACCGTGTCGATACGTCCTAGTTCGTCAACAGTGCGTTGCACCGCTGCTGTGACATCATCGGGATCATTGGCATCGCAACGAATAGCAATGGCTCGCCGGCCCAGCGAGCGGATTTTTTCCGCCACTGTCTCCAACTGGTCGATGCTGCGGGCCAGAACAGCGACATCGGCTCCAGCTTCGGCCAGCCCAACGGCACTGGCTGCTCCGATACCGCGCCCGGCTCCAGAAACAAGCGCTACTCGCCCATGCATCTCAAACATTTTTTGAACGGTCATTTTTTCAAGATCCCCCTACCAAAGCACAGCTCATCGCAGTCGTTCGCCGGATCAGCCATTCAGCCAGCGACTGAGTGATTCAATGACGCATGCCGGCTTGGAAGCACCTTCGCATTCGATGGTGATCCGAATAGTGGTCTGAACGCCGCCTGTGACATCGTCGATACTGACGAGTTCAGCCCCGCCACGAATCCGTTGTCCTACTTTGACCGGAGAAGGAAAGCGCACTTTGTCGAGGCCGTAGTTGACGCCAGCATCGAAGCCGCGCACCTCCACAATCTGCGGCAGGAAGTAATTCGATAGTGACAATGTGAGGTAACCATGGGCAATCGGAGCGCCAAAGGGACCGCTACTGGCCCGAAGGGGATCAACGTGAATCCATTGGTGATCGCCGGTGGCCTCAGCAAAGAGATTCACTCGCTCCTGGTCCACCTCCAGCCAGTCGCTGTATCCGAGATGGGTACCGAGACGAGAACGTAGGTCGTCTGGTCCGTTGATGATCAGAGTCATCGCGAACCCGGTGCGTTAAAAGACGCCAGAACGTCATTGGCTTGGGTGATGATCCTTTCGAGGAGCTCTTGACATGACGGCAGGTCATCGATGATGCCGACCACCTGACCGCTGGCCATGACTCCGCTTTCGGTATGGCCGTCGACCAAGGAGGCCTTGAGCAACATTGGCGTATTTGCGGCCATGATCATTTGGGTGAGCGACAGATCCATGGATTGACGCATGGCTTGACCCTCTTTCCACATGGCCAGGAGCGACAAGTTGGTCATCTTGCGAAATCGCAGAGCGTTGATTGCCGCGCGTGGCAAGGCCAGTATTTTGCCGCGACCGCTTTCGAGTTGGTCCACCAACTCGGTGCGCAGGACGCGGTGCGGAACGCCGTCGACTTGGATGGAAACCACAGTGTCGAGAACGCCTTTGGAGAGGTAGTAATCCTTCACCGATTGCGGCACAGTGGAATCACTGGTGAGGAGAAATCGGGTTCCCATAGCAATGCCGTCGGCGCCGTAGGCCAAGGCCGCCACCAAGCCCCGTCCGTCGAAGAATCCACCAGCGGCAATGACTGGTACTCGTCCGGCTACGGCATCGACCACCTGGGGAAGGAGGACAGTGGTGGGAACCGATCCGGTGTGGCCGCCTCCTTCGCCGCCTTGGACCAAGACGGCATCAACACCCCAGTCGAGTACCTTTTCGGCGTGGCGCTTGGCGCCAATGGATGGGATGACCACCACGCCTGCTGCTTTCAGACGGGAAATCAGTTCGGGTTTGGGGGCTTGGGCGAAGCTGGCCACCTTGACTCCCTGATCAATCATCAACTCGATACGGTCCACGACATCGGCCGAGTCAGCGCGCAAGTTGACGCCAAATGGTCGTGAGGTGCGGGACTTCACTTCGGTGATGGAGGTCACAAGTTGGTCAAAGTCCATGGTGGCACTGGCCAAAATGCCGAGCGCCCCGGCATTCGAGGTAGCGCTCACCAAACGCGGTCCGGCAACCCAACCCATCCCGGTTTGGACGACGGGATAATCGATTCCCAATAGATCGCACAAAGAGGTGCGCAGTCGTGGATGGGCAACGACGGAGTTCGCAGAAGTAATGGTCATGTCGGAATCTCCCGGTGACGTAGACCGCGTGGATCGATGAGATCGATGGCTGCCATCTCTTCTGGATTGGGTCCGCGACTCATCGGCACTTGAGACGGGATGTGGAGATCGAACCCCGTGTTGCTAACAACCTCATCGACGCTCACCCCAGGATGCACGCTGACCAGTCGCATGCAATTGTCGGGGCCCTGGAAATCCAGAACCGCGATATTGGTGATGACTCGCCGGAGATCATGGCGTTGGGCGATGAAGCCGCCGATTTGACGTGCTCGGTCGTATCCGACTCCGCTCACCATGTCGACAGTAGGAACGAAAACTGAGGATTGATGTTTGGGTATAAAGAAACTAGTGGCGTTATTGACCGTGTTCCCCGGGCCGCCGCGCACCCCGAGTAGTTGGGCCTTGGGCTTTGACCAGGGTCCGATGTTGGCGATGTTGGTGTTGCCGAAACGGTCGATCTGGCTGGCTCCCATCATCACGTGGCGACGTCCGCCCCACAAGGTGTCAAAGACGGCGCGAAACGGAATGTATCCCTCGATGGTTTTTTCCTGAGACCCAATCGGTAGGTCACCGGCGACGAAGAAGGCTTCACCATCAGAAACCAAAAGGTCGGGTTCGAAGGTGGCGCGAGCGAGACGAGCTCCGAGCATTGGCATCACACCCATACCCGAAGCGAAGATCTCACCGTCGCCGCGCCATGCTTCGGCGCAAGCCACAGCAATGACATCGGCGAGAGCGATGCTTTCTTGGGTGAGGTCACTCATGATGCTCCCTTGGTGGCTGACTTCTCGGCGGCGCGTTCAGCGGTCCATTCGGTGACTGCGTGCTGATAATCCGCTTCCGAACCGTTCAGAAAACGGCGGGAGAAAGCAGACCAGGAGTCCGTCTCCCGAGCCGCCTCGACGTAGGCCTTCTGGAAGGCTTCGTCGCGACCGTAATCGGGTTCACAAGTAGTGAAGTGAGCGCCGTTCGGGGCGTGAATGACGCCATCGACCATCGATCGATTGATCTTCAGCGTGTGAAAGGTGCCTTCGGTGAGTAGGTCTGCAGTGGGGATAATTCGCTCAGCACTGACAAAACGATGTCCGGGTTCGCAGGCCGCCAAGAAGAGATCATCGAAGTACAGATCGGGACCGAGAAATTGGGCATTGCCCCGATCATCGGAACGGTTCATATGCACGAATGCGGCATCGAGACGAATGGCGGGAACTGCCAACAGTGATTCGCCGTCTTCATAAGGAGAAGTCACAGTCTTCAATCGGGGATTGACATCCATGACTCCACTTCCCAGTCCGGCTCGAGTCGGCAGAAAGGGAAGGCGTAGGGCTCCGGCGTACAGGGCCCATTGCAGCATTCCCTCGTCGTATTCAACGGGGTCGGCAATTGTCCCGGCTTGGCGCGCCGCCCGAAAGTGCGGTTCGAGAGCAATCGAATCGAGTGAGACGAATCCGTACACCAGCCGACGGACTTTGCCGGCGGCGCAGAGCAGACCGACATCTGGTCCGCCATAGGAGACGATGGTCAGATCGGTGAGATTGGAGCGGAGCAATGCTCGGACCAGGCTCATCGGTTTGCGGCGACTTCCCCAGCCACCGATACCGATGGTCATGCCATTGGAGAGTTGGCTGACGGCCTGATCTTCAGTGATCAATTTGCTGCGATGGGTGACGCTCATTGGGACTTGCCTGATTCTGCATCGGTGGTGGTTTTTGACGAGTTGGTCTTATCGGTTCTTGCGAAGTCATCGCGCAATTCATCGCTGACCCCGGTCAGATTGAGTTCAAAGGTGAACCCCTGTTCGAAGCGGTAACTGCGTTTCACGTCCCACAGATCGATGCCATTCAAACTTTCCTTGGCGGCGCGAATGACCGTTGGATGTTTGTCGGCGATGTTGTGAGCGATTTCAAAGGCAGCGGCTCGCAATTCGGCGCGGGGGACAACGCGCAGCACACTGCCGAATGCCAAAAGCTCGGCCGCGGTTGCCGTTGCCGAGGTGTAGACCATGGCGCGCATCTTGTGCTGAGGGACCAATCGCGCCAAATGAGTGGCCGCGCCGAGTGCACCGCGATCGACTTCGGGTAAACCGAAAAAAGCATCGTCACTCGCCACGATGATGTCGCTATTGCCGACGAGTCCGATGCCGCCACCGACGCAGAAACCGGCCACCGCTGAAATGACTGGAACGGGGCAGTCGTACACGGCGGCGAAGGCAGCAAAGCATCCCTTGTTGGCGCCGATCAAGGCGTCGAACCCGGTGGTGTTTTGCATTTCTTTGATGTCCACGCCGGCGTTGAAGCCCCGTCCTTCAGCTCGCAGGACCACCGCGCGAACGTGGCTTTGGGCACCGCAGGCGGTAACCGTTTGGGCCAGTTCGAACCATTGGGCCACGGTCAAGGCGTTGACTGGCGGACAGTCCATGACGATCTCGGCTACCCCGCGATCGTCGATATTCGAGATGATTCCCACGCACCGAGCGTACTCCTGATCTGACGAAGCGTCAGAAACGAGGACGACACGGCTGAAAGAGCGGAGAGCGGGAAAGTCGGGCCAGTATGGTGCAGGCGTGGCCCTGGCCATCGATTTTTCGGAACGTGTCGTCCTGGTAACCGGGGGAACAAAAGGTGTTGGACGGGGTATTGCCCAAAGGTTCGACGATGCCGGAGCCACCGTGGTGGTCTGTGCTCGCTCGATTCCCGATGGCCTGCCGACCGGCTGGACGTCTCATGCGGTTGATCTGCGCAAACCCGAGCACATCGAACAACTCTTCGCCGATATCCATGCTCGGTTCGGGCGCCTCGATGTCTTGGTCAACAATGCGGGTGGAAGTCCACCCGCCGATACTGCTGTGTCATCTCCGAACTTCGATCAAAAGATCATGGCCATCAATTTTTTTGCGGCCATGTGGTGCAGTCAGGCGGCGAATCGCATCATGCAGGATCAAGACGGAGGTGGGTCGATCATCAATATCGGCAGCGTCTCGGCCGAACGACCGGCCCCGACGGTGGCTGCCTATGGAGCGGCCAAAGCGGCTCTGGCGAACTTCACCCGAACGGTGGGTCAGGAGTGGCTACCCAAGGTCCGGACCAATTTGGTCACGGTCGGGATGGTGCGTACCGAATTGGCCCATTTGCATTACGGGGATGAAGAAGGAGTACGTCGGACCGGGGCGCAGATTCCCATAGGGCGACTGGCAGTTCCGGAGGAGATCGGCGACGTCTGCGTCTTTTTTGCCTCGTCGCTGGCGGGATACGTGAGCGGAGCAACCCTGCAGGTTCATGGTGGCGGTGACTGGCCACCGTTCTTGGACACCCCTTACCGAGAAACCGGCCGCTAACCCCTTCAATCCTTGGGCGCGAAAGGGTGCCAAATCGCGTCGTTTTCCTACCCAAGCAGGATCGGCGTGGCATGGCGCGTGCCGAAAAGGGTACAGAGATCAGGTCTGCAGGGGTAAGAGACGTTCGGCTGCCTCGGAGAGGTGGTCTTCCCAGTCGCCTGCCGAACCTGGTTCGACAATCGGAAGGACCACGAATTTGGAAAACCCCACGTCCACGAAACGTCCGATCATGTCTTGTAAAGCGGACCAACCGCGCGGGATGAGCTGTCCAACGTCATCAAGATCTGGTCGACGGGCGCGCAGACCAGCCTCCAGGGCATCGGGGAGAGCATCGAAAGCGTAAGGAATGAGGGCGCCATAATGTTCCTCATCAATCGAGCGATGATGTTCAGCGGCAACTTGCTCCACGATGCGTCGGCCAGTTTGGACATCACTCGGAGTAACGAAGCTCGGCAACCATCCATCGGCCAGACGGCCGACACGCTTCAATTCGCTGGGGGCGATTCCTCCCAACCAGACCTCGGGCGGATTTTGCAGCGGTTTGGGTTGGACCTGTAAATCGTCGTAGTGAAAAAACGTCCCATGGTGGGTGACTCGCTCTTGAGTCCAACAGGCCCGCAAAACTGACAATGCCTCATCGAAACGTTTCGCTCGCTCCTCACGGGCCACGCCGAAAGCTTGTTGTTCGTGGCGATCGGCTACGCCGAGTCCGAACGCCGGGAGCAATCGACCTCCGGATAATCGATCGAGTGTTGCAAGTTCTTTGGCCAAGATGACCGGATTGCGCCCTGGCAAAACCATCACGCTCATACCGAATTTCAGTTTCTTGGTTCGCCCGGCGGCGTAGGCCATTCCCACGAGTGGATCTGGGGCCTCACCGCCGATTCTCTCACTCAACCACAAACTGTCGAAGTGAAGATTTTCGAGGGCATCTACCACGCGACCAAAGCCTTCGTCATTCAGGGAAGTTCGTACTCCGAACCCGTAGCCGATTCTGATCTTCATTGTCGGCCTAACGCTGCTGACGGGCGTGTTGTTCGATGACAGAAGCTGTTTGTTCAATCATGGAAAGGAACGGGGAATGGTCGGTATCAAAGGTGACGGTCTGCGAGCAACGTCGCGCCATCAGTTCTTGGTGGACGGGATGAACGGCTCGATCCTGTGAGCAAATGACATAGGTCGAAAGAACCGAACCCAAAGCCGAACCAGTGAGGGTTTGAGTCATGGTGGCCATCGGTTGTGGGGTGAGTCGACTCAAGGCTGCTTCGACTGTGATCTCATCGCATGAACTGTAAAGAGCAGCACTGGCGACCGATGGATCGAGAACGCTTGTCCCGTCGTCACGCATGCGAATTGCTGAGCCCAACTCCACTTCGTGCCGGGGGAAAGATCCGAGTGCGGACATCACGCTTTCGCCGGATTCGAGGGCGAACGCTGCGAGGTAGATCAGTGAGCCAACCCCAGGTCCCATCGTCGCAGCCTGGGAGATGACGGCGCCGCCATAACTGTGTCCAACGAGTACTGGATCTGCAATGCCACGATCGGCCAAAACCTGCAGCAAGGATCGTACGGCAGCAACATCTGTAGCGAGATCTCCCAGGGCTTCTATCGAAGCCCCATGACCCGGAAGATCCACGGCGTAGCTCGGTATTCCTCGTCGATCAAGTTCTGCTTGAAGCGCGCTGAAACACCAAGCGCCGTGCCAAGCACCGTGAACCAAGACGACATGCCTGGTGGCATCGTGGTGAGAGTTCATGGAAACATGGTGGCACAGATGGCAAGTAGCCAACGGTCCGTAGTCTGACGTCATGGCAGATGAATCAAGCAGTGGGCCTCAGCAGGAGTCGACTCAGGGGCTCGGACCGTTAGCTAGTTTTCGATTGGACGGACGGGTGGCCAT